>DATFEG010000120.1:0-49144 GCA_035251445.1 Gemmatimonadales bacterium | reverse complement strand
GTGTTCGTCCCGTTCCACTTCCGTGAAGCGGCGGCGAATCTGCTGACCAATCCGGTGCTCGACCCGTATGCGAAAATGGCCGAGCTAAAAGTCTGCGCCATTAGAATTGAGCCGGTGAAATAGGTGTCTGGTGTCAGGTGTCAGGTGTCAGGACCTGACACCCGACACCTGACACCTGTACATTCGCGCCATGGATCTCGGGCTCAAGAATCGCGTCGCGCTCGTCTGCGCTGGGACGCGCGGCATCGGGCGCGCGGTTGCGAACGCGCTCGAAGCCGAGGGCGCGCAGGTGGCCGTGAACGGGCGCGACCCCAAGACGGCGCCGTTCCCCGCAGACGTCACCGTGCCGGCGCAAGCCGAGCAGCTGGTCCAGAAGGTCGCGAACAAGTTTGGGCGTCTGGACGTGCTGTTCTGCAATGCCGGCGGCCCGCCGGCAGCCCAGTTCAAAGATCAACCGGCCGAAGCGTGGCAAGGCGCGATCAACCTCAACCTGTTGTCGACGGTTCATCTGGCCCGTGCCGCGGTGCCGATCATGCGCAAGGCGCAGTGGGGTAGGATCATCTGCCTCACGTCCGTAGCCGCGAAGCAGCCATTGCCGGGGCTCATTCTCTCGACAACGGCACGGGCCGGCGTGCTCGGGTTCGCCAAGGCGCTCGCGGATGAAGTCGCCCCCGATGGCATCACCGTGAATAGTATCTGCCCGGGCTTCATCGCCACGGAGCGGGTGCAAGAGCTGACCCGAACAAAGCCTGATGCGATGAAGCAGATGATTGCTCAGATTCCGATTGGTCGCATCGGCAAGCCGACCGAATTGGCCGCCGCGGTGACGTTCCTCGCGTCGGAACCCGCGAGCTATATTACCGGCGCCGTGCTGCAAGTTGACGGCGGATTCATTCGCTCGATCTTCTAACGCTTCCCTCTTCCACCGTCCCTCGTCCCGAGTTCATGCAAGCGATCGTTAAAGAGAAACGCGCGCCCGGGTTGACCGTGAAGTCCGTCCCAAAGCCGTCCCCCGGTCCGGGAGAGGTACTGATCGCCGTGCGCCACGCAGGCGTCTGTGGCACCGATCTGCACATTGCCGACTGGGACCCGTGGGCACAGGGGCGCATCAAACCGCCGATTGTCGTGGGCCACGAGTTCGCGGGGGAGATTCAGGGGCTCGGGGAGGGGGTTTCAGGACTCCGCATTGGACAGCTCGTCACCGCGGAAGGGCATATCGTCTGCGGGCATTGCGTCCAGTGCCGGACCGGCAACAGCCACATCTGTAGGAACACGCGCATTATCGGCGTCGATCGCAACGGAGCATTTGCCGAATACATCGTGATGCCCACGACCAACATCCTGACCCTCTCGGGCATTCCCACCGAGGTCGGCGCGATCATGGATCCCATGGGTAATGCGTTTCACACGGTGCTGACCGCGGAGATTCCCGGCAGCACCGTTTTCATCGTGGGGTGCGGCCCGATTGGCTGTTTCGCCGTAGGGATCGCGCGTGCGGCCGGCGCGACCAAGGTGATCGCCTCCGACGTGAACCCCAAGCGCCTCGCGCTGGCCGAGAAGATGGGCGCCCACGTGACCCTCAACGCCGCGAAGGACGACGTGGTCAAGGCCGTCATCGACGAGACGGGGGGTGAGGGAGCGGACGTCGTGTGCGAAATGTCCGGTGTGCCATCCGCCCTGCACCAGGCGCTGGCGGCCGTGCGCCTGGGCGGTCGAGTGCAGTTGTTGGGCATCCCCAAGGGCGAGGTGCCGATCAATTTTGCCACTGAAATCATCTTCAAAGGCATCACGCTGTACGGCGTGATCGGACGCAAGATGTACCAAACCTGGCATCAGATGCGCCGCTTTCTAACGGGCGGCCAGTTCGACCCCCGGCCCGTGATCACCCACAAGTTCCCCCTCGGCAACATCGATGACGCGCTCGCGGCGATCCGCTCGGGCGACGCCGGCAAGGTCATTCTGGAGATCGCATGAGCTTCATGGCACAGCTGCAGAACGAGTTGGCGGAGTTCAAGAAGGAAGGTGTGTACAAGCGGCTCAACTTCCTCGATTCCCCGCAAGACGCACGCGTGAAGATGGAGGGGCGCGGTGAGGTCATCATTCTCTCGTCGAACAACTACCTCGGCCTGAGCAACGCCCCCGAGGTCATCAGCGCAGGTAAAGCCGCGCTCGATCGTTGGGGCGCGGGAACGGCGTCGGTCCGGTTCATCTGCGGCACGTTCACGATTCACCGCGAGCTCGAGGACGCGCTCGCGAAACTCGTCGGCTGCGAGTCGTCGCTGACATACGTGAGCTGCTGGAACGCCAATGAGGGACTATGCCCCACGGTCCTGAGCGAGCCCGATATCGTCATCTCGGACCAGCTGAATCACGCCTCGATCATCGACTCGATTCGTCTGGCCAAGACAATCACGAAATGCCAGACCGCCGTGTACAACCATTCAGACCTGGCCGACCTCGAGACGAAGCTCAAGGCTGCCGGCAACGCGCGCCGCAAGCTCATCTTCACCGACGGCATCTTCTCGATGGAGGGTGACATCGCGAAGCTGCCCGATCTGGTCACCATCGCCCGCAAGTACGATGCGATCCTGGCCGTGGACGATTCACATGCGACCGGCGTGCTCGGTAAGCATGGCCGCGGCACCGCGGAGCACTACGACATGCTCGGCCAGATCGACGTGATCACCTCGACGCTCGGCAAAGCCCTGGGCGGGGCGGCGGGCGGCTTCACGGCAGGGCCACGCGCGCTCACCGACTACCTCACCCAGCGCTCCCGGCCGCAACTCTTCAGTAACGCGCTCCCGCCAACAGTGGCGGCGAGCGCACTGGCGGCCGTGCGCCACCTCGAGGGCCATCCCGAGCTCGTGACGAAGCTGCACCAGAACGCCGGCTACTTCCGCGAGCAGTTGCTCTCGCTCGGCTTCAAGCCACTGCCGGGCGAAACGCCGATCGTCCCCGTGATCCTGGGCGAGACGGCCAAGGCCATTCGCATGAGCGAGCTGCTGCTGGCGGAAGGCGTGTTTGTCACTGGATTCGGCTATCCCGTTGTTCCACAAGGACATGCGCGTGTACGCTGTCAGCTCTCGGCCGCCCATTCGCGAGATGATCTCGATTTTGCCCTTGGGGCCTTCAAGAAGGTGGGTTCTAAACTGGGCTTGATCTGAGGGCGTTCGAACAGTATGGCGTCACTTACACGACACTACGTGACACCGAACTGCGGACGGGTCTGCATATATCGGCGTTTGTTCGGGTTAGAACGACCTCATTCGGCTGAACCGGTTCAAGTAGTTTCGCGGTTTCACGCCTTAACCTCCCTGTCATCAACGTTCTAGCTTCAGAGGCATCCCCGCCGCGGGTCTCGCGTTTTTGGGCCCTGAATCCTATTTTCGGAGTTCTTCAAGCTCTCTTCAACGTGAGTCTTATTGACGGCTCCCCTAGAGCGGGCGGGGGGCCCGGAGGAGTCCGATGAAGCGGCTGATTCTCCTGGCGGGATTCGTGACGCTGCTGGCAAATCCCTCCCGCGTAGCGGCGCAACGGTCGCAGGCCCTCGAATTCGGGGCCTTCGGCTCGTATTGGCGATTCGACAAGTCGTTCTTTCTCGAGAACGCCTTCGGCGGCGGCGCAAGGATCGGATACAACCTGACCGACCGTCTTGGACTCGAGATCACCGGCGACTACGTAGTCACTCGCAACACGGCAGCCACTCAGGACGTCGAGGTCTCCACTGTCGGCGCCAGTCTTGTCTTCAACTTTCCGGCGAGTGATAAGGTGACACTGCTCGCCCAGGGCGGCTACGCGCGGGTGTTGATGGGCCCGGATGCACCCTACAACTTCACCCAACACATGTTCGCCGGCGGGCTCGGCGTCCGCGCATTTCTGTCCTCGCGCTTCGCCATCCGAGGTGACGTCCGCGCGCAGTTCCGGCCCGACAATCCGTTCTATACCGACGCCTACACCGGGCACGTTCAGGGGTCGCTCGGCGCCTCATACTTCTTCGTCCCGCCGCAGCAAGGGCGTGGCTGGAACAAGAATTACCAGTGGTACTGGGGTGCGCACGGTGGAGCCTTCGTGTCCAAGACCAATACGGAGGAGTACGCGTACGACCCCGTCGTCGGCGGCCACTGGTTGATCACGGCGCGACGGACGGCGCTATACGTGGCCTATGAGCAAGCGATGTTCCTGGCTGACGCGCACGCCGTGATCTTCGATCCGAACTCGACTAACTCCTCGGTCGGCCCCGCTTTCCGCGACGTGACCTTCTCCGATGTGCGGCGCGTCCTGTTCGGGGTCATCGCGTACCCGTCGCAGAAGGTTATCGAGCCGCTGGCAGGGGGCGGGTTCGCGCTGCAGCAGATTCTCAACCCGTCGGTCGATTGCCCCGGCTGTACGCTCGGGGAAGCCACCGAGGCGGCTGATCGCGTGGCTGCGGCGTCGAGCAAGGCGTTCTTCTGGATCCTGGGCGGCCTTCAGATGAACTACTCGTCCCGGTTCAATATCTTCGCGCAATACATGCTGACGTCGAGCTCAGCGGAGTTCCTGCTCGATGGGAACACACATTCGCTTCAGGCCGGTCTGCGTTATAGCCTCGGCACGTCAAAAGAGGGCATTACCGACCGGCATTAAGGCGGGATTAGCGGGACACCCAGGGCGAGCCTTTGAGATAGAAGCGCAGCGGCCAGTCGACCGCCTGCGTGATCCCGATGCGCGGTCCCACGACAATATCGGCCTTCTTGGCCGACTTGCCCGGCACCACCTGCAGCGGGCCGCTGTGCAGCGAGGAGCCGTTAACCGCTCCTGTGACGCCGAGGGCTTCGCAGAGCCGGGCCGGCCCCGCACAGAGATGGCGATCGCGCTCGGTCCTGCGCCGCTGCCGCATCGTGTCCAGACCCTCGAGGGGCTCGAGGGCACGAATCAAGACTGCGGCGGGGAAGTCCCTGGGCTCGGTGACGGCATTCAGACACCAATGCATGCCGTATGTGAAGTAGACGTACGCGGTACCGGGCTGCCCGTAGAGCGGCTCGGTTCGCGCCGTCCGCCGGTGCCCGTACGCATGGCAGGCTGGATCGTGCGGGCCAACGTACGCCTCGACCTCGACGATGCGCCCGGCCGTGCATTGCCTGCGCCCGCCGATATTGCTGACGAGAATGCGCCCCAATAGTCCACGCGCGACCTCTTCCGTGGGTCGCGCGTAGAACTTCGCACCGACAGCCTCGCTGCGAATACTCATCCCCCTCCTGTGAGTCCCCGCTTCACCTTGGACCAGAAAGATTCCGCATCTGCTGGCGCAGCTGCAGGCGCCTGCGGTGGATGTGCCGGCACCGGAGGAGCTGGAGGTGCCGCAGGTTCTGAAGCTTCTGACCGGGCGCGAGGCGGCTCGGGCGACATGCTCGCGGTCTGATCCACCGGCTCGGTCGACTCCGCTTCAAAGCGACGCGGACCACGCCCGCGGCCGCTGCGACCACCGCGGCGCCCACGGCCCCGCTCGCCACGTTCGCCGTCGTTCTCCGCGCGGTTTCTGCCGCCTCGACCACCGCGACTGCCACGACCACCGCGACCGCCACGCTCGCCACGTTCGCCACGTTCGCTCGGTGCGGGTTGGCCATTCCCCACCACCGGAGGTTTGGATGGCGCGGACGTCGCGTCCACGCGAGGGCGGAAATTCGGGTCGACCTCCACGACGCCGATCTTGGGGATCTCCGGCACCGGTTGGCCCAGACGGCCGCTGCCGCGTGATCCACGGCGGAAGCGCCCACCGCGTGCCGCGAACCCGCCCGCCGGCTGGCCCGGCTGACTGTATGGGGGCGGTGGCGCCGAGGAGGCGGGCATCGGAATGTCGTCCTCTTCGAGATCAGGAGTCGACGCGGGCGCCTCGAAAACGGGCCTTGGAGCCTCCTCTTCGGCTTCCGGCGGCCGGGACTCCGGCGTCTTGTCCTCGTCCATACCAATTCTGCCGACGGCATCCTTCAGCCGACCGAATGCGTCGCCGAAGGAAAACCCCGCCCTTGCCGCCGGCGCCTCGGTGTCCTCGGGTGTCGGCTCGGGAGTGCTGACGGGTGCTGCGGGGGGGGGGGCTGCTTGCTCCTCGCGCTCCGTTCGTGCTCCCCGGCCGCGACCGCGTCCACCGCGGCGTCCACCGCCACTGCTGGGGCGATCCCCCCGCGGACGTTCGCTCGACTCGGCCATCGCGGCGAGTGCCGGCTGCGCCGCCGCTCCTGCGACCTCCGGACCGAGGGCGATCTCGTACTGCCCGTTGTCGAGCCGGGTCAGCGTGATCAGGCCGCGGCGTGCGGCCTCGATCACGAACTTGCTGAAGCGCGAGAACCCCGCGTCCTTCTCGTCGAAGTTGGGGTCGATCTCCTGCATCACCTGCTTCAGGCGGTCGGAGCGCATCACGTCGTTGTGAGCCGTCATCTGCTTCACCGCTTCGACGACCAGCTCCCAGGGGTCGCGCTTCACGTACTCGACATCGCTCGTCTTGGTAAAGCCGGCCAGCTCGTTGTAGGAGTAGTACTCATCGCAGTTTTGAATAAGAAGGTCGCTCGAGGACTCGCGGATCCCGACGCCGATTACGTACTTGCCGTACTCTTTGAGCTTGAGCACGAGCGAGGAGAAGTCCGAGTCGCCCGAGAGCAGAATGAACGTGCCGATTTCGGGCCTGGTGAACACGAGCTCGAGAGCGTCGATCGCGAGGCGGATGTCGGTCGCGTTCTTCTTGTTGGCGCCGTGCGCCGGCGCGAAGATCAGATCTATGGACGATTCGGAGAGCGGGACGATGTACTGCGGGTAGCGGCGCCAATCGGCGTAGGCGCGTTGCACCGCGACCTTGCCGCGGATGATCTCCGACTGAAGCAGGCGTTTCAGCTCGGTTTGTAGATCGGAGCGGATCGCCATCGTCACGTTGTCGAAGTCGATCATCAACGCCGCATTGGGCGCGTGGGCGGGTGGTTCTTTGTGGGCGGGGCGGGTTAAGTGACTGTGTGGCTGCTGACCTGTCATAACGAACTCTGTTCCTGCCCTGACTCCGGGCAAGCTCGCAGCACGTCCCTTTTGTGGGGGATGTGAACGACGCTTGGCTGCCGCGCCGGGCTCTGGAGAAAGGCGTGTTTCGCCGTAAGTAAGGCTGGCAGGCTGCTGGGGAGGGTTTGCCGTTCACCCCGGCGCGCCGTGCGTGCTCCCTCGACCCGATGCCGAGGCCCGCTGGCGCCGCCTGATGGTTTGGCCCTTCCGCCTGGGGACTGCCAGACGTGTGAACGGTTGAAAATAAAGAACTTGCCCTCTAAAAGCCACTGGCTGGTAACGTTTCCCGCATCTAAGGCATTGGTATTGTAGCTCATGGCCATCTCCTTGGAGCACACGTCAGACGCCATAGCGGAGCTTTATGGCCGGTATGGAGCCGACCTGTTTCGCCTGGCTTATCGCCTTACAGGAACCAAGGAGGATGCCGAGATCTTCAACGCCGATTCGAAGTCCATCAGCGCAGCTCCGCCGGGATGGGATTGTCCGGTCGCTCGTCGTCCCATGTGGCACTCGCGATCCACCACCGCGCCCCATCCCAGAACAGCTGGATGCTGTTGACGCCGCGCCCCTGCACCGGGCCGTTCTCGGTGGCTCTGTACTCGTAGGCGCTGAACACGTGCGCAATGTTGCCGAATCGCTTCGTGACGCGCTTGGTCTCGCGCTCGAAAAACCCCCGATCGACAAACGCCCCCTCGTAACGGCGGGCGAACGCAGCGTGATCCATTACCGCCGCCACGGGCTTGCCGTTCTCGAGACTCATCGCCACGAACTGCACTCGGGGAATGTAGAGCGTGCTATCCCGCCGCCATTGGCGGGGCTGCCCAGCCGGACCGGAGACGACTTCGTAGAACGCCCTGATAATTCCATCCAGCGTCGTGACGTCTTCCGGCCGGGGTGCCGGCGTCTGCGCTGCCGCAGACGAAGCGAACAGTATGCCAAGGGCGAACGAACGCAGGCATTTCACGCGCGGTACCTCGAGGAATGGGACGGGTCCGCAAATCTACGTCACAAGCGCTCGAGAACCACCGCCGTCTCGTTGCCATCCAGCGCGAACGCCGCGTCGATCCGGTCGCCGCGCCGCTCGGCCCGGAACGACACAAGAGAGTAACCTGAGGCGGGTGCAGGACTGAACGAGAAGGTGAAGGAATCACCGTCGAGCGGGATAGCGAGTGCCGGGGATTCGATCAGGTAGCTGTCCGACCGGCGCGTGAGGCGCAGGCCGCCGCGAACCGTATCTCGCGTTTGCGACAGCGTTAGCGCGACCTGGAATTCCGTTGTCCCGCCTGCCCAGGTGCCGGCCCACGGCTGTATCGTGGTCGATGGAACATCACACGCGGCCATCCCCGCCAACGCGACGAGTATCGTCACGAGCGCGGAAGCTCGTGATCGGTCAATACGGGCAGGTATGGTACCCACGGTCCAACCTCCCGACGGTACTGCTTTGCCATGACGCGCGCGACTTGGGCGATGTGGCCGAGGTCATGCACCACCCAGGCCGCGAACAGCTGCCGTAATGTTACAGGGCCGATGCTCGGATGTTCGCCGGGCAAGTCTAGCTCCCTGGTCGTGAGCTTCCAGGACCGCAACAGTTGCAAATTGGATTCTCTCAACGCGGCGAACTCGCTAAGCAACGAGTCGAGTGTGCGCGAGACGTTGCGCGCGCGATGGCGGAAGCGGTCGTACGGCTCAAAGCGAACACTCTGCCCGCGCGCGAGAATGATGCGGGCCCGGGGAATCCAGTCCGTTTGCTCGCCGTCGATGAGATGCCCCACGACGTCGAAGGGACTGAACATGTCCGGTCCCTCTCTGCCCCTCGTCCATTCGTCGCTGACGTCGCGTAACATCGCATCCAGGGTCGCGGGCGTGCGGCCCAGGACCTCGATCGAGCGTTCGAGACTGAAGACGTTCATGCGATTAAGCTATACGACTTGAAAGCCAAGCTGCCCACCATCACGTTCCTGCAGGACGCGGAAGAGTTGGTACCGGTTACCCCCATCGCGAGGAGATTGAGATGCTGCTCATCCGAGAGATCATGTATTGCAAGCCCGGCAAGGTACGGCCCCTGGTCGAAAAATTCCTGGCCATGAACAAGCTCGGCCAGAAGATCGGGATGCCGAAAATGCGGGTGATGACCGATTTCTGCGCTGAGCGTTACTGGACCATCGTGTCCGAGATGGAAGTGGCGAGCGTCGACGAGTTCGAGCGGAGCATGTCGGGGACGGGCCAGAGCAAGGAGGATCAGAAGGAATTCGAGGCGATCATGAAAGGCTACCACGACCTCGTCGAATACGGCCGCCGCGAGATCTACAAGATCGAGGGTTGACTTAGAGGGTGGCTAGCGACCAGCGCAGAGCGCAACGGCCAACAGCAGAGCGCACGTGCCTGCGAACACCGATAGAAAGAAGCGCCGGTGATAGTCACGGCCTCGCGGCGTCAGGTCGGCGTTCTCGAACGGCACTGGCTCCCACCACACCAACGGCGAGCGACGTTCGTAGCGGAGCTGAATCAAGCACCACGCGGCGTACACCCATCCGGACGCCGCGATCACGATCAGCGCGTAGTCAACAGGGGTCGAGGCTTCACAATTCAAAAAGAACATGACCTAACCTTGCATGCACCGCTTGCGCATGCAAGCGCGAGTGGAAACGCGTGACCGCTCAGGGCGACGGCGCGGGCGCGAGATAATCGTGCGCTCCGATGATCTGCCAACGCCCGCCGCGCTTCATCCACACGTCCGTGTAGCGGTACCGCCGATCGAAGGACCCGCCCGCCCCCCGACCCCGCACGACAAGCCACCCGGTCACGAGCGCCGTCGTACCGAACCGGTGGATTCTCACGTCCTCATTCGCAGCCGCGGTCACGGTGTCGGGACCGGAGGCAACAGAGCGCAGCACCTCCTCACGACTCATGGTCTGATCGTTTTCCGAGTAGATGAAGCCCGGCGCAAGCAGGCGCTGAAACGTCATCGTGTCGCGCCGCACGAGCGCACGGGCCCAATCGTCTTCGAGTTTGACCAACGCGCTCGAGTCTGGATCCTGCATCGGCGCCGCGGCCAGCATCATCGCCATGATCATGCCGTTCATAATCATTCCCCCAGCACTTTGATGATCACACGTTTTCTTCGTTGCCCGTCCCACTCACCGTAGAACACGCGCTGCCACGGCCCGAAATCGAGCTTCCCGGCGGTGATAGGCACAATGACTTCGTGACCGATCGTCAGGCTGCGCAAATGCGCCGCCGCATTATCTTCGCCGGTTTCATTGTGACGATATCGTTTGGGATCCCACGGGGCGATGGTACTCTCCAACCACTTCAAGATGTCATCCCACAGCCCCGATTCGTGATCATTCACAAAGATCGACGCCGAGATATGCATCGCGCTCACCAGCACGAACCCCTCGCGCACTCCGCCGGCCGCAACCTGCTTCTCGACCTCCTCGGTAATGTCGATGATCTCGTGACGATTCTTGGTATTGAACCAGAGGTAGTGAGTGTGGGATTTCACTGAAAAACCTCGTGCGTGGTACGTGGTGCGTGGTACGTGGGTGTGTTAAAGAAAGTGTGCTCGCGCACCCACGCACTACGCCCCACGCACCACGCACCGCCTTTTACCGTGTCGATTTGTCACAGGGGCGCCGATTCCCTAGATTCGGCCGAATATGGCTTTGCCATTTCGGCGGCGGATCTTCTTCATCCTCGTCATCATGACCGCCGTCCCGACGGTGCTCGCGGTGGCCGGCTGGGTCCTGTCGGTGCGCCGGTTGCTGCCGGCAGCCGGCGCCCGCGCCTCCACCGAGCGCGTGGCCGCCACCGCCCGCGGTCTGCTCGAAGGCGTGGACACGCTCCATCTCAGCGCAGGCGAGCGCGCTTTACTGCGGCAGCATCTCAATGAAGTCTCCGAATCGGTCAGTCTCGCCCGGCGCGCCGAGACGTTCTTGCGCTACTACACGGCCGGCTTCGCACTGGTCATCCTGCTGCTCGGCGCCGCGGTGCTCTATGCCGCGGTGAACCTGGCCGGCCACCTCTCGCGCCAGCTGTCGCGACCGATCGACGAGCTCGTCGGCTGGACGGCATTGATTCGGCGTCACGCCCCGCTGCCAGGCGGTCCGGTGTCGCGGGGCGCGCCGGAGTTCGATGCGCTGCGCCAGGCGCTGCGCGACCTGTCAGGGGCGCTCGCCACCGCTCGCGAGCGTGAGCTGGAAGCGGAGCGGCTGCGGGCATTCCGCGAGGTGGCGCGGCGCGTAGCCCACGAAATCAAGAATCCCCTGACGTCGATGCGGATTGCGGTCGATCAAATGCGGCGGACGGTCGGACCGCCCGACAGTCGGACGGACACTGCGATCCAGGTGATGGCGTCAGAAACGGATCGTTTGGAGCGACTCGCCAAGGAGTTCTCGGAGTTCGGGAAGTTGCCCGAAGGTCCACAAAGCGAGGTGGATGTGGCCGAGCTCCTTGAAGAGCTCGGCAGAACCAGCGTACCCGACGGGGTCGAAGTCCGGCTCACCGCGAACGGCGGACGCCGCACGATTTTAGGCCACTACGAGCCGCTGCGTCGCGCCTTCGCGAATCTCTACCGCAATGCTGCTGAAGCGATGCAGGGACAGGGCGCCATCGACGTCAGCGTGTCGAGCGCCGACGGAGAACTTCTGGTGACGATCGCCGACCATGGGCCCGGCATCCCCGCCGATCTGCGCCAACGCGTATTCGAACCCTATTTCACGACCAAATCCGACGGCACCGGTTTGGGATTGGCGCTGGTGCGCATCACCATGGAAGCGAACGGCGGCACGATCAGCGTGACCGACACGCCGGGCGGCGGCGCGACGTTTCACATCGTCTTCCCGACGACCCATTCCCGAGCCCCGAGTCCCCAGTGAGTCCTCGCGTTCTTCTCGTCGACGACGAAGCCAACATCCGGCGCATGGTTGGCGCCCTGCTGCAGTCGGACGGGTTCGAAACTATCGAGGCGCCGGACGGGACGGCGGCCATCACCCGTGTCGTCCAGGATACGCCCGACGTCGTGTTGCTCGACCTCTTGATGCCGCCCGGTCCCGACGGACTCGCGACACTCGAGCAGATCCGCAAACGCGCGCCCCACGTGCCGGTCGTCATGATGAGCGGGAAGGCGAACCTCGCCGACGCCGTGCGGGCAATGAAGCTGGGCGCGTTCCAATTCCTCGAGAAGCCGCTCACCCCCGAAGGCGTGGTCGTGACGCTGCGCAGCGCGCTGGAGCTGGGCCGCACACTCGCCGAGAACAAGCGGCTGCATGAGCAGCTTGGCCATGCCGATCCGCTCGTGGGCTCGAGCCTCGCAATGGAAGAGCTGCGGGCGATGATCGCCCGGGTGGCTCCGACGGAGTCGCGCGTGCTCATCACCGGCGAATCAGGCACCGGTAAAGAGCTTGTCGCCTCGGCAATTCACCGTCAGAGTGCGCGGTCCGGGAAGCCATTCGTCACCGTCAACAGCGCCGCGCTGCCACGCGATTTGGTCGAATCGGAAATGTTCGGGCACGAGCGCGGAGCCTTCACCGGCGCAACCGAGCGGCGGCAAGGTCGCTTCGAGCTGGCCGATGGCGGCACGCTGTTCCTCGACGAAGTCGGTGACCTCGGCCCCGAGGCACAGGCCAAGCTGCTGCGTGTGCTCGAGACCGGAGTCGTCGAGCGTGTCGGAGGGGAGAAACCGTTCGCCGTGAATGTCCGGGTCCTCGCGGCGACAAACAAGGATCTCCAAGGCGCGGTGCGGCAAAGCCAGTTCCGCGAAGATTTGTGGTTCCGCTTGAACGTGCTGCCGATTCACATTCCGCCGCTGCGCGAGCGGCCCGAGGACGTCGCTCCACTGGTGCGCCATTTTGCCGCGCGTTGCGCCGCCCGGCTGGGCCGTCCGGTGAAGTTCGACGCGGGCACGGTTCCCCTCCTCGTCGCCTACTCGTGGCCTGGCAACGTGCGCGAGCTGGCGAACGTCGTCGAACGCCTCGCCATTCTCTCGTCCGCCGAATTGGTCACCGCGGCAGAGGTCGCGCGGGTGTTACCGCAAGACGGAAGCGGAGGGGCCGCAGCCGCCCTGCGTCCGACCGCCAGCGACACGAGCGGCGACGCGCCCTGGCGGGACATCGCCCTGTCCGACACGCTCGATCAATACGAGCGCGAGCTCATCGCGCGCGCTCTCTCGGTCTCTCGCGGAAATGTCGCCGAAGCCGCGCGCCGCCTCGCGACCGACCGCGCCAACCTGTACCGCCGCATGCGGCGACTCGGCATCGAACCGCCGCGCAACACCCTGGACTCCATCGAAGGCTGACCTATGCTCGCTTTCTTGTTGGCCGTGACGACGCTTCAGGACACGACGATCGTCATCCATCCCGACAGCGCCGCGCTCGAGGCACGCGCGTTGCCGCGACTCGTCGCCGAGGAAGTCATTCGGTTCTACAACGATTCCGCGACGACACGCCTGGTGGGACGCACTCGCCTGCCGCGCAGCAACGAGTGGCGCGGCAACGTCGCCGTGCGCAACGGGCCGGTCTTCGTCGGCGGCAGAGTCCAGGGGACGCTGGTAGTGATCAACGGCGACCTGGCATTCGAGCCGGGCGGTGAAGTGACGGGTGACGTCATCGTCGTCGGCGGTGTCGTCGACTCGTCCGGCGGGAAGATCGCCGGTGAGATGCGCCAATACCGCGAGCCACTGCTGTACCGCTTGTACAGCGAGGGCGACGAAATCGAGTACGCGCCCAACCTCCGGCGCCGCCTGCCGAGTGCCAGCGCGCGCGTGTCGTGGGGCAGCGCGGACTCGCGCTCGTCGCTGACCATCGCCACCGGCGGCACGTTCAATCGCGTCGAAGGCCTCCCAATCGTCTTCGGCCCGCTCTTCGACTGGAAGCTGCAGCAGAGCTTCCGCCTTCGACTCGACGCGCTGGGCGTCTTCCGGTCTGCCGGCGATCTGTCCGACAAGCGCAGCGACCTCGGTTACATGTTCCGCACCGAGCTCCGTTCAGGCGAAGTGCGGCCGGTGGGCCTGGCGCTGCGCGCTTTCGACGTCGTGTCGCCGGTCGAGGATTGGGGATTGCACAGCAATGAAGTCGGTTGGAGCTCCTTTCTGTTCGCGCGCGACTACCGCGACTACTACCTCAACAAGGGATGGGCGGCCCGCGTCTTCGCGCAACCGGAGCGGCCGATCGCGCTGGGGCTCGAAGTCCGGCGGGAATGGCACACGACCGTAGCCGTCCAGGATCCGTGGACGGTGTTTCGCAACTCCGACGCGTGGCGCGCCAATCCGCCGATCGACGAAGGGCACTACACGACCGTCTCCGCGAACGCCTCGATCGACACACGCAATGACGTCGATGATCCCACGGCCGGCTGGCTCGTGCGCGCGACGTTCGAGAACGCGCGCAGCTCGGACGTCGTACCGCACGCCGGCGTGCCGCCGACGCTGCGCGACTCCATCCCGACGGATGGCTCCTACACGTTCAACCGCATGTTTGTCGATGCCCGGCATTATGCCCGCATCAGTCCGTCCGGCCGTATTCACCTGCGCCTGGTGGGTGGCGGCTGGATGGGCGGCGATCCGTTGCCCCTGCAGCGCCGCCTCTCCATCGGCGGACCCGAGCCGATGCCGGGCGAGCCATTTCGCGTGGCCGCCTGCAATGGAGATTTCATCGACCCCGCGTTCACCGATTCGAAGCTCGCCGCCTGCGACCGCGTGCTGGCGTTCCAGACCGAGTATCGCGGCCACCTGAAGCTCAACTGGAGTTACAACCCCAGCAGCGGACGCGACGAGCCGCCGCGGGAGGAGGGATCGTTCTTCTGGCTGGAAGGCCTGGACCTTGTCGTCTTCGCCAACGCGGGACAGGCCTGGATCGTGGGTGATGGCCCCGGCCAGGTGCCCGCGGGTCGCATCCCGCGCTTTGCGAGCTGGCTCGTGGACGTCGGTCTGGGCGCGGATTGGAGTGGATTCGGAGTCTACATAGCCAAGGCGGTAACCACCGGCGAACACCTGCGCTTCACGGTTCGGCTCGAGCACCGGTTCTAGCGTGCGTCTGGTCTTGAGTACGGCAGCCAGCCTGGTGCTCACCACGGCGGCTGTCGCGCAGTCTCCCACGCTCACCGTCACGCTGCAAAGCAACGTGCCGCGCGTCCGCAGCACCGGCCTGCTTTCCGACGGCAAGTTCGTGGGCCTGATGCGCTCGGGATTCCCACTGCGTCTCCACTACCGCCTGGAGCTGTGGCATGTGCGCGGCAGCTGGTTCGATGAATTCATCCGGGAAGTGTCCTGGGATGTGGTTGCGCGCAACGACCCGCTCGCCGATGACTTTGTGCTCATTCGCCAGGGCGGCAGCGTCACGCGCTACGCGACAGCCGAAGAGCTGTCCGCCGCGCTGGAAATCCCCTACACCGTCGCGATGCCACCCTCTGGCTCACGCGGACAGCGATTCTATTTTCTGGCGCGGCTCGAGGTCACAACGCTCAACGACACGGACCTGCAGGAATTGTCGCGCTGGCTTTCAGGCGACGTGGGACCGGCGGTGTCCAGCGGAGAGGGGTTTGGCGATGCACTCGCGCGCGGGGCGCAGCGGGTGCTGGTACGGCTGGCGGGATTGCCGCGTCAGCGGCTCGAGGCGCGCAGTACTACGATCCGAATTGGCGATCGATAGCGGCGCGGATTTCCTCCAAGGACTGCCCCTGACCCGACATCCGCACCGCCAGCACCGCTTCAGCCATGCAGACATCGCAATACGCTCCGTGGTTCGTCTCGAAGCAGGTGAGCAACGAGCGGTGACCGGCGTGCTTGGAGCAATCGCAGTAACAATAGACTCCGTCCAGCGTCGCTGGCGCCTGGCGCGCTGCTGCATACGCCTCAGTCGAGCCAGGCGTGCGCGGAACAAACGCGTTCGGAAGCACTTGCTGGGCGGTTACTCCAGCTCGTGGATCGGGGTGCGTAGAGCTATGCCCCACCGGCGCACCGGGCGGCGCCGGCTGCGGCCGACTGACGACGAGAACGCCGGCGAGTGCGGCCGCTGCCGCACCCGCTACGATCCAGGGAGTTTTGCCCGTCACAGCGCCTCGAGGGTGGCCAGCACATCGGCTCCATAGAAGAGCCGGATGTATTTCGCCTGCGTCCGCGTCAGGCGGCGCACCGCCCACGAGAGGTGGACGAAATGCGGCTCGTGAGGCGCGCGCAGCGGATGCATCCCGACCTCCTCGGGCAGCAGGTTCCCCTTGCGGGTGTTGCAGCTCGAACAGGCCGTCAGCACGTTCGTCCAGTGGTTCGTACCCCCGCGCGATAGGGGGACGAGATGGTCCCGCGTGAGGCACTCACGCTGCCGCAGCTCCTGTTGCGACCGGCCGCAGAACTGGCAGCGGTAGTTATCACGGGCAAACAGGAACGTGTTGGTGACTTGGCGACGGAAGCGGCGGGGAACGTGGACGAAGCGGACCAGTCGGATCACGGCGGGGCGCGGCACCGCCATTCGCTCCGAGTGGACCGGCGTGCCCTCCGCCTCCACGACCTCGGCCTTACCGTCGATAACCAGCCGAAGCGCCCGGCGCACGGGCACCATGGTCAGCGGTTCAAATGAGGCGTTGAGAGCTAGGCAGCGCATCCGATATGCTAATACCGACGAGCAACTTACAGCAAGTGAGGAGCTTAGACGCTCGATCCGGGCTGGAACGCGCGGCGTAACTCTTCAATTTGCGACTCCACTGAAGCGCGGGACGCACCTCCAGGCGTAGCACGGCTTTCCACGCTCTGCTCCCACGTTCCGAGCTGCGCCAATGCAGGCGCGAGCGCGGGGTGTATGGCGGTGGCAAGCTGCGGGGGAACCTTATCGAGCGTGACCCCCGCCTGTTCAGCGGCTCGCACCAGCCGCCCGATCAATCCGTGACTTTCGCGGAACGGAACCCCCGCCTCGACGAGCAGGTCGGCGAGATCGGTGGCCCGCATCGCCGGATCGAGCGCCGCTGCCATTCGGTCGGCGTTGATTGTCAGCGTATCGATGGCGCCGGTCACGGCCGGCAAGACCGTGGCGATGGTATCGCACGCGTCAAATAGGAGCGCCTTGTCTTCCTGCAAGTCTTTCTGATAGCCGGCAGGGATCCCCTTCAGCGTGGTGAGCAAGGCGACGAAGTCGCCCAGCATACGACCCGCCTTCCCCCGGGCGAGCTCGAATACGTCTGGGTTCCGTTTTTGGGGCATGATGCTGGAACCGGTACTAAAGGCATCTGAAAGCGTGATAAAGGCGTACTCGCCGCTGGCATACGTAATGAGCTCGGAGCCGAGCCGCGAGAGATGCGTGCCGATCAGCGCGATAGCAAACAGCACTTCGGCGACGAAGTCCCGGTCCCCAGTGGCATCGAGCGCGTTCGGAGATATCGAGCGGAAGCCGAGTGCTTCCTTGAGCAGCACGCGATCCACGGGAAAGCCGGAACCGGCGAGCGCGCCGGAGCCGAGCGGCAGCTCCGCGGAGCGCCGCTTGGCATCGGCCAGGCGCTGGCGGTCACGCACGAGCGGCCACGCATGGGCGAGCAGGACGTATGCCCAGCGCACCGGCTGCGCGCGCTGACCGTGGGTGTAACCGGGCAGCAGCGCGTCGAGCCCGTCCTTCGCCTTGGCGACCAGGGTGCGGCCGAGGGCAGCCACGGCCGTATCGAGCTCATCGATCGCGTTCAGCGTCCACAGCCTGAGGTCCGTGGCGACCTGATCGTTGCGCGACCGGCCCGTGTGGAGCTTGCCAGCGACGGCGCCAACTTCGGCGTAGAGCAGGCGCTCAACGAGGGTGTGCACGTCTTCGTCCGACGCGCCGACAGCGGCGCCATCGGCGAGCTTGTCTGCGACGCGATCGAGACCCTCGAGAAGCTGAGACTCTTCGCGAGCGTTCAGCACGCCCGCGCGGCACAGCGCGTGCACCCACGCTTTGCTGGCGAAAACGTCCTGTGGCCAGAGCCGGTGGTCGACGGGAAGGGAGCGGTTTAAAGCGTCGAGCGCTTCGCTCGGTGCGAGAGCGAAGCGCCCACCCCACATCTGATGTGGCGGGGTTTCAGCGCGTTGGGACATCCGTCCGCTCGGCGGCCAGTCCTGCCGCGATTCTGCTCGCCAGTCCGTAGAGACGGATGAAACCCTCGGCGTCTTTCTGGTTGTAGACGTTGTCCTTGCCGAACGTCGCGTAGGACGGTTGATACAGCGCGAACGGACTCTCTCGACCCGCAACGATCACGTTGCCTTTGAACAGCTTCAGGCGGACGGTACCGGTGACGTTCTTCTGCGAGGCCGTCACCAGCGCGTCGAGCGCTTCGCGCTCCGGCGTCCACCAGCGACCGTCGTACACGAGATCCGCATAGCGCAGCGCCAGCTCATCCTTGAGCCGCAGCGTGCGCCGGTCGAGCACCATCTGCTCCAACTCTCGATGCGCAGCGTACAGCAGGGTGCCGCCCGGCGTTTCGTACACGCCGCGCGACTTCATTCCCACGAGCCGATCCTCGACGACGTCGGCCCGGCCCACGCCGTGCTCGCCGGCGATTTCGTTCAATTGTTCGAGGAGCTCTACGGGACCAAGGGGGACTGCATCGACGCTGACCGGATTGCCTTCTTCGAAGCCGATCGTCACGACGACCGGCTCATCCGGCGCCGTGATCGGATTCTTGGTCATTACGAAAATGTGTTCGGGAGCTTCTTGTGACGGATCTTCGAGAATGCCGCCTTCATGGGAGCAGTGCCAGAGGTTGCGGTCGGTCGAATACGGCTTCTCGGCTGTGGCCTGAACCGGGACGCCTTTGGCCCTTACGTATTCGATAAGATCTTCGCGGCCCTGGAATTTCCATTCGCGCCACGGCGCGATGATCTGCAGCTCGGGTGCAAGGGCCGCGTACGTCAGCTCGAAACGGACCTGATCGTTGCCTTTGCCGGTGCAGCCGTGCGCAACGGCGTCGGCGCCGAGACGCTGCGCGACCGCGACCTGATGCGCCGCGGTGAGCGGCCGGGCCATCGAGGTGCCGAGCAGATACGTCCGGGCGTAGACCGCGCCGGCGCGCAGCGTGGGAAAGACAAAGTCGCGCACGAATTCTTCACGCAGATCCTCGACGATGCAGTCATCGGCTCCGGAGCGTTTCGCTTTTTCAATGAGGCCGGTTAGCTCGCCGGCGCCCTGCCCCACGTCGGCGGCGAAACAGATAACGCGCGCCCCGTACTGCTCGCGCAGCCAGGGGACGATGGCGGAGGTATCGAGTCCACCGGAGTAGGCGAGGACGACGAGCGGGCCGGTGCCCGGGCGGCCGGTGCCGCGAGATTGTTTATGCATATGGGTGTATAAAAATACACTAGGTCTTGTGCATGGCGCAAGGAGCTTATCGGCTACCGGCTATCAGGCGGCTACCGGCTATCGGCTATCAGGACGACCACCCGATAGCCGATGGCTGATAGCTACCACGACCATCCAGCCCTGTACCGGGGCCTCATGTATTCCTCCGGCACTCCGCTCGTCACCACAGCTCCGGTGGCGGGATTCACGTCGATCGGCTGCGCCGTGCGTACGGCCAGATTGCCGAGCAGCACCATCTCGGTCAGCGGTCCCGAATGGCCGGGAATGTTGGAGCCGGCCGGCGTCCCTCCTTTGCAGGCGGCGATCCACTCGGCGTAACTGCCTTCGGTGCGCGGATACTTCTGCGGGGGCGGATGCGCCACGATGTCCGCCTGGCGAGCGGGATCGAGCAGCCGCGGATTCTCGCCATAGATGCCGGCCACCAGTTTTCCGGAGTCACCGATCCACAGTTGCCCGCTCGTATCGAACGGCCATCCGAGCGGGTCTGTGACTTCTTTCGGGCGGGGCGGATAGAGGCTGCCGTCGCGCCAGACGACGGTTACGGCCGGCCGACTGCCCTTTGCCGCAAAGCTGTAGGTGATGCGCGAGCAGGCGGGCGCGGACTCGGGGAAGAGCCTGGTTGATTCCGCCTCGATGCGCGTCGGATAGCCGAGGTCGAGGGCCCAGAACGAGGCATCCATCGAGTGGCAGGCGATGTCGCCCAACGCCCCCGTTCCGAAGTCCCACCAGCCGCGCCACCGGAACGGCGCGTACGCGGAATGATACGGACGCTCGCTGACAGGCCCGAGCCAGAGATCCCAATCGAGCCATGCCGGGGGGTAGAGGTTTTCGAGCGGCCGGTCGAGCGCTTGCGGCCAGATCGGCCGGTTCGTCCACAGCTGGATCTCACGGACGGTGCCGATCGCCCCGGCTTCCACCCACTCGCGGATCTGACGTGTGCCCTCGTCGGCGTGCCCCTGATTCCCCATCTGCGTGGCGACTTTGTATTTCTTCGCAGCATCCTCGAGCTGCTTCACTTCCCACAGGGTGCGTGCGAGCGGCTTCTGGATGCGGACGTGTTTGCCGAGCTTCATCGCCGCCATGCCGGCGACCGTGTGGGTGTGATCGGGCGTCGAGATGGTGACCGCGTCGATGCTCTTTCCTTCCTTGTCGAGCATCACGCGGAAATCTTTGAATCGCTTCGCCAGGGGATACGCGTTGAACGACGACAGCGCTTGCCGATCGTCCACGTCGCAAAGGGCGTAGATGTTTTCAGTCCTGGCGACACCCCGCACGTCGGTCGCGCCCATTCCGCCGACGCCGATGCACGCGATGTTGAGCTTGTCGCTTGGCGCGAGGCGCGGACGGCCGCGTGCGCCGAGGACATGGGGCGGGACGATCGTGAATGCGACTCCCGTCGCGACGTCACCTACGAAGCGACGGCGTGAGATCTTCTTCTTCATGGCAGCACTCGAATCTTGATGTTGCGGAAGGCGACTCCGTTCCCGTGATCCTGCAGCCCGATGTGCCCTTGCGCGTTCCGGCCGAATTTCTTGTACGGCGCAAACTTGCTCCTCGCAATCCTGGCGTCCCAGTCCCGGCTGCCGATTTCGTACTCGACCACCTTCACACCATTGAGCCAATGCTCCACGTGGGGGCCGGTGGCGATGATCCGCACGGCATTCCACTCATTCGCCGGTTTGACGATGCCAGTGGGCACTTGATAGAGATCGTACAGCGCACCCGCTGACTGCAACGGCGACCGGCCATCGGGATGATTTGCGTCGTCCAGGATCTGTACCTCCGGCGCGTTCCAGTAGATCTCGTCCTTGTCCTCGGCCGCACGATAGAAAATGCCGCTATTGCCTCCGGACTCGACCTTCCACTCGAGCGACAGATCGAAGTTGCCAAATTGATCCTGGGTGATGATGTCGCCGCCCGCGCCTGAGCGCGTCAGCGTGCCGTTCTCGACTTTCCAACCGTCCGACATCGTCTGCTTGTCGTAGTTCCGCCATCCCGTCGTGCTCTGTCCGTCAAAGAGAAGCCGCCAGCCCGCGTTCTTCTCCTCAGTGGTCAGCGTATTCTGGCCCACGGTGCTCGAGGACGGAGCGGGTTGGGATCGTTCTTTACACGCGCTCGTCACGACAACCAGGGCAATTAACGGCAAGTGGATTTTCATGCGGGAAGTCCTGCGAGCTCCTGCAGCCGCGCCTGAACAGCGCGGCGGCCTCGCTCGCTGCGGGTGATGACCAGAATCGCATCGTCGCCGGCGATGGTGCCGATGACCTCACTCCATCCTGCGCCGTCGAGGGCCAAAGCCAGTGCCTGCGCGCCGCCGGTGGTCGTCTTGAGCACAAGCAGCGGGCCGACACCCTCAGCGGAAACCAGCATGGTGGGCAGCAGCTGCTCCAGATGCGGGCGAACCCCCGGGGCGCCTTCGGGCGCCGCCGCGTAGTGCGATCCGCCATCCGGCGCGGCGACCTTGGCCAGCCCCAGCTCGCGAATGTCGCGCGACAGCGTCGCCTGCGTCACGTTGAATCCTTCGGCTTTAAGGCGCTCCCGCAGCTGCTCTTGGCTTCCAACAGTCTCGTTGCGGATGATGCGCAGGATCGCCGCGTGACGCTGCGTTTTCATGGGGCGGAAATTTGATGCACGATGCGGCCGCTGACTACTGTCAGTAAGACGGTTGGAAGCTTGGACCGTTGGACAGTCTGAACGACCAGATCACCGGCCTTTCCTACCTTCAACGACCCGATCTCATTCTCCCACCCGAGGGCGCGCGCCCCTTCTATCGTGAGCGCCCGGAGTGCAGCATCACCATGAAGACCGGCGGCCTCGGCGTCAGCCCAGAGATTCAGGTCGCCGACGCTGACCACCGAATCCGTGCCAAGACCGACGGGCACACCGGCCTTCCGGAATGAATCGAGGGGCATGCGGCCATGCCGGTGCGCCGCGTTGGACCTCGGACAATGGGCGACGGCCGCGCCGAGCGCTCGGATCAGTTCCACGTCCGCCTCGCTCGCGTGTACGCAGTGAATACAGAGCGTCCCGGATTTGATGACGCCGCGCTGGACGAGGTAGGTGATCGGCGAGCAGCGTCGAGACTCGATGGTGATGCTCCGCGCACGCAGGGCTTCCGCAAACGGGCCGGCCCCATCACACACAAGCGCAACCTCTTCGTTCGATTCCGCGACATGCACCGCGATGGGCAGCTGCTCCTGTCGAGCGTATGCCGCCACCGAGTCGTAGAGCGGCCCACTCACCGTGTACGGCGCGTGTGGGGATACTCCGAGGCGCAGTGTCGGCGTGATCAATGTCCGCAGGTCGCGGACGGCTGCTTGCAGCTCCAGCATGCTGTCATCGCGCTTTGCCGGATCAGGCCCGAACACTTCCTGATAAACGATCCCCCGCCCGCGAAGATTGTGGAGCGCGCGCATGACTGCGCCGGTGCTGCCCGTCTCGGCGATGCAGGTAACCCCGCGAGTCCAGCAATCACGGATTCCCGCGACTGCCGCCTCGTCAAAGGCATCCGGACTCGTCGACTCCTTCAGCTCACGAACGCGCCGAATCCATTTTCCGAACTCCGGCTCGTCGTGCCGCTCGCCGCCGCCGAGATGTTGGAGCTCGAGGTGTGTGTGACAGTTGACGAGGCCGGGGAGGAGATCAGCGTCCGCGAAGTGCAGCTCCTTCACGCCGGCCGGCGATGGGACCTGGGCATGCGGACCGACGCCGGCGATACGGCCGCTCCCATCGACAAGAACGGCGCCATCCTCGATGGATGGCGCCGTAACGGGGTGGACGCGAGCGGCGCGGATTCGGAGCAACGGCGGCTATCGGCTATCGGGTATCGGCTATCGGTTCAGTTCGCCCGATAGCTGATAGCCGATAGCGTCTTCAAGGCGACACCCCCACCCCGAACGGCGAGTGCACCTGGCAGACCTGGGTGGGTTCCGTGCCGGGATAGAACCATTCCCAGCGCCGCACTTCGAGCGGGCAGAACGGCGTCGCAAGGAAGCCGTTCGACCAATCGACCTCGCGCGTGACCAAGTCCTCCGGACGCGCCCAATCGCCCGGTGCTGGGCGGCGCTCGTACACGTCGCGCATGAACTTCGTCCACGCCGGCGCGACGATGCGGCCGCCACCCGCGTTGTTCATGATGCGGCGCTGCAGATCGTAGCCGATCCAGATCCCGCTCACGATCTCCGGCGTGAAACCCACGAACCAGGCGTCTGTATAGTCGTCGGTCGTGCCCGTCTTCCCGGCCATCGGAACACGCAGTCCGGCCACCGCTCCCGCGGCAGTGCCGCAGCGATGCCGGCCGGTGCCCGGCTGGCAGCGCATGACGTCGCGCAGCATGTCGAGCATGAGCCAGTTGTGCCCGGGATCCATCACCTGCTCGCGCTTGATCGTGGACTGATAGAGGATGTTGCCCTGCCGGTCCTCGATACGCTGAATCCCGATCGGCTCGACGCGAATGCCTCCGTTGGCGAACGCGGTGTACGCCGTAATCAGCTCGATCGGTTTGGTCTCACGGGCGCCGATGTGAATCGACGGATACGGCGGGAGCGGCGTCGTGATGCCGAAGCGGCGCGTCTCGCCGATCACCGTCTGCTCGCCGAGCGCCATGCCCAGCTTGATCGTCGAGAGGTTGCGTGAGAGATACAGCGACTGACGCATCGGGATAAAGCCGAGCGTCGTGTCGTCGTAGTCCTTGGGCTGCCACAGCGAGCTGTCGAGCTGAATGATCGGCGGATTGAGCGGCGAGTCATCCAACAGCTCGGTCACGGGGTGTCCGGCGCGCACGGCAGCCGAATACACGAACGGTTTGAACGTGGAGCCCGGCGGGCGGGCGGACTGCGTCACGCGGTTCCACTTCGAGTCTACAAAGTCGCGGCCGCCCACCATCGCGAGGATGTTCCCCGTTTTCGCGTCCAGGGCGAGCATGGCGCCCTGGAGATACGGCGAGAACGGTCCCTGATCGTCGGGTGTCGCACGGCCCTGCTCGATGTACTCGCGATACGGCGTGCCCTCGAACTTGCCGTTCGAGTAGATGCCCGCCTCGATCTCATCGAGCTGCGACTGGAGGGCCTGCTCCGCAGCTTCCTGCATGTCCAGGTCGAGCGTCGTGTAGATCCGCAGACCCTTCTCGTACAGATCCCGTCCGTAGCGCGGCTCCAGGAATGCCGAGCGCAGCCATTCGACGAAGTAGGGCGCCACGTCACCATAGCTGGTGCGGCGCGTCGTCAGCACGAGCGGATACGCCTTCCAGAATTCGGTGTCCTCGGGCGTCAGGAATCCCTGATCGCGCATCAAGCCGAGCACGACATTGCGCCGATTCACGGCGCGGTCGGGATGGTTGCGGGGATTGTACCGCCCGGGAGCCTTGGGCAGCGCCGCCAGCGTGGCCGCCTCGGCGACGTTGAGGTCGCGCGCCGACTTGCCGAAGAATACCTGCGCCGCCGCCTCCACACCCGCGACGTTCGGGCCCAGGCTGATCTGGTTCAGGTACAGCTCGAGGATGGTATCCTTGGGGAAGTTCCGCTCGAGCTCGACCGCTACCCGCGCCTCGCGCAGCTTGCGGGTCAAACGCTTTTCGCGACCCAGGTGATCCGGGAAGACGTTCCGCGCGAGCTGCATCGTGATTGTCGAGAACCCTTCCGCAAACGAGAGCGTCAGGACATCCGTCTTCAGCGCACCGAGAACGCGCCAATAGTCAATGCCTTCGTGGTTGTAAAAGCGCTTGTCCTCGACGGCGATGAATGCTTGCCGGACGTGGATCGGGATGTCGCTGAGCGGCAGCACAGTGCGCCGTTCGATCCCCAGCTCCGTGATCAGGCGACCGTCGGCGGCGTAGATCTTGGATGTTTGCTGCGGACCACCGCGTCCGGGGTCGAGGCGCATGATGCTGGGGCAGCGCTCGGCCGCGCACACGCGCGTCCAGGAGCCGTAGGCCAGCCCGCTCCCGTACAGCAGGGCCAGCACGGTTACGATGATCACGCGCTTGCGCTGCACGGGATCGTACCACCAGCGGACGATCCAGGGGCGGCGAGGTGAAGCGGCGGAAGGCTGCGAATACGGCGTCGAGGCCATCTGTGTAACAACCTAGCAAAGCGATAGATTCGCCGCCATGACGACGGCTAATGTGTTGCAAGCATTGGAGTGGCGCGGCTTCGTCCAGCAGGCGACGCCCGGCTTGGCCGCGCATTTCGCCAAGAGTCCGGTCACCGTCTACTGCGGCTTCGATCCCACCGTTCCAAGCCTGCAGGTCGGCAATCTCATGCCCCTTATGCTGCTCGCCAACCTGCAACGCGCCGGCCACCGGCCCATCGTGCTGATGGGCGGAGGCACGGGACTGATCGGAGATCCATCCGGGAAGTCCACGGAGCGGCCACTGCTTTCCAAGGACGAAATCCGCGAGAACGTGCGCCGCATGCGTGATCAGTCATCGCGGTTTTTGGAGTTCGGGGCGGGTAGCACGGCGGCGCTGGTGCTCGACAACGCCAAGTGGCTCGTGGAGCAGCGTCTGGTGGATTTCCTGCGCGATGTAGGTAAGCACTTTACCGTCAATGTGATGATGCAGAAGGAGTCGGTGCGGGCGCGCATGGAGACCGGACTCTCGTTTACCGAGTTCAGCTACATGTTGCTCCAAGCATATGATTTCCTGCACCTGTATCGCGAACGGCAGTGCACGCTGCAGGTGGCGGGCAGCGATCAATGGGGCAATATCACGGCCGGCATCGAGCTCATTCGCCGCGTGGAGAACGCCGAGGTGCACGGCCTTGTTTCGCCTCTGGTGACGCGAGCGTCCGGCCAAAAATTCGGCAAGACGGAATCGGGGGCGGTGTACCTCGACCCCGCGATGACGTCGCCCTACAAGTTCTATCAGTTCTGGATCAACGTGGACGATCGCGATGTCGAGAATTACCTGAAACTGTTCACATTGAAGTCACGGGAGGAGATTGACCGGCTCATCGCCGAGCAGAAACGCACTCCGGCGGCGCGACCGGCACAGCGCGCGCTGGCCGCCGACGTGACGAGTCGCGTACACGGAGCTGACGTCCTGAATGGCGTTCAGGCAGCCTCAGCGATCCTCTTTGGCGAAGAGCAGGCGGAGGTCCACCCGCAGGTGTTCGACATTCTGGCGGGCGAAATCCCCACCGTGGTCATCGACGGCGGGTCGGACGTTTCGCTCGTCGATCTCGTGGCGCGCGCCGGCCTGGCCAAATCCAAGAGCGAGGCGCGGCGGAGCATCGAGCAGGGTGGGATCTACGTCAATCAGCGTCGTATCGACGACGTCGGCCGGTCGATCGCGGCGGGAGACTGGATCGGCGGTCGCAATCTGTTGCTGCGAAAGGGTAAGAAGGAATACGCACTGCTGCGACGCGGGAGCTGAGCGTGGACAAAGGGGTCCGGTTGCTGCTGGAGATGTTTGATCAGGCCTACACGGCGCCCGCCTGGCATGGTACGCCGCTTAAGGGATCTATCCGCGGCATCACCGCACGCCAGGCGTTGTGGCGCCCCGGCCCCAGCCGCCATTGCATCTGGGACCTCGTGCTGCACACCGCCTATTGGAAATGCATGGTGCGGCGACGGCTGTTGCGCGAGGCCGAGGTCTCATTTCCGCGCGACGGCAGCAACTGGTTCGAGCTGCCCCGGCCAGCCGACGAGGCGGCATGGAAGCGCGACCGGGCTCTGCTCGACGAGCAGCATAGGCTGCTGCGCCGCGCGATCGCCGCGCTGCGAACGGAGGACCTGGGCCGGCGTGGCTGGCATTCCCGATGGCCAGTGAAAGCCGAGGTCTATGGCATTGCCTCGCACGATCTCTATCACGCCGGACAAATCCAGATTCTCAAACGCCTGATGAAGAAATAACCGATGTTCATCGGCCATTACGCACTAGCTCTTGCGGCCAAGCGCGCCGCACCGCGCGCCAGCCTGGGCACGCTCTTTATCGCTGCCACGCTCGCCGATCTGTTATGGCCAATCCTGCTCCTCCTCGGCTGGGAGCACTCGCACGTCGTCCCAGGACCGAATCCGTTTCTCATTCTGTATCTCGATGACATTCGTTACTCGCACGGCCTCTTCATGCTCATCATCTGGGGTGCGCTCTTCGGGTATCTGTACTTGAAACGTCGGGGCAACCAGCGGGCAGCGGTGGTGATCGGGCTACTCGTCGTCAGCCACTGGCTGCTCGACTTCATTACTCACCGGCCCGACATGCCGATCTACCCGGGCAGCCCCACGGTCGGCCTCGGCCTGTGGAATTCACCCGTCGCGACCATTGTGGTCGAGGCGCTAATGCTGAGCGTCGGCGTCGCGATGTACACGCGCGTCACGCGCGCGCGCGATGCGATCGGCCGCTGGGGGTTTGGGGCGCTGGTCGCATTGCTCGCGATCTCGTACGTCGTCACCTCGAACGCGCCCCCGCCGCCAAGCCAGCCGGCGCTCGCGGTCAGCGCAATCATCTTCGGATGGTTGTTTGTGTTGCTTGCCTGGTGGGCTGATCGTCACAGAGAAGCGATGCCGGCCAGCATACCGATGCTGTAGGCGCGCATCATACTGCGCCCCTACGCGAGATCGTCCAACACCTCGACGACCTTCTCCATTTCTTCCACTGTGTTATAGCAGTGCGGCGAAAGCCGTATCGCCCCTTCGCGTAAGCTGCACACGATACGCGCCCGCTTGAGGCCGTGATAGGCTTCGACCGGTTTGGTGGGAGCGACACAGACGATCGCCGAGCGGTGCCCGTTCGCGGTCGGGGACGTAATCCGCACGCCGTTGTCGCGCGCCCACTTCACGACGGGTTCGTGAACCGATCGCGTAACTTCGGCGATCTCGCGCACACCGATTTCGAGCAGGAGCTGCAATGACGCGGTCATGCCTACGAAGTCCTGGTACGGCAGCGTAATCATTTCGAATCGACGGGCATCGGAGCGGAATGTGGGATTGTATTCCGTGAGCCGCGAGAAGTCGTCCGTTCCCTCGAACGCCATCCAGCCGGTGATCATTGGCTCGAGCTGCGCGATGAGCTCCTTCCGCACGTATACGAAGCCCGATCCCCACGGCGACAGCAGCCATTTCTGTCCGCCGCATGCGAGAATGTCGATCGGCGTATCGGTCACATCGAGCACGGAATTGCCGACGCCCTGAATGCCGTCGACCACGAGATACGTTCCGTTTGCCCGGCATGCATTGCCGAGTGTCTTCAAGTCGGCGCGATAGCCGTTGGAGAACTGCACGAACGACACGGCGAGCACGCGCACGTTGGGGTCGCGCAGCCGTTCGAGCAAATAGTCCTCGTCGGGCCACCCTTCGGGCCGGCAGCGCGCCAATTCGACTGTGATTCCCTGATCGCGGAGCAGCAGCCAGGGATAGACGTTCGCGGGGAACTCCTTGTCCGATAGAAGCACGGTGTCGCCGGCCTTGAGCGGCAGCGCGCGGGCGGCGAGGTGCAAACCGAAGCCGGTATTGGTGGCGAGCGCTATCTCGGAAGGATGTGCATTGATCAGCTGAGCGATCCCGAGCCGGGCAGCGGCCATGCCGGCGAAGAGCTCGCGGTCGGGCAGCAGATGCGGCGCGGTGCGCTTGGCAGTGAATTCGTCCAGCGCTCGCCTGGTCCGTTCCGGAATCGGTCCAATCGAGGCGTTGTTCAGGTAGGTCGTATCGGCGGTCCACGGGAACTCGGCGGTGCGCAGCGCCTTGAACGTCTCGCGCAAGGCGCGAACATGCGTGGGGTGATAGGCAATCTCGGTCATGCGGCGAAGCTGCCCCGGCCACCGCGGCCCAGTCCGTGCACATCGAGAGCATCACGCAGCCCGTCGCCGAGCAGGTTGAGTCCTAACACCGCGAGTCCGATCGCCACACCGGGTGCAATTGACACCCATGGCGCGACTCGCAAAAGATCGCGACCCTCGGCGACCATGGCGCCCCACGACGGCGTTGGCGGCTGAGCGCCGAGGCCGATGAACGACAGCGCAGCCTCCGCCATGATCGCGCCGCCGATGCCGAGGGTCGCCGCAACTATCACGGGCGCGACCACGTTGGGGAGCAGATGGCGGCCGATAATGCGGGCATCGGACGCGCCCAGTGCCCGCGCGGCCTGGACGTACTCGAGCCCGCGCGCCAGCAGGACCTGGCCGCGCACGAGGCGCGCCATGCCGGCCCAGCCCACGATCCCGATGACGACGAACACGACCGGCAGAGACGGCTTCACCGCGGCCGCGATCGCGATCAACAGCAGGAGTGAAGGAAAGGCCAGAGTCACGTCGGCGATGCGCATGATCAAGCCGTCGACCCATCGTCCGTAAAAGCCGGCGAGCAGGCCGAGGGTGAGGCCCAGGGCGAGCGCGATGCTCTGGCTGATGAGCCCTACCGTCAGAGAGAGCCGCGCGCCGTAGAGGACACGGGAGAGAACGTCTCGACCCTGCGCATCACTGCCGAATAGAAATGTGTGCGATGGAGGCTGCAAACTCGCGGCGAGCTCGCCGCGCAACGGATCGCCCGGAGCAAGCCATGGCGCCAGCAGCGCGATCACGCCGAGGATCCCGACTAATCCCAGGCCGAACCGCGCCCAGGGGTCACGCGCGAATCGTATCCAGAAGAGTGGCGCCGCCATGGGGGTGTCGACTACGTTACTCGGGACTCAACCCCCCGGGCAAGCGGATACATTTGTGAAGCGCGATACACCGTTCACCCTCGTGCTGGGCGGCGGCGGGATGAAGGGGCTCGCCCATATCGGCGTGCTCCAGGCGCTGCTCGAGCGCGGCCATCGGCCCTCTCGGATCATCGGGTCGAGCGTTGGTGCGCTCGTCGGCGCCGCGTGGGCGGGCGGCATGGGCATCGCCCGGCTGCGGGAGGTCGCGCTGTCCCTGCGGCGCAAGGATGTATTCGCTGTCGCGCATGCCGACATGGCGTTCAAGCGCATGCGATCTCCGGCGCTGTTCCGCCGCGAGCCGCTGGAGCAGCTGATCGCGCGGACGGTCGGCGACGTCACTTTCCAGCAGCTCGATCCCCCCCTCATCGTCAACACCGTAGACCTGAATTCCGGAATGCAGGTCTTTTGGGGGCTACCGGGACTTGACGACATTCGCGTCGCCGACGCCGTCTTCGCGTCGTGTGCGTTGCCGGGCTACTTCCCGCCGCACGAGATCGGTGGCCGCTTCTACGTAGATGGTGCCGTCGTGTCGAACGTTCCGTTCGATGCGGCGCGCGCGCTTGGCCCCGAGCTGATCGTCGCCGTCGACGTCTCCGCCTCCAGCGTCCTGACGGCCGATGCGCAAGACGAGGGATTCGCGGGCGTTTTCGCGCGCGCCACTGAGATCCTGATGCACTCGCTGCTGGAACACCGCGTGCGCACCTGGACGACTCCGCCGGTTTACTACATCCAGCCGCGCGTTGAGCACGTCACGATGTTTTCGTTCGATCACCTGCGCGAGGAAGTCGAGGAAGGCTATCGCGCCACGAGCACGGCCCTCGATCGCCTCGAGGAATGGCCTCAACTGCACGACGTGGGGATTTATCCCAAACGTCGCGTGACCGTCCGCGTGGAGCGCGAGCGCTGCATCGGCTGCGGTACGTGCCTCGTCCACGGGCCCCACGGGATGTTCGTGCTCGATGCGGATCGAAAAGCTGTGGTGACGCAGCCAGACCAGGAATGGTCGCCGATGGACGGCGACTACATCCGGCACTGCCCGACGTACGCGATCATCGCGCGACCGGCGCAGCAGGAGAATGAGATGAGGAGATCGGGGTGACGCAGAAGCGAACTAAAAATCATCGGCGGTAGCTCTCATCTATCCGCATCAAATCCCTCGCCACACGATCCCAGTTGTAGTACGTCTCCACCGCTTTTCTGCCCGCAACGCCCAACTGCTTTCGCCGCGCCGGGTTCGAGAGCAAGTCGCTGACTCCTTCAGCAACCGCGCTCGGATCGTCAGGATCCACCAGTATGCCCGTCTCCCCCTCGCGCACCGCATCGGAGACACCGCCCGAGCGTCCACCAACCACTGCGAGGCCACACGCAGACGCCTCGACGAGGGAGATCCCGAATCCCTCGGCCAGCAGGTCGTGACGTCGCGACACCCCAACGTACAAATCGGCCGCGTTGTACAGCGCCGGGAGCTCTTGATCCGGGACCGCACCGAGAAACCGCACCGCTTCGCTGAGGCCTAGCTCGTGCTTTAGACGTTCGAGCTGCGGCAGGCGGTCCCCGACGCCCGCGATGGCGTAACGTGTCCCGGGATGCGCGCCGCGAATCGCGGGTAGCGCCCGCATGACGGTGTCGATCCCCTTGTGCCATTCAAGACGGGCGACAGTAATCAGCCAGGGGCCGCCATTCAGCCCGTACTTGGCACGCACACCGTTCGGATCGATGCCAGGCCGAAAGTGCTCGGGCGTCGTGCCCAACGGCACGGTTTCGATCGGGATGTCGAGCTCGAGCAGGCGCAGGACGTCTCGGGCCAGATCGGCCGTCCACCGGCTGATCGCGACAATGACGGCGGCTTTGCCAAGGATGCTTCCGGCCGTGTGGCGCTTGAAGCGGCTGCGCCGGACTTTGGCATCGATCAACAACAGCTCGGTCCCATAGACGATTACGCCGTATGGAACGCCGCGCAGCGCGTTCACCCAGCGCGCGGGATATCCTGACGGTTTCAGCTCGCCGCACCAAATGAATTCCGGGTGCCATTTCATCGAGAGAGCGACGGATCGCCACGTCCACAGCGTGAGTCCTTGAACTGTGCGGAGCCGCGTCGCGCGTATGCCGACGCGATCGATCGGTTGCTGAAAGCGTGCGTCACTCGCGGCGCTGTTCTCATAGGCGCCGGTTGAAACGACCAGCGAGTTCGGGGGATATCGCAGCGCCAGCTCGCCCATCATGCGGGCGATACCGCCGCCGTGGGGTGGAAAATTGAACGCTAGGAGGAGACTTGTGATTCGATGTCCCGCAGGTCGCGGATCACACGGTCCCAGTTGTAATAGGTCTCGATGGACTTGCGACCCGCCTGACCCAGCCGCCGGGCCAGCAGCTGATCGCCAAAGAGCCGCTTGATCGCGCCCGCGACAGCATCCGGTTCATCGGGATCGACCACCAGTCCCGTCTCGCCATCCTGCACCGCTTCCGCCAGCCCACCCGACTTCCCGGCGATCACCGGGAGGCCGCAGGCGCTCGCCTCGGCGAGGGCCACGCCGAATCCTTCGACCCGCGAGCCGTCGGCACGCCGCGACACACCGACGTAGGCGGTCGCAAGGTTGAACACGGCCGGAAGCTCGGCCTCGGGGACGTTGCCGACGAAGCGGACGTGATCGGCGATCTGCAACTCCTCGGACATCTTCCGGTACGCCTTCCGCTGCTTGCCGCTCCCCACGACCAGGTAGCTCACATCGAGTCCCTCGCGCCGGCACTGCGCAACAGCCTTCAACGCCGTGTCGACGCCCTTGTAGGGCTCGAGCCGGGCGACCGTAAGCACCCACGTCCCGCCGTTGACGCCGTAACGCGCGCGCACGGCACGCGTGTCGATGCCCGGCCGGAACTGCTCGGGGTCGGTGCCGAGCGGCACGAGCTTCACGTGCTCGGCGAGCGGATCGAGTCCCAGCTCGCGCAGCACCGTCTGGGCCTGCTCGCGCGTCCATTGGCTGTTCGCCACGACAGCTACCGCCGAGCCGAACAACGCTTTCGCCGTCTTGCGCGCGAAGCGCGAATGATGGATCGCGTGCAGCTCTTTCAGGAGATCACCGCCGTGCACGAACACACCGTACTTCGTGCCCACGCGCTCATGCACCCATTTCGCGGGATACGTGCAGGGCCGGATCGAATCGCACCAAGCGAAGCGCGGCTTGTGCTGACGCGCCAGTGTGGCCACGCGACGCGACCAGAACAACAGCCCCGCGAGATTGCGCAGCGCTTTGCTCGGCACGGGAAGGCGATCGACCAGTGCTCCGCTGAAGCGCACGTCGGAATCCTGCGAATCGCGGTGCTGGCCAGTCGACACCAGCAGCTCCCCACGCGGATACCGACGCGTGACTTCACCCATCATGCGAGCGATGCCGGTCTGCATCGGGGGGAATTCGCCGGTCAGCAGGAAGGTTTTAGCCACGCCGTTGCCGCTCCCATAGAAAGGCGTACTTGAAGAACACGGACGCCGCACTCATTCCCGCGTGGATCGCGCCAAGACGCCCGTCGAGGATGCTGCCGTACAGGAGGTAGTCGCGCCAGAACCGGAGCGCGGGACGCAGGGTGACGTCGCTCCAAGAGGCGCGCCGGCCCTGCGCCGCCAGATCGGCCGCGCTCATTCTGCTGTACGAAATGATCTTGTCGAGGTGATGCCGCAGGTCGCGGTAGGGCATGTGATCCAACTCGTGTTGCAGCTCGCCCTGCTGACTTTCGGGGAACTCGAGTCCCGGATGTGCCGTCTTGCCTCCGAACCGTCTGTTCCGTTTGAACAGTCGCACCACCCAATCCCGGCCCCAATGTCCCCGCCGCAGCACGTGGCCATGAAAAAGATTGCGGCGTTTGACGCGATAGGCTTCGTGGCTCGGCGCGGCCACCACCGCCGCCAGCTCTCCGGCGAGTCCCGACCCGATGCGTTCATCGGCATCGAGCGCAAACACCCATTCGTGCGTGGCGGCGGCGATGCCGGCATTCCGCTGCTCCGCGATGCCTGGGGCAGCGCGGTCGAGAACTCGCGCGCCTGCCCTCGCAGCGACTGCCGCTGTATCGTCGTTCGATCCCGCGTCTACAACGATCACTTCACCAGCCCACGACAGTCCACGCACACAGTCCTCGATCTGGCCCGCCTCGTTCAGCGTGGGGATGACGACCGTGAGTGCTGCCGGGGAAGACGCCATGTCCCGTATGTTAACGGGAGCGTTCCCCGGCGAGCAATCGGCGACGGGCAATCGCCTCTCGGTATACGACCTCGGTTCGCTCGGCTGTGCGTGGCACGGTGAATTCGGACTGGACCAGCTCGCGTCCTGCAGCGGCAACGCGCGCACGCAGTGCGTCATCATTAAGCATCCGGTCCAGGGCGCGCGTCCAGGCGGCCGAGTCGAGCGGGGGGACCAGCAGCCCCGTCTCACCCGGATAGACCAGCTCGGGATTCCCGCCGGCTGCTGACGCGATCACGGGAACGCCGAGCGACATCGCTTCCAGGAGCGCTTGTGACAGACCTTCGATCCGGGAGGGTAAGGCCGCAACCGTGGCGAAGCGGTAAAACGCGAGCGGTCGCTCGGTAAACGGGACGTAGACGATGCGATGACGCGGCGGGACCGCGCGTTCGGCATCGGTCAGCTCGCGGTCCGGCTCGATCCCGACAAAGGCGACCGTGACCGGACGCTCGAGCGCCGGGAGCGCGCGCACCAGGATCTCCTGGTCCTTGCGGCGCGCGACGACCACAACGACGGGCTTGCCGGAGTTACCGAGCACAGCCCGAGCGGCGGCGAGATCGGACGGCGCAGGCTCCGTCGCAACGCGCTCGAGATCGATGCCGTTCGGCACCACGCGCAGCCGGCCCGCGGGATGGAGACGCCGGCGCAACGCGTTGGCCACTGCCACGCTCACGGCGATGGTGCGGTCGGCAGTGAGGCCGACGGCAATCAGCTCGGGCGGCGACGTGAGCGGCATGGTACGGCGCGTGACGACGAAGGGCTGCGGCAGACGCCCGCGCCAGCGGAGCCACGTCAACGCCCGGCGATCGCCAGTCGCGTGACTGTTCACGACATCGACATGGCGTTCCGCAATGACGCGTGCAATCTGACGAGCGACGTGGCGCGTACTGCGAAAATCCAGCGCCACATGTTCCAGCGACTCGGTATCCGCAACCTGGCGCGCGAGCAGAGTGCCCTCGGGGCAACCGACGAGCATGCGATGGCCCCGCTGTGCCAGCTCGCGACTGAGACTGTAAATGGACTGCGTCGAGCCCGCACCCTGGCCCTGGTGTGTAAGCTGCAGAGTCGTGAGACGCGGTGGCTCCGTCATGCGCCGAAGCTAGTTATACTGGGACTCCGATGCACGTCGTGGTCGCGTCGCACCACCGGCTCCCGGTCGAAGGTTATGGCGGACCGCAGCGCGTCGTCGTGGCGCTGGTTCGGGGGCTGGCGGCGCTCGGTCACAAGGTCACGCTGCTGGCACAGCCCGGGACGCGCGTCGCCGAGGCGGCGAAGATCGTTGAGGTGGCGCCGCGAATTCTGAAGAACAGCGGCGGCGACTTTACCTCGTTGATTCCGTCCGACGCCGACATCGTCCACGCCCACTTCCCCGTCAAAACACTGCCGAAAAACTTTGCTTTCGTGCAAACGCTGCACAGTAACTGGAAACCGGGTACGCCGCTCCCTCCCAACACGATTTTTCTTTCGGGCGATCACGCGAAGCGTCATGGCAGCGATGTCTTCGTGTACAACGGCCTCGACCCCGTCGAATACATCTTTCGGCGGCGCAAGGAGCGGTGGGACCTGTTCCTCGGGAAGCTGCACAGCGATCGGGGCTATCACTGGGCGATCGACGCCGCCAAGCGCACCGGGCGCCGGCTCATCGTGGCCGGGGGTTGGCGGCCCAGCTTCACCGGTGTCATCAAATACGTCGGCGAGGTCGGCGGCAAGCGCAAGGCGGTGCTGCTCGCACGCGCGCGCTGTTTGTGGATGCCGGCGCAATGGGACGAGCCGTTCGGATTACCGACGATCGAGGCGCTGTTCTCCGGGACGCCCGTGTTGGGTACCCGGCGCGGCGCGCTGCCGGAAATCGTCACCCCGGACGTGGGCGTGCTGCGTGACAAAATGGATGAACTGATCGCCGCGATGGACAAAGTCGGGTCACTCGATCCGCAGGCATGCCGCGCGCGGGCGGAGCGCTACTTCACTCACCTCGTGATGGCTGAGGCGTACGTCCGGATGTATCAGTCCGTGATGAGCTCCGGCAAGCTCCCGTCGGGAAAAGCCACATAGATCGCGACCTGCGGCGCGTGCTGCTGCTCGGCGGTGCGCTGCGTTTGCTCGCCGCGATTTTCAGTCAGGGATTCCTCGCCAGCGACGACCATCACGTCGTCATCACCGCCGCCGATCGGATCGCGAGTGGCGCCGGACTCCCCCCCACGTACGCCCGCTCGGCGTTGTTTCCTGCCGCCATCGCCGGCGTCATGACCGTCGCGCGGTGGCTCGGTGTCGGCGATCCCGGCATCGAGATGCTGTTCGTGCGGCTCGTTCAGGGAGCCTACTCGCTGCTGGTTGTGTACTTCGTGTACCGGATCTTGCGCGCGATCGCTGACCCCCCCTCGCTGCGCTCGGGGCAGGCTGTCTCCCGTTCGGCGATTGGCGGCCTCCTCGCCGCGGTGTTCTTCGCGATGCCGGTGACATCGGCGCATCAGCTCGAGGAGTCAGTGTGCCAAGTGCCGCTGTTGGCGGCGTACTGGTGGTGGCAACGAGGTGAGATGGGTGTCCGGCAGGGGGCATCGGTCATCGCGGGTCTGGCTTCTGGTGCGGCGCTCGGAGTCGCGCTGATCCTGCGCTTTCCATTGATAGGGCTCCTCGCAGCGTTTGTTGTCATCGCGCTGCTGCAGCCGCGCCGGATCGAAACCAAGCTCGCCTTTCTCGCCGGCCTCATCTTGGTCATCGTCCTTCAGGGCTACAGCAACGCGCTGATCAATCAGGAGTGGTGGTATTCGTTCAAGGCGCGGTTGGGGCCGATGCTGCATCCGCAGCGAATGGCGTTGGAGTCGGAGGGCTACCCCAGCAGCCCGCCGTGGCACTACGTCCTCACGCTGCTTGCAGCGCTGATTCCTCCCGCCTCGGTGCTGCTCCTGGCCGCCGCCGTGAAGGGCGGGATTTCGCGTCAATACCTTCTGCCTGGCGCCGGCGTCCTTGCGTTTCTTCTGAGCCACAGCTTGATCGCAAACAAACAGGAGCGATTCCTCCTTCCGATCCTGCCCATCCTTTTCATTCTGATCGTCGCGGGGCTGCCCTGGTTGACATCGTGGCTGCGTCGCTGGTATCGGGCGATGTGGTGGTATTTCTGGTCCGTGAATGGCGCGCTGCTGCTCGTGCTGACGTTCAGCTTCTCAAAAAAGGATCGTGTGGCACCGTTGGTCTACGTGTACCGGCGTCACGATGCGAGCGGTGTCCTGGTCGCGCAGTACAATCAGACTTTCACTGTGCCGGAGTACTATCTCGGTCAGCCGAGGCCGGTGCTGGTGGTGCGGAGACGGGACGAGACGGGGTTCACCGAGCAGTGGATGGCTGACACCGGCTCGAAGATCAACTACGTCGTGCTGTACAGTGACGCGCCCGACAGCGATCGCGCGGTACTGGCTGAGGCGCTCGGGCGTCCGCTCACCTTGTTGACCATCATCACGCCAAGTCTTACCGATCGCATTGCGCACGCAATCAACCCCCGGCACAACAAGGCTCGAACCGCCGCCATCTACACCACGACGTAGTTGCGAAACTCGAACACGCGCGCGCCGGTCACCCGCTCGATCCAGTCCGAGATATAGAATCGCATGTGCTCGGGCTTGAAGTGCCGCGGCCCGATCACGCGGTCGGGATCGTGGGTCCGGTCCGCGATCCATTCCCGGGCCGCAGCGGGGTGATTGCCGGTGAAGTCGCGCAGGAGCGGGATCCACTCGAGAAACCCGCGCGCCTGTTCCTTCTCCAGCCGGTCGCCGGCCCAGGGATAGATCGTCTTCGATATCTCGAGCTTCGCGTTGATCGCTTTCGCGGGCCGCGCCCAGCCGTAATGGAACATTTCCGCCTCGGTCGGCCGCGCGCGGATCTTGCGATAGTCCGGACCGACCCGAAATCCCTGCGCGCCCTGATAGGGCCGGATATCCTGGCCGAGACGGATGCAACGCACCTCCCGCCGGTACCATCGGCGGCTGGTGGCGATGTGATCGAAGCCGCCGTAAAAGTGCAGATACCTGACGAGCAGTCCTTCGACCTGGGCGTCACGATCCCACTCGGCGACCTTCTCCTTCAGGATGTGCGCGCCACGCTCGTGCAGCACCTCATCGGCCTGGATGTAGATGCCCCACGAGCCACGACACGCGTCCATCGCGCGCTGCGTCTCGATGGACAGCATGATGTTCTTCTTCGTGAAGTCCCACTCGGTATCGAGAATGCGGACGCGCGGATCGTCGATCGAGGCTACGAGGTCGCGGGTTTCGTCCTCGGACTTGCCGACGTTGACGACTACCTCGTCGCACACCTCCAAGACCGACCGGATGGCGGGGATGATCGGGAAGTCGAGTTTGACCGCGTTGCGGACGATGGTGAAGCCGGAAAGCACATCAGGTCCGGAACTGCAGGTTGTACAGCCGGCGATACAGGCCGTCCGCGGACAGCAGGTGGCCGTGCGTGCCGCGCTCCACGATCCGGCCTTCGGCGAGCACCACGATGAAATGGGCGTGCTGCACGGTCGCGAGCCGGTGCGCGATGACGAAGACCGTGCGGTGCGCCATCAACCGGTCGATGGCTTCCTGGACGAGACGCTCGGACTCCGTATCGAGGGCGCTCGTCGCCTCATCCAGAATCAGGATGGGCGGATCGCGCAGCAACGCGCGGGCGATGGCGATGCGTTGTCGCTGCCCACCGCTGAGCCGGGTCCCGCGCTCGCCGAGCAGCGTGTCATAGCCTTCGGGCAGCCGCATGATGAAATCGTCGGCATTGGCGGCGCGCGCCGCCGCGCGCACCTGCTCGATCGGCACGTCTTTCAAACCGTACGCGATGTTGGCGACCACGGTATCGTTGAGCAGCACGGTCTCCTGCGAAACGATCCCCATCAGCCGCCGCAGCGAGGTGCGCGTGTAGTTCGTGAGCGGCACGCCGTCCATGTAGATCTCGCCGCGCGTGGGCTCGTAGAAACGCGGGAGCAGATCCACGAGCGTCGTCTTCCCCGCGCCGGAGGGTCCGACAATCGCGACGATCTGACCGCGACGCACCTCGAGATCGACATCCCGCAGGACCGCTTCGCCCGCGTCGTATTCGAACGACACCCCACGAAACTCGATCCGCTCGCTGAATTCGGCGGTGGTCTCGCCCGGACGATCGCCTTCTGCGGAAGGCAAGTCCAGCACTTCGAACACGCGCTCCGCCGATGCCACGGCGGCCGCCATGACCGCCGGATAATTCGACACAGACTTGATCGGCGACATGAGTCGCAAGCTGACGGCGAGAAACGTGATCAGCACTGCGGGATCGAGCGTGGCGCCCGCGCCCAGCGCGAGTCGCGTGCCCACAACGAGAATCAACACGATCATCACGCCGCCAAAGACTTCGCTGACGGGGCTCGTCAGGCTCGAGTAGCGCTGCGCCCGCAGTACCCGCCGCCGATAGCGCTCCGCCAGCTCACGAAACCGTCCCAGCTCGAACGCTTCGGCCACGTACGCCCGCACCAGCTTGGCCGACGCAATCATCTCGCCGACGTGGCTCGTGACTTCGCCGCGCTCGGTCGCGAGCTCGCGCGAGCGGCGCCGCAGGCGGTTGATCATGGGGCGAATGATCAGCAGCAGCACGGGAGCGAGCAGAAGGGAAAGCAGCGCCAGCCGGGGCGACAGCCCGAAGAGAATGACCACGTACACGATGATCACGACGACGTTCTGGAGCAGTGAAGCAAGCGCCGCGCTCACCGCCGTCTTGACCTGATCGGTGTCGCTGATGATGCGCGCGATGATCTGGCCGCCGCGCGTCCGCTGGAAGTACCCCAGCGGCAGGGTCTGGAGGTGGCGGAACAGGCGCACGCGCAGATCGCGCACCACGCCTTCCTGAATAGACACATTGCCGATCGACGCCAGATAGGACGTCAGGTTCTTGAGCAGCAGCGCGACGAGCAGCACGATCACCACGTTGCGCAGCGCGAGCTCGGGCGAGCCCACGGCCAGGAAGGGCCCGGCGATCCAATCCAGGACGGCTTCGACCTGTGATCCCCCGTCGGCTGGTAACGCCGCCGTGCCGAACAAGGTGCGGAGGAACGGGATCAGCAGCACGAACGTAAACCCGTCGAGCACGGAGGAAATCACTGTCGCCGCGATCGTGACGGTGAACAGCGACGTATACGGGCGGAGCAGCGACAGCAGCCGAATGCCGCGGCCCATTATCTCGCGGAGCGGGGGGTGAGCAGCGCGACCGGCAGGATCATTTCCTCCGGCGTCGCTCCGCCATGGAGGAAGGCGCCGCGGTAGCGCGCCTGGTATTCTCGCAGCTTCGTCGGGTACACGAAGAACCGGTCACCGGTCGCGAGCAGCAGTCGCACTCCCAATCCCTTGGCCGGCAGACCGAACGATTTCAGATCCTCGACCATAATGGCGGCTTCCGGATCCTCGGCACGCAGGTCCTCACCGAATTTGTAGCGGAGATTGGCCGTGGCATCGCGCTTGGCGAAAACGGTCGCCGGGGTGTCGCAGTGAATGGAGCCGTGATCAGTCGTCAGCAGCACCGGGACATTCCGCCGCTCCGCTTCCTGCAGCGCCGCGAGCACCGGCGAACGCTCGAACCACGTTCGCGTCAATCCTCGCAGCGCATCCGCGTCCCGCGCCACCTCGTAAAGAATCGCGTTCTCCGAGCGCCCGTGGGTCAGCTGATCGATGAAGTTGAACACGAGCGCGGTGACGCCGGGCTGCGCGAGATGGGCCGGGAGCCGCCGCAAGAGATCGCTGCCGTCGGCCGCGGTGAACAGTTTTTCGTAGCGCACAGGGACCGCGTCGCCGACCAACTCACGCAGCTGTTCGATCAGGAGCTCCGGTTCGTGCGCGTTGAGGCTTTCCTCATCCGTAGGCGATCCCCACCAGTCGGGATGGCGCGCGGCGATTTCCATCGGGAACATGCCGCTGAAAATGGCGTTGCGGGAAAACGGTGTCGCCGTCGGCAGAATGCTGTAGTAGTGAGACTCCTCGACATCGAACAGCGGCGTCACCAGGTCACGCAGCACCTCCCACTGATCGAGCCGCAGGCAATCGATGACGACGAAGAGGACGCGCCCGGTGCGCTTGAGCGCGGGCACAAGAAACTCGGCGCCGACGTCGACCGACAGCGGCGGCCGGTCGCGCTCCGGATCGGCCAGCCAGCGGGGATACTGCCGGGCAATGAACGCCTGGAAATCCTTGCGCAGGCTTTGCTGCAGCGTGCGCAGGGCTTCCGAAAGGCCCGGCTCCGACGCGGCGGCGAGACGCACTTCCCAGCGCGCCAGCTCGGCGACCAGCTCGATCCATTCGCGCCACGCGAGCGTCGCGCCCCGGCGTCCCTCCAGCTCGCGAAAGCGGGTGACGAAGTCGCGCGCGAGGCGCTGCTGCCGGATGCGATCGCCCTCGATCAGGCGGGTCACCACGGACAAGATCTGCCGGGGATGCACCGGCTTCACGAGATAGTCGTCGATCTCGATACCGATCGCGTCGCGCAACAGCGCGTCGTCTTCACTCTGGGTGACCATGACAACGGCCATCGCCGGATCGATCGCGCGGATCTCGGGCAACAGCTCGATGCCGCGCCGGCCCGGCATCTGCTCATCGAGCAGCACGATGCTGTAGGGCTGGCGCCGCAGCATTGCGAGTGCATCGTCGCCGTGCGCCGCCTGCGCCACCGCGAATCCCTGCTGCTCGAGAAAGCGGCGGTGCGCAGCGAGGCCCTCGATTTCGTCGTCAATCCAAAGAATGCTCTTCGGGCGTGGCATCGCAGGGAAAGTAGTCCCGCTGGCGAAGCCGGGCAACGCGACTACATTGGCCGCGTGTTGCGCATTCTCTGCGTCCGGTTCAGCTCCATAGGCGACGTCCTCCTTACCACTCCCCTCCTGCGCGCGTTGAAGCGCCGTCATCCCGACGCGGAGGTCTTTTTCGTCACGAAACGCGCCATGGCGCCGCTGGTGATGGAGAACCCGAATCTCATGCAGGTAATCGCGCTCGAGCCAGGCGAGCGCGTGACCGATTTGGCACGCCGGCTACGGACGGTCGGCGCCACCCACGGGCTCGACCTGCACGGCAGTCTGCGCAGCACGGCGCTGCGCTGGCTGGTCCGTTGCCGCTGGTCGGGATACTCCAAGCGGAAATTCGCTCGCACCGCACTGATCTCGACCAAGGTCAACGTCTATGGGAGACATGTCCCGGTTGCCGAGCGGTACTTCGAAGCCGCGCGTTCTCTCGACGTCGAGCCGGACGGACGGCCGCCGGAGTTTTTTCTGGCGCCCGCAGCGCGCGAGAGCGTCGCGCGGTGGCTCGTCGAGCGCGGGCTCGAAGGCAAACCCATCGCCGCTCTCGCGCCCGGCGCCGCGCACGCCACCAAGCGGTGGCCGATTCGGCACTGGCAGGCGCTGGTCGAGAGACTGCAGCGCATGGGCTATGTATTGGTGGCGATCGGTGGGCCCGTTGATCGCGAACTGGTGAGCCAACTCGGCTCGGTGGTCACGAATGCAGCGGGAGAATTCTCCCTTCAAGAGACCGGCGCCTGCCTCGCGCGTGCATCGGTGCTCGTTTCCGGCGACACCGGGGTGATGCACATGGCCACGGGCGTGGGCACACCAGTCGTCGCTTTGTTCGGACCAACCGTGGAGCCGTTCGGCTTCTTCCCGTATTCACCGCGCGCAAGCGTCGTGGAGCTGGATCTCGACTGCCGGCCCTGCTCGGCAATGGGTTCGAAGCGCTGCCCGTTGGGCCACCATCGCTGCCTCCATGACGTTCTGCCCGATCACGTTGCCGCCGCCGTAGAACGGCTTGTCGCATGACGATTCCCGCGACCACGCCGGCCGAAGAGCGGCTCGTCACGTTGATCGCCGAAGCAGCACGCGGTCCGCAGCGTGAAGGTCTGTTTGCGCTCTGGCTCGTTGTGCGCGCCGCCGAGGCGCTCCTTCCCCCGGCGCCCGTCAGCGCGAAAAACCACCGCCGTCGCCTGCAGGCGCTCGAGTCCCGACTCGGGAGTCTCGCGTTGCCGCCACCACTGCGCCGTGCGCTGTCCGCGGCCCGCCAACATCTCGAGACCGCCACGCCGCACGCGGCCGCGCTGGTGCTCAGCCAGCTCACCGCACCCGCGCGCGACGTCCTGGGCAGCGAGGCAGCCGAGGCCGTCACTGTTGCAGCACGTACGGCCAAATTGCATCTATAGACCATGCCATCGCCCGCCCGGAAGCTCGAGAAGCGCCCCTCACTCGACCGTCTCGTCGAAAAAGTGGACGCGCAGCGTCCAGGCGAAATCACCGGGGACACGATCCCGACCGGTTACGGCTCGCTCGACAAGCTCCTGGGCGGCGGCGTACGCCGGCGCGACTTGATTCTCCTGGGAGGCGACATCGGGAGCGGCAAGTCGGCGCTCGCGCTGAGTATCGCATTGCGCGTCGCGCAGCAGTCGGTGGGCGTCGCGTATCTGTCCGGAGAAATGAACGAAGAGCGGTTGATGGAGCGCGCTCTCGCGATCGAAGGATGCGTTGCAGTCGACGAGCTGCGCACCGCGAAACTGAGCGAACAGTCGCGAGCGGAAGTCGGAGGCGCGGCAGTGCGGCTGCGCGGTCTGCCGATCACCTTCTTGCCTCTCGCGGGGGAAAACTTCGAGGCAGTCTTCGAAAGTCTGGATCCGCTGCGGCAAATCGGGCTGGTGGTCGTCGATTATCTCCAGCTCGTGCCACCGCCCAGCGCGCGCACGACGCAGGATGAGGACACGGCGCTCGTGCTGCGTCACCTCAAGGCGGCGGCGCTCGCGCGGCAGGTCGCGCTGCTGGTCGTGGCGCAGCTGCCGGGCTTCAAGGCGGAGCGGAACGACCCGCGACCCACGCTGGACGATTACGGCGTGCTGGGCGCACCGAAGCAACACGCCGACGTGATCCTGTCGATTTTCCGTGAGGAGATGTATCGCCCGGGCGGCGGTGTCGAGGGAGCGACCGAGCTACTCGTCGCGAAGAACCGCAACGGCCCGACGGGCTTTGTGGACCTGTATTTCTATCGACGGTGGATGCGATTCGAGGATATGCTGGATCCCGATCGGTAGCGGTGCGTGGTGCGTGGTACGGAGTGCGTGGGCGCACCACGCACCACGCACACTAGTACTGCTTAACCGAATCGGTTGGAATCTCACCAATCATCGTATAGGTCGATCCCGCCGCCCCGATATTGGGCCGCAGCGTAATCCACAAAGGACGCTCGCCCTTCTGCGCGAAGAGGGTCACCGAGCCGCTCCCCCCCGTTCCGGCCGTCTCGCGCTGAATGACCCAGCCATTCAGTGGCAGTACCTTCCGGAACCAGGCGACGATCACCGCAACAGAATCGGGCGACGTCATGGTGAGCTGAGCCGCTTCCTCTCCCGCCGCCACTGTTACCGGTGTGGAATGCGGGTAGGCAAGTGTTCCGCTCAGCGCGCGGCCGGCCGCTTCGCGGGCGCGCGCCTGATCGCCGGGACGATCGCAGGCGACGAGCAACGCAAGCACCACGATGATATGATGGGCGCGAGACATGGGCGGGAATCCTACCTGTGGCGTGCTTGCATGGTCAAGTTGTAAGTTGCTTTCAAGAGAGCACGGAGCACGGAGCAGGGAGCAGAGAGCAGGGAGCGCGATGGCTGGTCATAGCAAATGGAAACAGATCAAGCGTAAGAAAGCGGTCACCGATCAGAAACGCGGTGCCGTGTTTACCCGTCTCATTCGCGAAATCACGATCGCCGCAAAGCAGGGCGGCGGCGATCCCGGCGGAAACCCTCGCCTGCGCACCGCCATCGACGCCGCCAAAGCCGAAAACATGCCGTGGGACAACATCGACCGCGCGATCAAAAAGGGCACGGGCGAGCTCGAGGGCGTGACGTACGAAGAAGTGATGTACGAGGGCTACGGTCCGGGCGGCGCGGCACTGCTGATTCAGGCGACCACGGACAACGCGAATCGCACGGTCGCCGAGATCCGGAACGCCTTCCATAAGCATGGCGGCAACCTCGGCGCCTCGAACGCGGTTGCGTGGATGTTCGATCGCAAAGGACAAATCGTCGTCGATGGGAAGGCCAGCGAGGATGCCACGATGGAAGTGGCGCTGGATGCCGGCGCCGAGGATATGGAGAAAGAGGGCGACATCTACGTCATCACGACCCCGCCCGCTCAGCTCCACGCGATCGATCAGGCGTTGCGAGTCAAGAAGCTGCCGGTCCAGAGCGCGGAGATTGCACTGGTTCCCAAAAACACCGTGAAAGTCGAGGGCAGCGATGCCAGGCGCCTGCTGCAACTCGTCGAAAGCCTCGAAGAAATGGACGACGTCGCGAAGGTCTTCTCCAACTTCGACATCGACGCCGAGGCGATGGCGGCGGTGACAGGATGACGTGAGGGTCCTGGGCGTCGACCCCGGCACTCAGGTCACGGGCTACGGCGTGATCGAAACGGGGAACGGCACTCCCGGGATGGGTCGTCTCGTCGAATGTGGTGTCTTGCGGTTCGGGCGCAACAATCCCCTGCCCCATCGGCTCGCCGAGCTCCACAGCGGAATCGCAATGCTGATCAAGCGCCACCACCCGTCGGTGCTCGCGCTCGAGGATGCCTTCTACCATAAGAACGTCCGGACGACGCTCGTGCTCGGTCATGCACGAGGGGTGATCCTGCTCGCCGCCCAACAGGAAGGGCTCGATATAGCGCAGTATGCGCCGGCGATGATCAAGAAGACGGTGGTTGGGGCCGGGGGCGCAAAGAAGAACCAGGTCGGCGCGATGGTCGCGCGGCTGCTGCGCCTGAAGAGCGCGCCGAAACCGCCCGATGCGGCGGATGGAGTAGCAGCGGCGCTCACCTACATTTTGCGATCATGATTGCGCATCTGAGAGGACGGCTGGCGGCAAAATCCGCGGACCGCGTCATCGTCGAGACCGCGGGCGGCGTCGGTTACGAAGTCATGGTCCCTCTTGGCGTGATGGAGCGCCTGCCCGTCGCCGGCGCGGACGTGACGTTGGCGACCGAGCTCGTGGTGCGCGAAGACGGTTGGGCGCTGTACGGTTTTCTCGAGGACGCGGAACGCCGGTTTTTTCAGCGGCTGACGAGCGTCAGCGGAGTGGGACCCAAGATTGGGATTGCGTTGCTCTCCGCACTCGGTGTGGAGCGAGGGGCCCGGGCGCTGCGCGAGAAGAACATCGCGCTGCTTTCCTCCGTGAGCGGCATCGGACGGAAGACCGCCGAGCGACTCGCCCTGGAGCTGGGCGAGAAGGTCGAGGATTTTGCTGCGGCACCAGCCGCGTCGATTCCGGCCGGCGCCGAAGCGGCCCTCAAGGCGCTGGAACGGCTGGGGTACGCGACGGCGGAAGCTGATCGCGCGGTGCGCGAGGTGCTCGCAGGCAACGGCAACGATGAGACGGAAACGCTCGTGCGGCGCGCACTCCAACTGCTCACGACACGATGACACCACCAGCTGAAATCACTGCTGAATGGATCTGTGCCAGGTGTGGTTCCACGAACCGGCGCCTGGTGCCCGCGGGCGTCACCAGCGCCGAAGACTCATGCGTCCGCTGCCATACGCCACACATCATCGAGGCCGACACGCGGCCCGTGCGCTGGCGGGCGCTGCCAAAGAGCAGAGGATCGGATTCGTGGCTCGCGCGGAAATAACCACCCCCGAAGCCCTTGAGAACGAGCGACTGACCGACGCCGCGCTCCGGCCCTCGCGGCTCGATGAGTTCGTGGGTCAGGCAAAGGTCAAGGAATCGCTCCAGATCGCAATTGACGCGGCGAAGCAGCGCAAAGAGCCGCTCGATCATGTCCTGTTCTTCGGCCCGCCCGGACTGGGCAAGACGACGCTCGCCTTGCTGATGGCCAGGGAGCTGGAGGTGAACATCCGCACAACGTCCGGGCCCGTGCTCGAACGGCCCGGCGACCTGGTGGGGATGCTCACCTCACTCAAAGCCGGTGACATCTTCTTTATAGATGAAGTGCACCGCCTGCGGCCGGCGCTGGAGGAGTTTCTCTATCCCGCGATGGAGGAGTATCGCGTCGACGTCCGCATCGCTGATGGCCCCCACGCGCAAACGCTGCCGATGCAGCTCGAGCGCTTCACCCTGATCGGCGCCACTACGCGCTTCGGTCTGCTCACCCCTCCGTTGCGCGCCCGCTTCGGACTGGTGGAGCGGCTGCACTACTATCCACCCGACGATCTCGCGCAGATCATCACGCGCTCGGCCGGAATCCTCGGCGTCGCGGCCGACGCCTCCGGCGTCGCCGAGATCGCGCGCCGCAGCCGCGGCACTCCTCGCGTCGCGAACCGGTTGCTCAAGCGGGTGCGGGACTACGCGCAAGTGCGCGCCGGCGGCAAGATCACGTCGGCCGTGGCGGTTGAAGCACTCAAACGACTCGATGTGGACGAGTTCGGGCTCGATGACATGGACGCCCGGATTCTCAAAGCCATCATCGAGATGTTCGAAGGCGGGCCGGTCGGCGTGCAAACCGTCGCGGCCGCCGTCGGCGAGGATCCGGGAACGCTCGAAGAGGTGTACGAGCCTTTCCTGATGCAGCAGGGTTTCCTCGCGCGCACCCCGCGTGGTCGAGTCGCCACACCGGCCGCGTATAGGCACTTTGGATTTGTCCCGCCGAAATCGACGGAGCAAGCGAGTATCTTCGACGGCTAGTGCACCGTCTCGCTGACTTCGATTACGATCTCCCCAGCGCGCAGATCGCGCAGCATCCCTTGCCTGATCGGTCGGCGAGTCGCTTGCTGGTCCTCGATCGCGCGAGCGGCGAGATCCGCCATCTCCATTTCCGCGATCTTCCCGGCCTGATTCCGGCGGGCGACGTCCTCGTGATCAACACGTCGCGCGTGATTCCCGCACGGCTGCACGGGAAACGGGAAACGGGAGGCGTGGCCGAGCTGCTGTTGGTGCGAGAGCAGCCCGATGGTACATGGCTCGCAATGGGGCACCCGGGCGGCAAACTAAAACCCGGGCGGCGTGTTACGGTCGGCGACGACAGCGCCGTAGAGATTCTGGAGATGCTGGGCGGCGGGTTGCGACGCGTGCGCTTTGTGGGATCGCTCGATGCACGCGCGACGCTCGCGAAGTACGGGGAAGTCCCGCTACCGCCGTACATCCAGCGCGCACCCGACGCGACCGATGCCGAGCGCTATCAGACGGTGTATGCCGCGCACGACGGCAGCGTCGCGGCGCCCACTGCCGGCCTGCATTTCACACCGGAGCTCCTGGCCGACATCCACACGCGCCAGATTCGTGTCGCATCACTCGATTTGCACGTCGGGCCGGGGACGTTCAAGCCTGTCGAGACCGAAGACCTCACGCAGCATCCGATGCATGCGGAAGCATTCGCCATCACGCCGGGCGCTGCGCAGATCATCAATCACGCATTGCAGAAGAAGCGTGGGGTGTGGGCTGTCGGAACGACCGTGGTGCGCGCGCTCGAGTCTTCAGTGGAGACGAATGGTTCGGTCCGCGCCGGGACAGGCGAAACGTCGCTGTTCATTCGGCCGCCGTACGATTTTAAGATCGTCAACCATCTGATTACCAACTTCCATTTGCCGCGGTCGACACTGCTCATGCTGGGCTGCGCGTTTGGGGGCTATATGCGAGTGATGGAGGCGTATCGCCAGGCGGTCAAGGAGGGATACAGGTTCTATAGTTATGGGGATGCCATGGTGATCGTATGACGGGTTCGCTCGCGGGGTGGGGTTTACCCCGGGCTCGCGCCCGGGGTTAGAAAACCTCATGCGCACAGGCAGTTCTAACCCCGGGCGCAAGCCCGGGGTTAAAAGAACGGGGCTGATTTCTGTTTGACTTCTGGATCGACGCGACCTCCGGCGCCGCGCGCGCGGGCACGCTAACCCTGCCGCACGGCACGGTCGAGACGCCGGTCTTCATGCCCGTCGGTACGCAGGCAACGGTGCGCACCCTCTCGCCCGCCGACCTCAAGACCGTCGGCGCGCAGATCG
>DATFEG010000097.1:0-4728 GCA_035251445.1 Gemmatimonadales bacterium | reverse complement strand
ATTCCTGGCGATCCGCAGTCGCCGTTCGTCACCAGTGGGATTCGGCTCGGCACGCCGGCGGTGACGACGCGGGGGTTTGGGGTCGAGGAGATGGAGCGCGTGGCGGAGTTGATTGATGAGGTGTTGACTCGGCGCGATGATACGACAGTCGAGCGGGTGAAGGGTGAGGTCAGGGCTTTGGTGGAGGAGTTTCCCCTGTATGCGAAGGGGGTGGGGGTCGCGCAATGATGTGCCACGTCAGCTCCCTCAACTCGTTCTCTCTTAGAATCTGACTGCCGAGCCGTCGTCTTATCCGTGTCCTGAAGGGCCGGCTCGGCCACTTCACGCGTCCTAAAGGACGCAGGTTGCGTTCTTCTGGTTATGTGTCATCGCGCGCCAGTCCGAGCGTCATTCCATGCCGGGCTACGACGTGCGTTCGGTAGGGATCAAGCAGTTGCCGCAGGTCGCTAACTACATTCGCTTGCAGGAGCTGAAGCACGGCAAGCCGAAGGCGAGGCCGTAGTGGCCGAGCCGGCGCTTCAGCGCACGGTCAAAACCATCCTTCCGACCATCCGCCTGACAAGCACCTGACCCGCGCGTCGCGACCAGGAGGCCGGGCGGGGAATCGAATCTTCGGACCCCCAAACGCTCGGAGCTTTGATGAGGCGGCTCCTCGTTCTGCTCACGATCCTGCCGCAACGCCTCGGCGCGCAGTCGCCCAGCGCGCCGGTCGCCGAAGTCGCCTTCACCCTCTACCAAAACGCCATCATCGTCCCCGCGGTCGTCAACGGCCGCGATACCGTCCGTCTGCTCCTCGATACCGGGTGGGGACCCCCCATCGCGCTCGTGTCGGCCTCCGCGACGCGCCTGGGCCTCGTCGTGGATCCCGCTGCGGACGGCCTGGGCCGCGCCCGCGTGACCTCGCTTGAGATCGGCGCTGCAATCCGGACGCAGCCGCTGGCCGAGGTCTTTCCCAACGAGACTCTCGCGCCCCTCATCGGACCGCACGATGGCGTGCTCGGCACCGCCTTCTTCCGGGACCTGGTTCTCCAAATCGATTATCCAGCGCAGGTCGTCCGCTTCTTCCGGCGTGCCTCTCCCGCTACGAGCGTGACGAGCGCTTCAGTGCCGATGGTCTTCGCGCCCCAGACCGGCGCGCTCCCGTACAGCGATTCGATCTGGGTGGACGGGCAACCGGTGCGCGGCCTGTTCGACACCGGCGGCGCGGGCGCGTTCGTCGCGATGCGCAGACTGATCGAGCGCGCCGGGCTCCGGCCGATGCCCGACACCGGCCGCGCGCAGGTCGGCATTGGGATGTTGAGTGGCGACACAATGGTCCGGCAGCGGGTTCAGTTCGCACGCGTCGGCCGCATCGCAGTGGGCGCATTTGCGGTGGACTCGCCCCGCGTCACGCTCGCTCCACCCCAGCTCGCCGGTGATGATTGGGGACACGATCTCGTCATCGGCTACGGCTTCATGCGGAACTACATCGTCACCTTCGACTATCCATCGCGGCGAGTGATCTTTACGCGGCCGTGAGCAACAAGGCGATCGCTTCTTTCCTCGAGGTCCTAAGACCGGTCAGTCGTTTTTCCGTGCCCTAAAGGGCCGGCTCGGCCACTGCACGCGTCCTAAAGGACGCCGCACGCGTTCGTTTGGTTGGGAGGCTTCGCTCGCACTCACTATCCTCGGCACATGCCGTTCGGCTTCTATGCCCACCTCTCGTGGACGACGTGGGCGCGCCTGCCGCTGATTGACGAGGCGGTCGCCAGCTTCCTCGGGCCCTTCCTCCTCGCCGAAGCAAAGCGCCACGGCGCCCGCGTCGTCGAAATCGGGATCGTCCGCGACCATGTGCATCTGCTCGTCGAACTGCCGCCGGTCTACGATGCGCCGCGCCTCGTCCAGGGACTCAAAGGCGCCAGCGCCCGCATCGCCAACCGCGATGGCCACTCGGGGCGGGGAAGTCTCCGCTGGGAGAAGGGCTACGATTTTCGCTCGGTTGGCATCCGCCAGCTCCCAGGTGTCACCGCGTACGTCCGCGATCAGGAACTGAAGCACGGACCGCCAAAGCCGGCCAGACCGATGAGCCCTTCAGGGCTTGCGTAGTCGCCGAGCCGGCGCTTCAGCGCACGGTACGATCGTAAACTCACGTTTCGAATTGTTGGTCAGATCCGCATGCCGAGCCGTCGTTGAAGCCGTGCCCTAAAGGGCCGGCTTGGCCACGTCACGCGTCCTAAAGGACGCGGGGCGGCCCTTCAGGACTCGCACTTCGCCGAGTCGGCGCCCTTCGCTGCGCTCAGGGCAGGCCTTCAACACCCGACTGGTAGGCCGTCAGCCTACCACTCCAGCCGCTTCCACTGGTAGATGCGCCCGTCGCGATCGACCCGAAACGTATACATCACTTGGCGCTCGATCGTCTTCCCGGGTTCGAACCACTCCATCGTGATTGGATAGCTCACCGAACCAGTGTCGATACGAGGGTCTGGAAGTGTGGTCGTCGTCCAGTGGCCCGGCGTTGTTGAGGTCTCTTCTTTGAAGTACACCAGCGTCGTGCCGTCCTTACCATCGGCGAGCACGGCCTCTGGCGGACCCCAGTGCGCGAGGAGTTCGGATGACGGCCGCCCACGCCACGACTTGAGCATCGGGTCCACGTGCGCGAGCGCACACGCGTTGAAGAGCAGGGTGGTGGCGAAGGGGGTAAGCAGGCGAGCGTTCATGATCCCTCCGAATCGATGCAATCGAGCGCCTCCCGAACGATACCCCACTCGAGTAGTCTAGTGCTCACATGCTCCTTCTCGTACTCGTCCTCCAGCTCCCCGACTCTCCGCCACCAAAGCCCGCCGCGCCGCCTGCGGCCTGGGTCGCCCTGATTGGTGCATACGCGTCCGCAAGCGAAACACTGTACGTCTATGAGGACCACGGCGCGCTCACGCTGCTCGTGAAGCCCTCGGCACCAGCCCGGCTCGCGCAAGCGTCAGAGTCAGTGTTCACATTCACCGGCCCGCGCCTGTACGACGCCGAGCGCGTCGTATTCCGTCGCAGGGAAATCCAGATCGGCTCTTTGACCCTGCGGCGGCTCGCGATGGGCCCCGCCGCTGGCGGTCAGCTCAGGCTCTCGCCGGTGCGACCGGTCGCAGAGCTCATCCAAATCGATCGAAGGCTCACACCACCGGCGGAGAGCGGCGCCTTTCTGATGCCCGATCTCATCGAGCCGGCACGCATCGATCCCACCATCCACCTCGACATCCGCTACGCCACGACCAACAACTTCCTCGGCAGCGTGTTCTACTCCTCCCCCCGCGCGTTCCTCCAGCGACCGGCGGCCGAGGCGCTCGTGCGCGCGTCGCACGTGCTCCGGCCCTTGGGCTACGGCCTCCTGATCCACGACGCCTATCGGCCCTGGTACGTGACGAAGGTCTTCTGGGACGCGACCCCGCCCGAGTCGCGCTGGCTCGTGGCCGATCCCGCGAGAGGGTCCAAGCACAACCGCGGCGCAGCGGTGGACATCACCTTGTACGAGCTCGCGACAGGGAAGCCGGTCGAGATGCCTTCGACTTACGACGAGGCGACGCCGCGTGCCGTGGCCGACTTCCCCGGCGGCACCTCACGCCAGCGCTGGCACCGCGCCCTGCTGCGCCGGGTGCTTGAGGCCGAGGGGTTCATCGTCTACCCTGATGAGTGGTGGCACTTCGACTATCGCGACTGGCAGCGCTATCCGATTTTGAATCGGACGTTTGAAGAATTGGGTAGGTAGACGCCGTAACGCGGACCGCGTCCGATCCATTTGCTCGACTCCGCCACCGACCGTAGCGTCTCGCCATGCGCACTCTTCTGATCAACGCCTGGACTCTAGTCCTTGCGGTGTCTCCCCTGGCCGCCCAGCGCCCCGATCCAATGGACATCACCGTCGCGGAGCTCTCCGCACGCCTGCGGTACGTCAGCTCCGACCTGTTCGAAGGCCGCGCTCCCGGCACCCGCGGCGAAGCGCTCACGACCGCCTACCTGAGCAGCGAGCTGGCGAGCTTCGGCGTGCGCCCAGGCGCCGGCGACGCATGGCTTCAGCCGCTTGCCATCGTGACGCATCAGCCCGTGCCCGATGCGCCCATTGAAGCGCGGATCAGCGGGCGAATGACGCGGCCGTTGCAACACGGCCGCGACATCCGCTTTGCCAACTGGGAGGCGGCGGGCGATGTCGCGACAGGTGGCGATCTGGTGTTCGTGGGCTATGGCATCGACGCGCCGATCTACAACTGGAATGACTTCGCCCGGCTCGATTTACGCGGCAAGATCGCGGTGGCGCTGCTGGGTGAGCCGAACATCGATGGCGACTTGGTGCACTTCAACGGGTTCCGCGCGTCGCGCTTCGCTCGCCTCACCGACAAAGTCGCCGAGATGCAGCGCCGTGGAGCCGTCGGCGTTCTATTCATCCGCCCGGCGGGTTCCCTGTCCCAGGCACCGCCTACCGGTCAGCGCCGTTTGGCCGCGCGCGCGGCGGCGGGTGGCGTCTCGTTCACGGGACTCCTGACTGACTCCGCGTTCGCCGCACTCCTGCCCGCGCGGTCGCCCTCTTTGGCCGCTCTGCTTGCCAGCGCCGCGCGCCCGGGTTTCCGGCCGCTCCCGCTCGGTGTACGACTGGACGTGCGCTTCAGCACCAGGCCCGTGACGGTCACCACCAATAACGTCGTAGGGGTCATTCCGGGCCGCGACTCCGCGCTGGCGCGCGAACACGTCGTGTTGACCGCCCACTTG
>DATFEG010000060.1:0-24940 GCA_035251445.1 Gemmatimonadales bacterium | reverse complement strand
GGGATTGCCGAGCGGACGGTGAAGGCGCATCTGGAGAGCATTTACATGAAGCTGGGGGTTGACTCGCGCGCCGAGGCGGTCGCGGCGGCGATTCAGCGCAAACTCATTTAGTTCTAGCCTTGACATCGTCGAACTACACCTGTAAATCTACAGCTGTAGATCACCCTGTGGAGGCCGAGTGTGCCGGAGCGCCATCAACTAACCGATCTGCAGCTGGCCATCCTGCGTGTCATCTGGGATAGGGGCGAGCCGACCGTCCAGGACATCTGGGAAACGCTACATGCCGACCGCGGGCTCGCCCAAAGCACGGTTGCCACCATGTTGTCGCGCCTCGAGCGCCGGGGCGTCGTCACGCGGCGCGCCGAATCCCGCCAGTACCATTACCGCGCCGCAGTGACCGAGCAGGATGTCCAACACTCCATGGTCGCTGAATTGACTGAGCGCCTATTCGATGGCGACATCACCGCACTCATGCAGCACCTCCTCTCGGGCGAAGACATTAGCCCAGGCGACCTTGCGAAGATCCGCGACATGATCGACCGCGTCGAAACGACCGCACGGGAGTCCAAATGAACGCTCTATTCACGTGGCTGCTCACCTATGCCATCCACAGCACCATACTGTTGGGCGGAGCGTGGCTGCTCACCCGCCGGGGGCTCGAGCCTGCCGCATCCGACCTCCTGTGGAAGGTGGCGTTGCTCGCGAGTCTCGTGACCGGCACAATTCAGTCGCGCCTCGAACTGCGCACGCCCGCCGCGATGACGTTGCCGGCCGCGGCCCTGCCCCACGTGGTCGCTCCTCCGGTGAACTTGCCCGCCGCGGCCTCCAAGCCCGAAATAGCCAACGCAGACGTAGGCGAAGTGCGCGGGTCCACGGTTACCGCGCCAGCGCGGTGGCCGTCGCTGCCGGTTGTGGTGGTGTTGTTGTGGGGCATCGTCGCGCTCGCGTCGTCGCTCTACTACGTCGCGCGACGCCTGATTTTGGTCGGCCGCCTCGCCGACCGCCGGCCCGTGTCCGACGGTCCTCTAGCGGCAACGCTCGCCGAGCTGCAGCACACCAGTGGGTATCGCCGCCGCGTCCGGCTCACGATGGCGCGGACGATCTCGAGTCCTGTGGCGCTAGGGCTATCGGAAATCTGCGTACCTGAGCTGGCGCTCTCCGACCTCGGCGCCGAGCAGCAGCGCAGCATGGTGGCGCACGAGCTGGCGCATCTCGCGCGGCGCGATTCGCTCTGGCTCGCGACCGCCAGCCTCATCGAGCGGGTCTTCTTCTTCCAGCCGCTCAACCGGCTCGCGCGCAAGGAGCTCGAGACGACCGCTGAATACCTGAGCGACGAGTGGGCTATGCGAAAGACCGGCTCGGCAGTTTCACTGGCGAAGTGTCTCGCCAGGGTGGCCGAATGGATTCAGGCGTCTCCCCTGGGAGTTCCGGTTGCAGGCCTCGCCGAGCGGCGCTCGCTTCTGGTGTCGCGGATCGCGCGATTGCTGGACGCCCGCTTGCCTGCGACCCCGACGTCGCGGCGCGGCTGGGCTGCCGTTGCCGGACTGATCGTCGTCGCGACCGTCGCCGCCGCCCCCCGCGTTTCGCAGGGCGTGGCGACAGACACGAGAACAAACAGCGGTCTCTCTGACCCCGCAGCCTCGCAACCGACGCAGGACACGATGGTCGTCAATGCGCTCATCGCCCGGCTCAAGGACGAGAACGCCGGTGTCCGCAGGGCCGCCGCCCGCTCGCTCGGCCAATTGGGCGACAGCCGCGCAGTCGCCCCGCTCATCGCTGTGCTCGCCGATTCCGATGCCGACGTGCGGTCGACCGCCATCGATGCACTGGTCGATTTCGAGGATCCGCGCGCGATCGCCCCGATCGCCGGCCTCCTCAAGGATCCCGTCACCGCCGTGCGACACAGCGCGCTGAACGCGTTGTCGCACTGGGACCAGGGCGTGCCGACGGGGCCGGTCGTGGCCCTCCTTGACGATCAGAACGCCGACGTGCGGCGTGAAGCCGTCAATCTGCTCGAGCATCTCGGTGCCAAGTCGGCCGGTCCAGCGATCGCGCGACTCGTGCATGATCAGTCGTCGGACGTGCGCCAGACCGTTGTTCAGGCGCTGGGAAACCTGGGCGTACAAGGCGGGGCCGCGGCCATCACCGAAGCGTTGAGCGACCCCAATCCCGATGTGAGGGAATCGGCGCTCGGCGCGCTCAGTGAGCTCAAGGCGCCCATCGCCGAGGGGACGCTCTTGAACCTGCTGAAGGACGCGGATCCCGACGTTCGGCAGCGCGCGGCACAGGTCGCGGGCGACCGTTCGGTCATCGCCGCGATCCCGTCGTTGCGGCGCCTGATCGACGATCAGCGGGGGGCCGTGCGTGAAACCGCGACGCAGGCGCTCGGCAACATCGCGGACCCCGCGGCGCGCCAAGCGCTGCAGGGCGCGCTGCAATCGCGCGATCCGAATGTGCGCCGCGCGGCGGCCGAAGCACTGGGGCAGGATCCATGACGCGCCCCCTCTACGTGCTCAGCCTCGCGGCGGCCGGCATTGGCGGCGTGACCACGATCGACACGACCGCTCGGAGGGGATCCCGCCCTGCGCCGCTTCCGATTGTGACCGGCTTGCACGCCCACCCGGGCGCCGATTCGGCGCGCGTGGCCCGGTTGCTCAACGCACTCGCGCACTCCGATCCCGTCGTCTGTGACATGATCGGCGATCAGCTCGGTAACTTCTGGATGGGTAGCACTGACGCCCGGTTGGGGCGCTTCGCAGACGCGCCCGACGTCCAGGGCCCAAAGGACTCGCTGGCGGGAAGTATCAGCGATCCCCGAGCCATTGCGTTGCTGCGAGCGAGCATCGATACGAACAACGCGTGCGTGCGCAGAGTGGCCGCGAAGCTGTTAGGGAACAGCACTGTCTCTGCGGCCGCGCTGGGACGTTTGCTCGACGACGCGCAGCCGCGCATCCGGGAGAGCGCCGCGTACGCCGCCGGCGTCGGTGAGCGTCGCGACATGCGGGCGGGGCTCGAGCGCCGGCTGACCGATAGCGACGCGCCAGTCGCGGCGATGGCCGCTTGGGCCTTGGGCGAGATCCAGGATCCCGCTTCCGCGCCGGCACTGCAGCAGGCCGTGTATTCCGCCTCGCCTCGCGTGCGTCTCGCGAGCGTATGGGCGCTGGGTCATTTCGAGGACGCGAGCTTCGCGAAGGATGTGATACCGCTCGTGCGCGACGCTGATCCGGGGATGCGCGCCATCGCCGCCGAGGCGTTGGGACAGATGAAGAGTCCCCGGGTGAGCGTGGCGCTCATTGGGGCGCTCGCGGACCGCAACGTCGCGGTGCGCCGCACGGCGGCCAACGCGCTCGGCAACCTGCAAGAGCCATCGGCGGCCACGCAGCTCGAAAGCCTGCTGCTGAACGATCCCGATCCTGACGTGCGGCGCGAATGCGCCAACGCCCTGGGGAACCTCAGTCTGCCGCGCTCGCTTGAGCCGCTGGCGCGCGCGCTCGAGGACCAGGACGCCGATGTCCGGCGCGAAGCTGCCAACGCCATCGGTAACCTCGATGACGTGACGAAGGCGCCGGCGGCGCTGATTCGGGCGACCAGCTCACCCGACGTCGATCTCCGCCGGCAAGCCACGGACGCCCTCGCCCACATCGCCGATCCAGCCGCCGTGCAGGCCCTGCTCGACCGGCTGCGCGATGAGGAGAAGGACATCCGGCTCACTGCTGTGAAGGGATTGGGAGACATGAACGTCGCGGCTGCGATTCCCGGCTTGACGCGAGCGTTGAACGACCGCGATCCCGAAGTGCGAGAGGCAGCGGCGGAGGCACTCGGGAAACAGTAGTTTGAAGGCCCATGCGTCGACTCCTGATTTCCTTCGCGCTGCTCGCGTTGGTCTCGGCCCCCGTCACCGCACACGCACAGCAGCCGCGGGTGCTCGTTTTCTCCAAAACCGCGGGATACCGTCACAGCTCCATTCCGAACGGCATCGCGGCAATCCGCAAGCTGGGCCGGGAGAACGGATTCTCGGTGGACACAACAGAGAACCCCGGCGGTTTCACACAGGAGAACCTGTCGCGCTACGCCGCCATAGTCTTTCTGAATACGACGGGGGACGTGCTGAACGCGATGCAGCAGGACGTCTTCGAGCGCTACATCCAGGCCGGCGGCGGATACGTGGGTGTCCACTCCGCGACCGACACCGAGTACGAGTGGCCATGGTACGGCAGACTGGCCGGCGCTTACTTTAACGGCCATCCCAACAATCCCAACGTGCGAAAAGGCAGCTACCGCAGTATCGATACGGCGCACGTGTCGACGCGAGGGTTGCCCGCTCGGTTCGAGCGCGAGGACGAGTTCTACAACTTCAAGTCAATCGATCCGACCATCCACGTGCTCATCGAGATCGATGAGACGAGCTACGAGGGCGGGACGAACGGCGCGCACCACCCCATGAGCTGGTACCACGATTTCAACGGCGGACGCGCGTGGTACACCAACATGGGGCACACGGAAGCCACCTACACCGAGCCGCTCTTCCTGCAACATCTGCTCGGCGGAATGCGGTACGCGATCGGCACGGGGAAGGCGGAATCCTGAGCGAAGCGCGCGGATCGCGCGAAGCGAAGGACCTGCTTTGGGAAAGCCGCTAGTCGCCGAAATTCGCCAATCGAACGTCCACTACGTCCGGCAGCGCCTGCAACTTGTCGAGCACCCCGTTCGTCAGCGCCTGATCGACGTTGATCGCGGCGAGCGCGTCGCGGCTGGCGGCGCCAGGCTGGGCCGCGCGCCGCGCCTGATGGTAGCTCGCAATGTTGATTCCCGCGCTGCCGAGCGCCGAACCGACTTTCCCGATTACACCAGGCACATCGCGATTGCGTACGACGAGCATCCAGCCCACCGGTGAGATATCGACGTGGTAATCGTCGATCCGAATCACGCGGCCGTGGCTGTCGCCGATGAGTGCGCCGGCGACGCGCACGCGGCCGCGCGCTGTATCGACCTTCACGCCGATCGACGTCTCGAAACCGGGGTCGGGAGCACCCTGGCGCATCGCGAGCTGGATCCCCTTCTCTTCCGCAAGCAACTGAGCGTTCACGAGACTCACCTTCCCTGCGTTCGTCGCCGAGAGCAGACCCTCGAGGGCCGAGACGAGCACGGGACGCTGGGCCCCTTCCTCCCTGCCCCCGTAGGCCACTTCGACCGCTTTTACGGGGCCATCCGCGAGCGCGAGGGCCAGCCGGCCGAGCCGCCGGGCGAGGTCGAGCAGCGGCGCGAGCCGGCGCAGGATGTCGCCCCCCATCCCGGGCACATTCAGCGCCGTCGAGAGATCGCCGGCCACCAACGCTTCACGCACCGCGACGCAGATCTCCGTCGCCACCCGCTCCTGCGCCTCCGCGGTCGAGGCCGCGAGGTGCGGCGTGAGTATCACGCGATCGAGCGCGCGCAGCGGCGAATCGGCAGGCAGTGGCTCGGTGGCGAATACGTCGATCGCCGCGCCGCCGATGCGCTTCTCTTTCACGGCTTCCGCCAGCGCTGTCTCATCGACGAGCTCGCCGCGTGCCGTGTTGATCAGGACCGCGGTCGGCTTCATCAACCTCAGCCGGTTGGCGTCGATCAGATTCTGGGTCTGATCGGTCAGGGCGACGTGGAGTGTGACGACGTCCGCGGTGCGCAGGAGCTGCTCGATCGAGAGCAGGGGGACGCGCAGCTCGGCAGCGCGCTCCGGGGGGAGATAGGGATCATGCCCCACCACCTGCATGCCGAAGGCCCGGGCCAGCTGCGCGACGTGGGCGCCGATCCGGCCCAACCCGATGACCCCCATCGTCTTGCCGCGCAGCTCCGTGCCTTCGAACCGTTTGCGATCCCATTCCCCACGCTTCATCGCCGCGGCGGCGTCGGTAATCCTGCGCACCAGCGCGAGCAGCAATCCCATTGCGTGCTCGCCGGCGCTAACCGTGTTTGCGCCAGGCGTATTCATCACCGCGATGCCGAGGCGCGTTGCGGCGGGCACATCGATCGTATCGACGCCCGTTCCCGCGCGCGCGACAACGCGCAGGTTGGGCGCGCGCGCCATGAGGCTCGACGTGACCCGCGTTTCACTCCGCACGATCAACGCGTGCGCGCCGGCGATCGTCTTCTCGAGCTCCGCCGGTTTTCCCGCGACGTCGACGACTTCGATGTCGGGTGTTTGCGAGAGGAGGTCGAGGCCGCTTTTCGCGACGCGATCGGCCACGACCACGCGCCAGAGGGCGGGGGCGGGGGCGGGCCGCGTCATTCCAATGCTTGGGCTATCAGAGGAAGCAGTTCGTCGAGTGCAGCCACGGTGTGATCACCCATGTGGCCGATGCGGATCGTCGAGTCCTTGAGCGCGCCGTACCCCGCGCCGATCGTCCAGCCCCGCTGCTTGAGCGCCGCGACGACGTCCTTCGCGTGTTTGCCCTCAGGCAGCCGCAGGCAGGACACGGTCCAGCTATGCCGGCCTTCGCGCGGCAGAAACTTGATGCCATGCTCCGCGCCCCATTCCTCCACTCGGCGGCGCATGGCGTCGTGGCGTTGCCAGCGCGCCTCGATTCCGCCTTCCCGCTCGATGCGCCCGAGCTGCACGTCGAGCGCGTAGAGCAGCGAGATCGCCGGCGTATTCGTCGGCTGGAACTTGGTCGTCGCAGCGAGGAAACTGATGAGATCGAAATAGGCGCCGCGTTCTTCGAGAGTTCGGGCGCGCGCGACCAGGCGTTCGGACGCGACGCCCAACGCCAGCCCGGGAGGCAGCGCGAGGGCCTTCTGCGAGCCGGTGAATACGAAATCGAGTCCCCAGCGGTCCGTTTCTACCGGCAGGCCCGCCATCGAGGTCACCGCATCGACGAGCAACACAACGTCGTCGAATTCCTTGACCACTTCCGCGTAGCCCGCGACGTCCTGGAGCACCCCGGTGGAAGTCTCGGAATGCACACAGGTCACGGCATCGACCGGCGTGCGCTTGAGGGCGTCCCGAAGCATGTCGGGTTCGATCGCCGAGCCCAGCGGCACATCCAGGCGAATGCACTCTTTGCCGCAGGCGCCGACGATGCCGGCGAAGCGCTCGCTGAACGCGCCGTTGACGAGAGACAATGCGCGCCGCTGGACGCCGTTGCGCACGGCCATCTCCATGAACCCGGTCGCCGACGTGGTGCCGATGAACACGGGGCGGGCGGTCCGGGCCAGCGCGCCGAGCTTCGGCGCCATCCCCTGCAACAACTTTTCCATTGCCGAAGACCGGTGGCCGATCATCGGGTGGATCATCGCCGCGAGCACATCGGGATGCACGTCGGTCGGCCCGGGGAGGAAAAACTTGCCGAACGCGGGAGGCGGGGGCGCTTGCTGAGTCGACACGGATGCAGTCGAGGTCATGCGCTTGCCCGCGTGAGCTCTTCCACGAGCCCGCCGACCACGACTTCACTCGTCTTCACCAGCCGCACGCCTTCTTCGCCCCATTCCTTCAACAGGTGTTCCGCGACGTCGCGAGCGATGGGCTTCATCGCGTCCACAACCGCAAACAATCGAACCTTGGGGCGATGCTGAAGCAGGCCATCGATGGCGTACTTGTCGCACACGTCGAGCGCGACGCCGTACAGCACGATGTCGTGCGGATTCAGGGCGTCGAGCACGGGGAGAACATTGGGATTGGAAAAGACGTCGAAGCGATGTTTGTGGAAGAGGACGTCACCGCGATGGTTGCGCACGCGCGCCGTCAGCGCCGTGGGGTCCTGCCGTTCCGGCTCGACGATGAGCGGTTCGCGCAGGCCGGTTTCGGGAATCTTGCGCTGTCCCGGCGTGCCGCGCATGCAATGGGGCGGGAACGTGGTCTTCCAGTCCGGCGCCGCCGAGATCTCTTCGTGCTCACGGACATGGTCGTCGGCGCTCGCGATGATGCGAATGCCATGTCCGTGGGCGTAGTCTGTGAGCTTGCGAAGATTGGGGATGAGCTGCTCGGCATCAGGCACGTAGAGTTTGCCGTCTGCCTTCATGAAATCGTACTGGGTATCGACGTCCCAGAAGATGACGCGAGAATTGGGCATGGGACGCGAAATCTAGACGGGCAGCAGCTAAAGCGTCAGCGCTACCGCAACCTCGTCACAGGCGTGTTGGCGGGGGCAACGGGCACAGTCTGCCCACACCTTCAGGGGGAACTGCTCCTTTTCCGCGACGCGGAAGCCAAGTCGCAGGAAGAACAGCGGTTTCCGAGTCAGGCCGAACACCTCGGTGAGGCCGAGCGCGCGCGCGTCGAGCAGCAGCGCTTCAACTAGCGACTTCCCCACGCCCCGGCCCTGCTGGTCGTCCCGCACGGCCAGCCCCGCGATCTCGGCGAGCGAGGTGCTGTACACCTTGAGGCTTCCCGTGCCGACGATCGCGCCATCTGGTGCCACGGCGACGACGTATTCCTTGATATGGCGGCACAAGTCGTAGTTGGACCGCGGCAGCAGGTCGCCGGTCGCGACGAACTGCGCCATGAGCTTTTCCATCTCGGCGACGTCCGCGAGTGTCGCCGGGCGTAGTGTCGTCTCCGGAAGCGGAGCGCGGCGTGGCTTGACCGAGACGCTGGTCACGCGAGCACCTCGTCGAGAATCGCGACGCCGCGTTCGAGCTCGTCGTTCGTCACGATCAGCGGTGGGACGATGCGGATGACAGTCGGCCCCGCCGTCAGCACCAGCAGCCGTCGCTCCCGTGCGGCGGTGACCACCGGCGTTGCGACTTCGTTGAGCTCGAGCCCCCACATAAGCCCGCGACCGCGCGCTTCGCGCACCCGAGCTCGCCGCGACGCCAGCGCACCAAGCGCGGCGCCGAGCCGCGCGCCTTTGGCGCGAACCGCAGCGAGAAAATCGGGATCCGCGATCGCGCGGAACACGTCGAGCGCGACGCTGGCAACGAACGGCCCACCACCGAATGTCGTCGCGTGATCGCCCGGCGCGAGTGTCGCGGCGATCTGGTCGTTTACGAGAACTGCGCCCATCGGCAATCCGCCGCCCAGCGGCTTCGCGAGCGTATACATGTCGGGGACCACACCCGTTTGCTCGGCGGCAAACAGCGTTCCCGTACGTCCCAGACCGCACTGCACTTCGTCGAAGATCAACGCGCATTTGCGCTCGTCACACAATTCGCGCAGGAATGCCAGGAACCGGGTGGGGACAGGACGCACGCCGCCCTCCCCTTGCACCGGTTCGATGATCACGGCGGCAGTCCGATCTGTTATCGCGCGCGCCGCTGCCTCTCGATCGTCCAGCGGAACGATCTGCACGCCCGACAGCAGCGGCTCGAAGGGGCGCCGATAGTCGGGCCGGTCGGTCGCCGCGAGCGAGGCGAACAGCCGGCCGTGGAACGAACCGCTGAAGGCTACGATGTCGGTCTTGCCCGACCATTTGCGTGCGAACTTGAACGCGCCCTCGTTCGCTTCCGCACCTGAATTGCAGAAGAAAGCCTGCCCACCGACGGTCCGGGTGAGCTCGGCGGCGAGGCGCTCGCCGGGCTCCGTGCGATACAGGTTCGACACGTGAACGAGGCCCGAATCGAGCGCGCGAACGACCGCGTCCCGAAAGACCGGACTGTTATAGCCGAGCGCGTTGACGGCGATCCCGGCGACGAAGTCGAGGTAGCGCGTTCCGTCCTCGGCGATCAGCTCGGAGCCGTCGCCGGCGACGAACATGGGGCCGACGCGCGCGTAGACACCGAGGAGAGAGGTGGCGTCCGAAGACGCCAGCGTCTGTGGCGTGGTCACGCTGGTTGAACTGCCGGAGGTGCGGCGAGCAGGCGGGTGCCGGCGGTAGCGTGCTCGACCATATCGAGATCGCCAATCCGTACGGCCCGGACACCCGCCTCGAGTGCCAGCCCGGCGGCGCGCAGCTTGGCGGCCATCCCGCCACTCGCGACACCGGATTCGATCAGGGGCTCGATCTCCGCGGCGGCCAGCGTCGGCTGCGACACGCCGTCGATCGTCACACCCGGGACATCGGAGACTAATAGAAGCTCCTGCGCGTCGAGCGCCGCCGCAATGGCGGCCGCTGCCTGGTCGGCGTTGACGTTCAACGGGCGAATCGGGGGGGGGGCCGCCGAGGACGGCGCCACCGGTGCGACGACCGGCGTGAGGCCGGCAAGCAGGAGGCTCTGCAACAACGATCCGCGGACGCTCACGATCTCGCCGACCTCACCCAGATCGGCGCGCACGCGTGCGGTCAGCAGCCCGCCGTCGACACCCGACAGACCGATGGCATCGAGACCCGCTGCACGCAACGCGCTCACCAACACGCGGTTGATCGGGCCACTCAGCACCATTTCGACGAGCTCGGCGATCTCCGGCGTTGTCACGCGCATGCCGTCCCGCTTTTCGACCGGCAATCCCATCCGCTGCGACCATTCGCTGACCGCACGACCTCCCCCATGAACCACGACGATGGGGCCCGCGCGCTGGAGGGCGCGCGCGCATTCAGCCACCCAGCTCGGGCGGTCGAGCTCGTTGCCGCCGATTTTGACGACGCGCAACATTTGCTGAGTTAGCATGCCAGCCCCGCCGTCTCGGGTAACCCCAGCATCACGTTCATGTTTTGAATCGCCTGGCCGGCGGCACCCTTTACGAGGTTGTCGATCGCCGCGATCACGGTGAGCCGCGGCCGGCGGACATCGACGACTTCCGACACGCCGATCGCGACACGATTGCGATAGACGACGTCCTTCAAGGACGGCAGGGTGCCGTGCATGATCCGAATGCAGGGCTCCCCGTCGTACGTCGCGCTGTAGAGACCCTCGGCGGTCGCCTGATCGAGCACGCGGGTCAGCGGCACGTGAATAGTCTCGAGAATGCCGCGCTTGACCGGCAGGAGATGCGGCGTGAAGACCACGTCACCCGTAAAGCCGCCCTCGCGGGCGAGCGACTGTTTCAGCTCGGCGAGATGGCGGTGAGTGTTGCCGATCGAGTAGGCGCGGTAGTCTTCTGTCACTTCCCCGAAGAGCAGCTCGCGCTTGGGATTGCGGCCCGCGCCGGTGACACCGGAGGCGGCGTCGATGATGATTTCGCGGGACACGTCGATCAAGCCAAGCTGGGCGAGCGGAATCAGCGCCAGGAGCGCGGCGGTCGGGTAACAGCCGGGATTCGCCACCAAATCCGCATCGGCGAGACGGGGCCGCGTGAACTCCGTCAGCCCGTACACTGCCTCGGGCGACAGGCGGAAGTCGGCCGAGAGGTCGACGGCACGCTTGCCGCCCGCGCGCGCTTCGTGCACGAAGCGGCCGGATACGCCGTGCGGCAGCGCCGACAGAATGATCTCGGCCTGCTGCCAGGGGGCGTCGTCGGCCTTGATCAGCTCGACGCCGTCCACCCATTCGCCCGCGGCGGACTCGGCGGTCGCGAACGCGACGCTGGCACTGGGGTGCCCGCTCAAAAGACGAAACAGCTCCTGGCCGACATAGCCCGAGGCTCCCAGGATGCCGACCGGAACCGATGCATGATTATTCATTTGGGCGGAAAATTATGCAGGCACGCGAAGCAGCGCAAGAGATGGGGCGTCCTATGTCACCCGTTCCAGACGAGGATTAGGCCTATATGCCCGACCGATCTTCGCACAAGGCTTGCCCTCCAGCATCACGACGTCGGCGGTGAAATCAAACCGCCCCTGGAACAGACTTGATCCAACGCCGTACGCGTCGACGGGCACCCGTTGCTCTTCGAACTGCCGGATCTTCTCGACGGTGAACCCCCCCGACACCACGATTTTCACGTGGCGGTACTCTTCGGCATCGAGCGCCCGGCGGACGTTGCGGACCAACTCGGGGGTGACGCCGGTGGGCTTGAACGTTCCCATCTGCGCGATCACAGACTTGTCGACCAACGTCTCCGAGGTGTCGAGCCGCACGCCGTAGAGACGGTCGCCCAGCGCCCGCGCCACTGCGAGTGACGTCCCGACGCAATCGTTATCGAAATCGACGAGTGTAATCAGCCGGATCGACGGATCGGACAGCTCGGCGAACTTGCAGGACGCCTGCACGGTGTCGCCATCGTAAGCCGCGATCAGCGCATGGGGCACGGTGCCTACGCCTTCGGATCCCCACCATGAAGCCTGCGCGTCGGTCGACACCCCGATGGCGCCGGCGATGTGGGCGGCATAGCCGTCGCCGGTCTGGACGAGCCAGTGATCGTGCCGTGCGGGGAAGAACATCACTTCCTTGGGCCGGGCCGCTTCAACGACGAGCCGGGTGTTTGTGCCCACGCGGGTGCGGCGCGCCAGCACGCCGAGGTAGAGCGTCTCCAGCACCGCGAACGCGTCGTACGGACCTTCAATCAGCAGTACCGTTTCCCAGGGTATGATCTCGTCGCCGTCATACAACGCGTGCACCACCAGCTCGTCCCAGCTCTCGGCGCACAGCTTGAGGATGGCGATCGCCTCGTCGATGCCGCCAAGGTAGGCATGCGATTTCCCGAAGACCTGCATCGTCACGCGCGGCCGGTGTTTGTCCCGGCGCAGCAGATCGCGCGCGCGCACGAAGTATTTGTCCGAGTAGTAGCCCTCCCGCATCTTCTCCACCGGGAGATGGAAAATCGCGGGGTCGAGCCGCTGCGTTCGTGGCGCCATCAACGCGGGCCCGGCCAGGAGAACGTCGCGGCGAGGGTGTCGCCGGTGGGCAGCGGCAATTGCCGCGCGACATTGTTGAGGCGGCCGCACACCTGGCCCAGGGGTTCCGGAGCATCGGGCGGCGACACACGCAGACAAACGATGTCGGCGTCGAGCGCGAGCGCGCGATCCCGTTCGTTCCGGGGCGGAGCGGGTCGGGCGAGAGCCACGACCAGCGTCGTAGCGCGGCCGCCCAAGACGAGCTGCACGATGCGCGGTGGCTCTTCGGGAACGAGATCGATGCCGCGCGGCGCGCTGACGGTATCCCCGCGCCGCAGATTCAGCACCACGCGCGCCCGCCGCGGCCGGACCACGGTTTCCAGACGGAACACGCGGGTCGTGTCGACGACACTAACCTCCTCGGCGGGCCGTCCTTCCCCCCCGGTGAACAGGCGCTCGAGAATGAGCTCGACCCACATCCCACGGACGTCCCTGCTGTTCCCGCGGGACGAGGACGGCACGCCAAATGGGTAGATCCGGGCCGTGTCGCTCCACGCCAGGCGGACGACGCGGCGGTAGGTGTCTTCCTCCCATAGGGGCAGGCCGCGCCGGGACCGTCCGACCCGGCGGCGCGTGAAAAACTCCGCACCGAGGTTGACGGTGTCGCCGGTCGGAGTGACCTGAAAGACCGCTTCGACCTCGGCAGTGTCGGTGCGCAAGGTGAGACGCATGTCGGTATCGAAAGAGCCGCTGACGGCGCCGCTCGCAAGCACGCGCGGCGCGACCGCCGCGGACTCGAGCACACGCACGCGATAGGTGAGCCGCGTGCCCGGACTCTGCAGTGTCGCCAGCGTGAGGATGATGCTACTGAACAACGATGGTGCCACGCGTTTCCTCGAGAGACCCGCCGCCACCCGGCCCGCCCCAGCGCTGATGCGCGATCCAACCCGCGAGGAGGCCCGCGCTGAGGGCCACCACGACCCACAGCATCAGCGTGCCCGCGCGGATCGCGGGGCGTGGGACGACAAACGCGTGCGGATTCCCCGCCGCCCGCGCCAGCGCGACGCGCACCTCCAGCTGGCTCGCGCGCGCGCCGGCACAGTGCCCGCACGTCACGAGGTGCTTGGCCAGCGCCGCGCGCTCGACCAGCGACAGCTCTCCGTCGAGCTCGGCGTCAATCTGCACGAGCCAGTGCTCGTGCCCGGGCGATCCGCCTCCCGCGCCTTCCCGTGAGTCGACCATTAGTGCTCCTCGCGCACGCGGTAGTGCAGCGACCGGCGCTGCATCCAGCGCACGGCGAACGCATCCACGAGCGAACGCAGCACCCGATTCCACATCCCGTATTTGGTTACGCCATGCCGCCGCGGACGGTGGCCGACGGGGATCTCCGTCACGGTACCACCCTGCATCTTGATGAGGGTTGGAAGAAAGCGGTGCATGCCTGCGAACAGCGGGAGCGTGCGCACCGCATCGGTGCGAAACGCCTTGAGCGAGCAACCGGTGTCGCGGATCACTTCGCCGTTCAGGCGATTGCGCACGGCGTTTGCGATTCGGCTCTGCAACCGTCTCCAGGGCGTGTCTCGCCGCGTGGCCCTGAAGCCCGCCACGGCCGTGGCGCCGGTCTCCCGGAGCGTCTCGATGAGTCGCGGAATGTCGGCGGGATCGTTCTGCATATCGGCATCGAGGGTAACCACCACCGGAGCGCGCGCGGCCCGGAATCCCGCCGCGAACGCGGCCGTCTGCCCGGCATTGCGCTCGAACACGATGATGCGGAGCTGAGGAATCTGCGCGCGCATCGCTTTCAGTGTTTCCAGCGTGCCATCGGTCGAGCCGTCATCGACGATGATCACCTCATAGCTGCGGCCCGCCAGAGCGGACGTGATCTCGTTCAGCAGCGGAGCGAGGTTCTCCCGTTCGTTGTACGCGGGCACCACGAGTGAAAGCTCCACGGGGTCTCAACGTAGCAAGTTGACAGCGGATAGACGAGTGGCTAAAACCCGTCACATGTCCGACTCTCTCTCGCGCCGGGATTTCCTGCGCTCAAGCGCTGCCGGTATGGCCGGTGGTTTGGTGATCGGGATTCCCCACGCCATGCGACCGCCGCGGCCGCTGCCGCCGCCATCGCGCTGGGCTGCCAAGCCGATCGTGATCGCGAGCGCGAACGGGATGCGCGGCGTGCAGAAAGCGTTCGACCTGTTGCTCAAGGGCGCCGACACGCTCGACGCGGTCATCGAGGGCGTGAAGATCCAGGAGCTCGATCCCAACGATGATTCAGTGGGCTACGGCGGTCTGCCGAACCGGGATGGCGTCGTACAGCTCGACGCATCCTGCATGCACGGGCCCACCAAGCGGGCCGGGGCGGTCGGCTGTCTCGAGAACATCAAGACGCCGTCGGAAGTCGCGAAGCTCGTTCTCAAATACACGAATCACATTCTGCTCGTGGGGGAAGGCGCCAAGCGGTTCGCGCTGTCTTACGGATTCAAGGAAGAGGATTTGCTGACCGAACACTCGCGCCAGGAGTGGCTCACGTGGCGCGCCAATCTCAGTTCCGACGACGACTACCTCGACGTCCCCGAAGGTGAGTCGCTGGTGGTGCGACCGACCGGAACGATCAATTGCAGTGCCGTGACGCCAGGGGGCGATCTGTCGTCGGTCACGACGACGAGCGGGCTCGCGTGGAAGATTCCGGGTCGCCTCGGGGACTCCCCGATCATCGGCGCCGGACAGTATTGCGACAACGACGTAGGCGCCGCCGGATCGACCGGTCGTGGCGAGTCGAACATCAAGGTCTGCGGAGCCTTCCTGACAGTGGAAAGCATGCGGCGCGGCGTCGCGCCGACCGACGCCTGCGTCGCGACGCTGCGCCGCGTGGTCAGCGCGACCGAGCCGAGGCTGCTCGATGCACGGGCGCGTCCCAAATTCAATCTCACTTTCTACGCAGTGAATAAGCGTGGCGATTTCGGCGCCGCCTCGCTGTTCCCGGGCCGGTACGCGGTGCATGACGGCTCGGACGCCAAGCTCCGCGATACCGCGCACCTCTTTGCGCAAAGCTGAGCTGTTGCTGGGGGGGGCGCTGCTTGCGTTGCCCTGTGGCCTGGCGGCACAGGCGGAACCGGACACGCCGCAGCCTCCCAAGAACTGGGTCGACAACCTGTATCCGTACGCATGGTACAGCTCGATCGACGGATTCTGGATCGCCGGTCATTACGACTGGACCAGCGCGTTGGGGTTTGTGGAGCGTCCCGAACCGTACTTCGGTCGCCTCGCGTTCGATGCCGCCGCGAGCACCGAAGGCAGCTACGCGCTGCTCGCCAACGCGCAGCTGCCGGCCTATTGGGATGGCTGGCGGTTCGGGTTGGCGCTGTTCGCGATCCGCGCGAATCGGCTCGGCTACTACGGCCAGGGCAACGACACGAGCGTCGACAGCGATAGCACGGTCGGCCGCTCTTACTTCTATCAGGTCAGCCGCACCACGCGGTCGGCGCGGGCCACCGTCCAACGCCGCCTTGTGGGGCCGCTGCGGCTCCTCGTGGGCGGCACACTCGAGCACACGAGCTTTCGCGAGCTTCCCGGTGGCAGTGTATACCAGCAGGATCTTGCCAATGGCACGATTCCTTCCGACCAGGTGCCGTTCAACGATGCCGTCGTCCGAGCCGGGCTCGTGCTCGACTGGCGCGATCTCGAGATGGATCCCCACAAGGGATTGGTCGCCGAGGCACTCTTCGCCACTGGGCGGGGCTACACCCGCCGGACGGCGTCGCTGCGGGGATATGTGCGCCCTCTCAATCGCCTGGTCATCGGGGCGCGGATCGCGGGCGAGAGCATGTCCGGCTCGCCACCCATTGCAGCGCAATTCACTATCGAATCGAGTGAAGGGCCGTACAACGCGATGGGCGGGTACCGGTCGCTGCGAGGGTACCACGACGGGCGTTTTCTCGGGCCCGGCAAACTGATGGGAGGCGTGGAAGCGCGGTACGGCGTCATGTGGGCGCCGCGACTACTCGAGCTCAAGCTGCTCGGCTTCTACGATGCGGGGAGAGTGTTCGGTGCCGGTGAATCAGTCCGTCTCACTGGCGACGGACTCCACGAAGCTTGGGGAGGCGGAGTTGGCCTGGCGCTGATGCGAAACACGGTCGTGACGTTCGTGATCGGAAAAGGCGCAGAAGGCACGGAATTCATGTTCGCGACGCAATGGAGTTACTAAGAAGAGGAACCCTCAATTCCATGAAACCGACATTGGTGCGGAGCGTCAGCCTGGTTGTCGTGGCCTTGCTTGTTGCTGCTTCGCTCGCAGCGCAGGGTACGCAGGCAAACTTGTACGACCGACTGCAAGTCGGCGCGTCGATGACCACGATCATCCTGAACGCCAACATTCGAGTGGACGGGTCCAATGGAGTGGGGACCGACATCGACGCCGAGGACGATCTCGGTCTGGCGAAGGGCAAAATCGAGGCGCGTCTTGCCGTGCGCTGGCGTCCCTGGCGGCGCCACGAGTTCGAGGGAGGGTACCAGTTCGCACGCCGCTCGGGGACCCAAACGCTGCAGCGAGACATCACCTTCGGCGACTCGACGTACCCCGCCGGCATCGACGTCGGGTCGACGTTAAACAGCGACCAAGCTTTCTTCGTTTATCGGTTTGCGTTCATGACGAAGCCGCGGAGCCAGGTCGGTCTGGCGATCGGAGCAGGTGCGTTGCTGCTGGATGAATCGCTCGACGCCTTTGGCACTGGCGGGCAGGTACAGTACAGCCAATCACAAGAAATCACCGGACCGATCGGCTCCGTCGGACTCTACGGGCGGTTTCTTTCGGGGACTCGGTGGTCATGGGAGGCCGAGGCCCGGTATCTCCGCGTCGCGATTGACCGGTTCGACGGGCGGGTGTGGGAAGGAGGCGCGGCCATCCGCTACGCAGCATGGCCAAACGTGACATTCGAAGGCGGATACGGCCTGACCGCCGTCAACGTGGAGATCGCCCAGGCATCGAGTGGAGGGGGACCAGGGTCGAGGTCGGGGCGAATCAAGTACTCCCTGCAGAACGTCCGACTCGGCGTCGTCCTCATCCCGTAGTTACTGAAGCTCGCGAATCTCCACGCCGCGACGTTTCAACTCATCGACATAGGGCTGAAACGGGATGGCCTCATCGGGCGTGTACACGCCGCTCTTGCCCACCCTGCCGTCGACTTGCATCACGCCGGTAATCGCGAGCGAGAACCCGGTCGTACGCATCATCGCACTGATGCCGGTCGTCTCGTCGTAGTAATCGAGCAGCTGCCAGGCCACGCGACCGCCGTCTTTTCCGGTGACTTCCACCCGAAGCGCCACGAGGTCACGTCCGTTGGGCTTGGAGAGTTGCGGGGACACCGCGGCGATGAAAGCATCGCGCGGCACGACCTTGGTGCCTTTTACGTTCACCGCAGTCATAGACAACAGACCGAGCTCGCGAATGGGACGCATGATCGCGACGTGCCCTGGGTAGCGGAGCGTTTTGTACTCCATCGTCTGGACTTTGCCTTTGTAGCCCCAGGGCATCGTAGAGATGCCGCCGCCCGTATGGAACGCCTCCAGCGTACCGACGGGGCCGGGGAACGCAACCGACTCGAGCTCGGAGAGCGCGTCGACGCGCTCCGGTCGCCCCCCGCGTAATATCCAGGATGGCGTCGTGTAGTAGTCGAGGGCGCCCTCGAGGGAATAAACGATCTGATAGTTGAGCGGAGGCTCGGGCCGCTGCGGCAAGCCTCCCACGAAAATCTTGACCGACTCCGCTTCCCCCACGCGGCGAATGCCCTCCGCCGCAATGATGTTCACCATTCCGGGCGCAAGACCGCAGTCCGGAACAACGGAAACGCCTTGCTTCTGCGCCCGCGCATGCAAGGTGCGTTGCTTCTGCACGATCTCCGTGTTGCCACCGAGGTCGGCGTAATGCAAACCGCTGGACACGGCGACTTTGGCGATCGGATAGTTGAAGTAGTACGGCAACGCATTCAGCACCGCATCGTGGCGTCGGATGCGGCGGCGCAAATCGGCGGACCGCCGGGCATCGAGCCGGGCGATGACGAGCCGTTTGTCCTTTCTTTTTTGGAGGAATGGCGGGACACGACCCGGGTGGAGATCGGCTAACGTCACGCGCTCGACTTCCGGCCGCTGAAGCAAATCGTACGCGCAGGCGGAACCCTGCAGGCCTGCGCCCAGCACCAGCATGCGCATGTCGTCAAACCTCCAATGATGTATGGGAGATTGTCGCGGCGGGTAAGCTAGTCGGAAGGCGACGCAAACAGCAACAGATAGATTAGTGCCATGCAATCCCGTACGTCATGGTTTTTTGTGTGGTTCCCCACGCTGCTGGGTGCTCCACTCGCGGCACAGCGTTTGGGGCCGGTCGAACGCCAGCTGATCGCCGCCGGGATGTGGGCAGAGGCGCGCTACAATTATGCGTATTGGGATGCAGTGCGGTCGAGCTGGGACTCAGCCTTTACTGCGACCGTCACGTACGCGAATGGGCGCCCCACCGAGCTCCAATTCCTGCGCCAGCTGCGACGTTGGGGCGCGCTGCTCAATGACGGTCAATTCGATATCATCCCGCCGGCGGCGATCGCGGCCCGCATGGCGCGGCCGCCGATCGAGTTGCGCAGCATCGAGCGCAGGCCCTTCATCATCGATTACGCCAACAACGACGAGATGCGCGTGGCGCGGCCCACGCGCCTTGCCGAGATCGTCGCCGTACAGGGCGTCCCCGCGGCGCTGTGGATCCGCGACTCGGTGCTTCCCCAAATCGCCGCGCGCACCGAAGCGAGCCGGTGGGAGCGCGCCGTGGCGCAGATGCTCGAAGGCATTCGCGGCACCGCCCTGCACCTGCAGCTCAGGTTGCCCGGTGGCGAACAGCGCGGCGCGAGCGTGACGCGCAGCGTCGCGCTCAATGCCCGTTGGCCGATCGAGCGACCTGCACTCGAAGCCGATACCCTTCCCGATGGCACGATCTGGGTGCGAATCAACTCCCTGGCCGAGCCCGACGTGCTGTCACGGTTGGACCGCGCCTTGGGCAACGCACCGCGCGAGGGGCCGCGCCATCGCGGGCTGATTCTCGATTTGCGAGAGACGACGTGGACGCCAAGCGGCCGCGAGCAGGGCTACGCCATTCTTACGCGGCTCATCGAGCGGCCGGTCCTCACGTCGTATTGGCGCACGCCGCAGTATCGCGCCGCGTACCGCGGCGGCGATACACCGGACTCGACCGGCTCATGGATGACCGTCCCGGCCGATACGATCTGGCCACCCGCGTTGCGCGAACGAATCGCCTACAGCGGACCGGTCGCGGTACTCTCATCACCGCGAACCGCGGGCGCCGCGGAAGACCTGCTCGTGGCGTTCCGGAACAGCGGGCGGGGGTCGATCATCGGTGAGCCATCGGCGGGCAGCACGGGACAGACCGCCCTGGTCAAGCTGTCCGGCGACTGGCAACTGCGCGTGACGGTGACCCGCGACGCCTTCCCCGACGGCTCGGAGTTCGTGCAGACGGGCATTGCACCCGAGATCCGCACAGAGGTCCGGGTTGACGATGTGCTCGCCGGCCGGGACGCGGCGCTCGAGCGGGCGCGTGAATATCTCGCGGCTGCGACGCGCGGAGGCCGGGCGGGACGCGGGCGCGAGTAAGCGAGGCGGTAGGAGGCGGTAAGAGGCGGTAAGAGGCGGTAAGAGGCGGTAGAGCACCGCCACACCAGAACCGCACCGAAGAAAATACCGCCTCCTACCCGCCCCATACCGCCTCTTACCGCCTTTTCCGCTCTTACCGCCCATAGCTCACCCGCCAGATTTTTCCACCGGTGTCGTCACTCACGAGCAGCGAACCATCCGGTAACGCGAGCAACCCTACGGGGCGACCCCAGCGCGAGCCATCGGGCAGCTGCCACCCCACGACGAAGTCGTCCACGCCGACCGCGCGCCGCCCGGTGCTGTCCACCTGCAGGCGTATCACCTTGGCGCCCGTGGGAACCGAGCGGTTCCACGAGCCGTGCAACGTCACAAACGCATCCCCTTGATAGTCGCGTGGGAACTGGGTGCCGGTATAGAAAGCCAACCCCAGCGGCGCGGAGTGAGCCTGGACCGAGATCGCCGGAGGCTCGACGCGAGAGCAGTCGGCGGATCCGTATTCGGGATTGGACTTGCCGGGCAGGTAGCATTGCGGCCAGCCGTAGAACCGGCCGTCCTTGATGATGTTGACGTGCTCGGGGGGGACGTCGTCGCCAAGGTTGTCGCGGTCGTTGTTGGCGCCCCAGAGCTCGCCGGTCGTCGGATGGAACGCCATGGCGACAGTGTTGCGCAACCCCCGAGCGAACAGCCGGCCACCGGAGCCGTCACGGTTGAATTGACTGACGGCCGCGCGCAGCGAGTCGCGCTCGTCGCAGATATTGCACGAGGATCCGACGGACAAGTACAGCTTGCCGTCCGGGCCGAACAGGATCGTTCGGGTGGAATGACCGCCGGCTGGGATTCGCGAGATGATGGTGACCGGCGCGCTGGCGTTGGGATCGAATCGGAGGACGGCTCGCTCCTCCGCGACGTACATCGTGTCCCCCCGGAACGCGATGCCGAACGGACCGTGTAACCCCCGCGCGATGGTGACGACGGTATCGGCGCGCCCGTCGTGGTTGTCGTCGGTTAGCCGGACGATTAGCCCGGACGCCGGTTGTGACGCGTAGATCGCGTTTCCCGGTCCGAGCGCGAGATACCGCACGCCCTGCAACCTTTCCGCGAATACCGCCACCTGGAAGCCGGCGGGCACGCGGAGTGAGTGGTCCTGCCCCGCCGATTGCGGGGGCTTGGTGCAGGCCAGCGCGATGAGAACGACGCTAATTGCGGCTCGCATACACTCCCTCGAGGGCACTGCGGCCTTCCGGCATTTTCTCGCGGCTCGATAGCGCCGCGGCGGCGGCCTGTTCGACGTGGGCCGCGATCTCCTCCTCGACTTCCGCGAGAGCCTTGCCGGGAACGCCTTCTTCCTTCAAGTACTCCTCGTAGAGCCCGATGGGGTCGCGTTTACCCCATGTGGTAAACAGCTCGGCCGGAAACGTTTCCCGCGCTTCCCGCTCGTCGTGGGTGGCATGGCCACCCATACGAAAGGTGTCAGCGACCAGCAACGCCGGTCCGCTGCCGCTCCGACACCGCTCAGCGGCTACTCGTGTAGCGGCGTACGCGTCGAGCACGTTGTTGCCGTCGAACGCGTCGCCCCAAATGCCGTAGCTGGACGCCCAATCCGTGAAGTCGGGCGGTAGATGGTGCTGATCGAGCCGCGTACCGAGCGCGACCTGATTGTTCTGCACAATGAAAATGGCCGGTACGCGCTGCACGGCCGCGAGATTCGTCCCCTCGTGAGCTGCCGCCGACTTGGTGGATCCGTCCCCCACCCACGTCAGCGCGACGCGTCGCTCATTTCTGATCTTGAACGTGAGAGCGATGCCGGTCACGACGGGCACCATGTCGCCGACGTGGGAGACGGGCTGCAGCACCCCGTGCGAGAAAGAGCCCACGTGCAGATCGCGGCCGCCGCTGGGCGAGTCGGCGGTCGCCAGGTAGGCTCGCAGCATGTCGGCAATCGGCATGCCCATCTCGGAGCACGCCGCGGCGTTACGAATCATCGGCGCCACGACGTCGCGACCCCGCTCCAACGCGTGGACCGGACCGACGGTCGTCGCTTCCTCACCGGTACCCAGCCATGCTTTCGAGATCACTCCCGTACGCACCCAGCGCTTGAGCTGGATGTCGTGCAGGCGCGCCCGCAGCAGGCCGCGGTATACCTGGAGTTTGGAGTCGAGAGCCAGGGCGGCCACAATAGAAGCGCGCTCAGGATTTGCCTCGATGGTTGATCGAAAACCCCGGACCTGCGCGGGATCGGGTTTCCAGTCGACGTATTCGGGCGGATCGAAGGCGGGGAACCGCTTCACATCACGAGAATTTTTGCTTGAGCTTGCCCAGAAAACCGGAGGCGGCAGGAGGCGCTCTGCCGACGAGCGCGTCGCCGAACTCGAGCGCCGTCGCGTAGCGGTCGTCGGGATTGGTTTGCAGCGCCTTGTGGAGCGCCTTCTCGACGACCTCGGGAACGTCGGACCTGAGCTGACGGATGGGCTGGGGCTGGCTGCGCAGCCGCGCGATCATCATTTCTTGCGCGTTGCGACCCTGAAACGGCAGCTTGCCGGTGAACATCTCGAAGGCGACGATGCCGAGCGCGTAGATATCGCTGCGCGCATCGAGCGGTTTGCCGCGAATCTGTTCCGGGCTCATGAACTCCGGCGTCCCGAGGATGATGCCGGTGGCTGTGAGCTTCGCGATCGCGGGGTCGGCGCGGCGCTCCTTGGCAAGGCCGAAGTCCATCACCACCGCGCGCTCGCCGCCTGCCCCATCGGCGACGAGCATGACGTTTTCCGGCTTCAGGTCCCGATGGATGATTTGGAGCTCGTGCGCGTGATGAAGGCCGGCGCACATCTGCTGCAGCAGTTTCACGCTCGTGGCGATATCCATCGGCCCGCCGCGCACCTCGCGGTCGGAAAGCAGCTCGCCCTTGAGGAAGGGCATCACGAGATAGATCAGCCCATCCTCCGATTCGCCCAGGCGGAGGATGCGGCAGACGTTCGGATGGCTGAGGCGCATGGCGAGGCCGGCCTCGCGCCGCAGCCGCTCGACCGAACTCCTGTCGGACGCGAGCCGCGGCGAGAGAACTTTGATCGCGACCGTTTCGCCGGACGAGATCTCGCGCGCGAGGTAGACGTAGGACATGCCGCCCTCGCCCAGCTTCTTCATCACTTCATAGCGCGCGTCGAGGATCTGATTGGAAAGAGTGGACGCGCGGTCCAGTCCCGCGCCCTTGCCAGGAGGGAGCGGCGTGCGTTCGCCTGTAGTGCCTCCGCTCGCCGGCAGCGTCGCGGCCGACGGCGCGGGCCTCTTGGGCTGCACCTCCACCAGCATGCTCCCGTCTTTGGGGCAAAACCGCGCCGCCGTGTCCGCATAGACGGACCCGCACTTGGGACAGCGGCGCTCGGCGGTGCCGGGGCTCATTGCCGAACCAAGTTGCGTCCTTCGTTCTTGGCGCGATAGAGGGCTTGATCGGCGAGCAAGACGAAGCTGTCGGCGCTGTGTATGCGATCGTCGGGAAAGGACGCGACACCGATGCTGACCGTCAGGTGCAGCGGGTCCTCGCCCGGATCGGCGAAGTCGCGCGCCATGACCCGGTGCCGCAGGCGCTCGGCAAACATCGCCGCGCCATGCAGCGCGGTTTCGGGCATGACGATCACGAACTCCTCACCGCCGTAGCGGGCCACGATGTCGACCGACCGTGCTTCGCGCTTCAGCAGCTCGCTGATCTGCCGGAGCACCGAGTCGCCCGTGATGTGGCCGCGCGAGTCGTTGATCGACTTGAATCGATCGATGTCCAGGAGGAGAATCGTGAGCGCCAGGTTGTAGCGCCGCGCGCGATCGAGCTCCTGCGCGAGCGAGTCGGCGAGTGCGCGACGGTTGGTGAGGCCCGTGAGCGCGTCGGTGGCGGCGAGCTTCTCGAGCCGCTCTTTGTCCGAAACGGCGCTCTCGAAGTCGTACGCCTTTTCGATCGCGCCGACCGCTGTCTTGATGATCGTCTCCGCGAATTGCGCATCCGCCTTGGTCAGGGGCGGATCGTCGCCGGTGGTACGCAGGAAGAAAACCCCGGTCTGCTGAGCCTTCATCCAAAACGGGAGGGCGACGGCTGAACGAGTCGGCACCTGGATGCCCTCGCGCTCCCAGCGGCGTCGCTCGTCCTCGTACAACGGGTCGGTCGCTACCTCCTCGACCAGCACCATCAGGCCGCTCGAGACGGCCTTACGAATCTCGGGATAGCGGCTCAGCTCGATCTGCAGATTGCGCAACATGGGGTTTTCCTTCGCCGCGACCACAACGCCTTGCTGATCGCCGGGCTTGGCGAGGACCATGGAGCACTTCGAGATGTTGAGGGCACGCGCCACGCGGCCCACCAGGATGTGATAGATCTCGTCGGGCTTGAGCGAGTCCGTGACCTCATGGAGGATCTCCACCATGGCGGCACGCGTCCGCGCCTCCTCGCGCGCCTGCGCCAGGGCGCGTCCAACGCGAATGTGCGCCTCCACGCGCGCCAGCAATTCGCGCACGCGGAACGGCTTCGCGATGAAATCGGCCGCCCCCAGGCCGAGGGCGTGGACGGTCGCCTCTTCGGGCGGCATCGACGAGACCATGAGGACCGGCAGGTCCCTGTAGCGCTCGTCCTGTTTCAGCCGCTCGAGCAGCTGCAAGCCGTCAACTTTCGGCATCATGATGTCGAGCAGGAGCAGCGCGGGCTTGATCTCATCGATCTTGGCGAGGAGCCCATCGCCGCCGGGACAGAC
>DATFEG010000030.1:0-27753 GCA_035251445.1 Gemmatimonadales bacterium | reverse complement strand
CGTCACCGTGATGGTGGGGCCAACCACGCCGCTGGTGGTCGCGTACGCCGTACCCAGGTTGCTCGTGTACTTCACTGAGTCGGCGAAATACGCCTCTTCAGCCGTCACGAGGTTCCGCAGGTCCGACTTCATCGACGCGAGATAAGCCTTCTCCTTCGTGTTGGCGAACTTCGGAATCGCGATCGCGGCCAAGATGCCGATGATCACGACCACGATCAGAAGTTCAATCAGGGTAAAACCCTTGCGGTTCATTCTCGACTACCTCCTGTAAAGATCCGAACAGGGCACATCGTTTATATTCCGCCTCGGGATTAAGCACGAATCATGCCTTTGATGGGTGGCAGGGCCGCAACATCCGTTGCTGCAATGACTTACGTTGTCAGATCGGTGATTACTGCCCCCCCCAGAAGCACTAAGACTCCCGCTTTTTGCAAGCCGGGCCACCTACTGCAAGTAGTGGCGATACCAGGAGTCTTCCCCTGGAAGCTCCAGTGCTGAATCCGCGATGGCACGCGCCAGTCCAGGCTGATTGCGTGCCCGCGCAAGCAGAAACCGCGCTCGACGCGTCATCCGCTGACCCACCTTCGTGCTCTCCCGTCGCGCGATCAGCGGCAGGGCAGCCGCCGTGTCCCCGATGCCGATCAGAAAAATCGCGTGCGCACCGTCGAGGTAGGGATCGCCCGAAAAGAGGGAGTCCGCTGTTCGGTATTCGCGCCGAGCTGCGGCGGTGTCACGGAGGCCGGCGAGCACCGCGGCGGCGGAGGCGTGGGCTCGATACGATTCGGGATGATCGCTAAGCAGCGTCAACAATTGCGCGCGGTTGTCTTGCCATGCGGGAAGCCGTGCGAGCGAGCGCGCGCCAGCAGCAACGACGAGAATCGCCGTCGCGAACGCAGCCGGACGCGCGCCGCGCTGAACAGCGCACCAGGTCGCGGCCCAGCCCACGAGTACCGCCGGAAGCGCGACCGCGAGATATAGATTGCGCTCCGCCAGCACCACGCCTGACGGGAAGAAGAGATTTGCCGTCGGCAGATAGGCGAGCAGGGCCAGACCCGCTGCGAACGAGATCGCGGGAGCCCGGCGCCGGCACCACAGTACGAGAGCCGGAACGAGGACGACGATACAGAAGCCGAGCAGCATGGCTAGTGAAAAGCCCGTGCGCGCTGGAATCACCTGCGGGCTGTAATCGGCTGAAAGCGACGCGGGCCAGACCAAAAGGACCGCGGCCTGAAGCACCGCGGGCAATGCAATTGCCAGTCGTCCCCACGTTCCTTTTCCATAGAATACCGCCGCGGCGTCGCTCTCTCCGACCCACCCAATGGTGAGCCAGGCGGCGAGAAAACCCAGCGTCACGACCCCGAGGGCAATCCATAGGGTTGGCTCACCGCCCGCCTCTCTCTCCCGACCCCACGGCCCCCTCTCCCGGGAGTCCTCACCCCCTGACGCTGAGACAGGCAGGAGCCACTTATCCAGCAGTATGACGACACCAGCAATGACACCGTGCTCCTTGCTCAGCATCGCCAGCACCGCACAGGCCACGGCTGCCACCCGCCAACCGCGACGTGCCGCGAGCACAGCCCCAAAAATGCCGACAGCCACGAGAAGCTCCGCCCGCCCGACGAGGCTCGCGACGGCCTCGACATGCACCGGATGCCAGGCGAACACGAGACCCGCTGCGACGGCGCCGATCGGCGGAAGCCATTGCGCGATGATGCAGACGAACAACACGGTCGCCAGACCATGCCAGAGCGCATTCATGAGGTGGAGCCATCCGGATCGACCACGCCCGATGGTCCAGTCGACGGCGAAGCTGAGAATCGTGAGCGGTCGGTACAGTCCCGCCCCCGTCTCGCGCGGCCAGTAAGGATCGTCAAACGCCCCGAGCGCGGCGCCGATGGAATGCGTCGCGGGGTTCGAGACGATGATGGAGCGATCGTCCTGGACGTAGCCGTACCGCGACGTGGCGAGATACAGCGCCACTGCCGCGACAAAAACGACAATGAGGTAGCGTTTCACGGCGCGCGCGCCAACAGCGAGTCGGCCACAGCGTTATCACCGCGGGACCGGGCAGCAAGCGCCTGCGTGCGGTACGAGCCCGGACAGCGGAAGCAGAGCTGCTCGGCGCGGGCGAGCATCGAATCCGCCAGCGCCGATCGGCCCAACGTGAACGCCGCGTCCGCCGCAGCGATGAAGAGCGTCGGATCACGATCGTACGTGTGCATGGCCGTCCGCAGCTCCGCGAGCGCCTGCTCGGGCCGCCGGTGGCTCTGGTAGATTGCGGCGGCTCTGGCGTGACCGCGATAGGACCGTGGTGAGTCCTCGAGGATGCTCGTCGTGACCGATACGTCATCACGCCAGATGGGTACGCGCAGCGCCGACCGCACCGCTCCCGCGAGCACGAAGACCCCAACGATCAAACGCAGCCGCTCGGGCGAGAGGCGCGCGAGTGTCGCCCCCACGGCGAGTGCCAAGCCTACCGACGGGAGATACAGCGTGCGCTCGGCGATCAAGACGCCGGTCGAGAAGAGCAGATTGGAGACGGGCAGAAATGCGATCGCGATCCAGCCCAGCCCGAACGCCTCAGTCCGCCGTCCCCTGCGCCACGCCAACAACAGCAGCGCAGCCCATAAAGCGAAGCATGCCAAGCCAAGAAGGAATCGGCCGTCCACCATGCTCTCCACGATCGTGCGCTCGGCGGGCGAATAATCGACGCGCAGCGTAACGGGTGCGAGCAACAACCGCAGGACATCCCAGAGAGCGGCGACGGCGGTTAGCCGTCCGTCAAAGAAGCTTTCGCCAAGGAACACCGGCGCGGTGGCGTTCAGCCGGGCGTAGGGGTCCAGCACGACCGCCCGGAGCGGCAAGTACACGGCAAGGACAGCCAACCAGCTGCCCGCATAGGCAAGGATACGAGCGCGCGGCGGCCGAGCGATCCCCACGATCCAAGCCCAGGCGATGAGTCCCGGTCCCACGATGGCGTTTTCCTTACTCAACAAGCCACCGGCGAGCGCGAGCGCGCTCCACCCGATGCTGTCCTTGACTACCGCGGCGTAGAGGGCGAGGCAGACGCCGAGTGCGGCCATCAACTCGCCGCGGCCAATTACGTTCGCGATGGCTTCGACATGCACCGGATGAACGGCAAACAGAAGACCGGCGATGAGGCCTGCGGTCTTGACCTGCTGACCACCCATCCCATCGGGGGTCCTCACCCCCTGACGAAGTGCCAGGGCCGTAACGGTCACCGCCACCGCCGCGTGCCAGAGCAGGTTCAGCGCGTGAAACAATGCGGGATGGCCGCGCGTGACCGCCCAATCGATCGCAAAACTCGCAAGTGGCAGCGGGCGATACATCTGGCCACCCAGGTCTGGCGGCCAATAGGGCGCCGCGAACGCCTTCCACACCCCGCTGAGCGAATGCACCAACGGATTCCAGGCGATGATGTAGAGGTCATCCATGGCAAGCCCATTCCACAGGGCTCCCAGGTGTGGAACGATGGCGCACACGGCGACGGCGACGTAAAGCCGGCGGTCTTTACTGTCCACGGTTCACCGCGAATAGCCAGCGCCCGTCAGACCAGCGGTACAATGCTGTGAACAATTGGGGGTAGGCGTCGAGCAGCGCCTTGAGCTGGCGTGCCGACGGTGAGCTCGAGCTCGCCAGCAAAACGTGACTCACGCGCATCCGGTCGAGGTACGCCCGATGCTCGGCCGGCGTGGGCGTAATCAGCTCGCGGCCACGATAGCGCTCGAGATAGAGCGGCACACTCTGACGGCGGCTGTACAACCACACCAGTGCCTCATCGTCGCTCGCGAGAACGGCCGAATCCGGCAATGACTGAACGACGGGGAGCAGCTCCGTGAAATTGGTGGAGATGTTGCGGGCCGGGGCGTCCCACCACCGGCCTGCAAAGCCACGGATCTGATAATTGAGGTAGCCACCGACGATCAGAGTGACGAGCAGGCCAAGCGGAAGACGAACCCGTGGCCAGCGTCGCCAAAGCTCCATGGCGCCCGCTGCCCACGCCAATGCGAGCCACGGCAGTACTGCCCACAGGAAGCGATCGGGTGGATGGGGCCAGACGGCGAGGATGAGCAGATAGAAGATCAGCGCGAGACCGATGGCGGACCGCCGCGCGAGCAAAGCAACCCCGTACAGCCCAATGCCGAGGGCCGCTGTCGCGAGGATGTGGTAAGGCCACCTGAGGGGAATCCAACCGAGCGTAATGGCTTCGAGCGGCCGCGACAGATCGGGGACGTTTACCGCAACAGCGGTCAGTCCTGCCTGACTCAGATGTGCCGAGTAATTGCCGTAGCCGAGGGCGAGCTCCGGATCGATAGCATGCTGATGGGCCATAACCCAGGCGGACCAGGCCAAAGCGGCCGTGATGACCGGGAGCAGGACAGCGACCAGGGCACGGTGGTTCTCACCGCCTGACCGAGCCCGGCTGATCAGAAAGACGACGGCTCCGGCTGCTCCGGCGATCCCAATCGACCGTGTCAATAGCATCAGGGCCGCGCCAATGCCCAGGATCCAGGGACGATCGCCGCGGTCGGCCAGGATGACGACGATCGCGAGCAGCACGGCGAATAGGGGCTCGGCAAAGAGAACGGTCTGCGTGGCGAGTACCGGGATCGCGACGGCGGCTCCGCTCACGATTACCGCAGCGAGCCAGCGCGGCGCCGTGGGTCCGAGCAGCGCCGTCTTTGTCGCGTGCCAGGCGATGAGACCGGCCGCGGCAGCCCCCAGCAGCGCATTCAGCAGCTTCGCCGCGAGCGCTGCACCATCGACAGAGAACAACCCAAAGAGCGGGGCCAGAACAATTGGATAAAGGGGAGGATAATGCACCGCGGCCGGTGTGCCCGGCAGATTAGGATGGGCGTAGCCGAGCCCGTTCGCGAGCGCGGTCGCGAGGCTGGCGTACAGACCGTCGTCGTAGAAGACTCCGACAAGCGCCTGGTTAAGGGCGAGCGCGCCGACGGCGAGCGTCACGCCCGCCGCGAATGCCGCGCCTCTTACTTCTCCAGGGACCGCCAACCGTTTGAATTGCCTGGCACGAACAGGTTATACCGCACGATGTGAAACAGGGCCGCCACGCCATCCTTCCAGGTGATCTTCTTCCCTTCCGAATACGTGCGACCGCTGTATGAGATCGGCATCTCCCAGATACGTGCGTGCGCCTGTGCCAGGCGCGCGGTGATCTCGACCTCGAATCCAAACCGGTTCGACCTCAGCGGTAGACGCTTGATCAGGTCCATCCGCACGAGCTTGTAGCAGGTCTCCAGGTCGGTGAGGTTGAGATTGGTGAACATGTTCGACAGCAACGTGAGAAAACGATTCCCCACATAATGCCAGAAATAGAGCACGCGATGCGGGCCGCCCTGAAACCGAGAACCGTAGACCGCATCCGCCTTGCCCTCGCTGATGGGCTTGAGCAAGGCGGGGAGGTCGGCCGGATCGTACTCTAGATCGGCATCCTGGACGACCAGCGCGTCACCCCCAGCGGCCGCGACCCCGCTCCGAATCGCGGCGCCCTTGCCGCGATTCCTCTCGTGGTGCACGACGCGGTCGACCAACCCCTCGGTGACCAGTTTGTCGAGGATCTCTCGTGTTCCGTCGGTCGAGGCGTCATTGACAACGATGATCTCGAGACGGAGTGGCACACCGCGCACGCGCCGCAGGGCTGTTTCGACGGTTTGCGCTTCGTTGTACGCCGGCATCACGATCGAGACGAGCAGGTTTTTCACCGAGCCTCGCCGATCGTGATCAGGGACTGACCGACGCGCCAGGGCAGGAACCGCTCCAGTCTGAATAGCGGAACGAGGGCGTCGTAGAACCGGAGCGAGCCGGCAGGAATCATCTCTCGACGCAGGACTCGGCCGGCGAGCCACCATCCCGGCACTCCGGCCAGATTGAAGTACTCGATGTGCCGCACGCGAAATCCGGTTCGCTCGAACTTCCCGTCGAGCTCCGCGCGGGTGTAGCGGCGGTGGTGACCGAGTGCCCGATCGATCGTGCCGTACAGCGCCGGCAATGCGGGGACCAGCAGGACCAGCCGGCCGCCTGGCTGGAGCAGCCTGTGAATCGCCGTGAGCGACCCGATGTCGTCGTCCACATGCTCCAGCACGTTGAGGCAGATGACCGTGTCGAACAGCTCACCGGCGAGTGCGGCGTCACGGGGCAAGTAGAGACGCGCGACCGAGATGTTGGGAAGTCCCTCGAATCGCTGCCGCAGCCGCGCGAGATACTCCTCCCGCGTGTCGGTGAGCACGACGCGTGCGCGATCGACCAGGAACGCCGAGAGCGTGCCGATGCCCGACCCGATCTCGAGGACGCGGCTGCCGATCCACGGCCGTATCCGGTCGAACATCCAGCTGTTATAGCGGACCGCATCGGCCAAGCGATCAAGCGTCGCCGCTCCGACCGGGTCACTCACCCCGGTGGTTATCGGACTCCGCTCCAGAAGGTGCGCCCTCATAGCGGCTCAGCTTCCGGTACAACGTGGATGGATCGATGCCCAGGACCTCGGCCGCGCGAGTCTTGTTGCCACCTTCACTCTGGAGCACCCAGGTGATGTACGCCCGCTCGATCACGTCGAGCGAGGGATTCTTGTGGAGGCGCTCCGCGACCAGAGGCTCCGCTTTCCGCTCGCTGACCTTGTCGGGAATCGCAGAGCGCGGGATGACATCGCCCTTGGTGAGCGTGACCGCGCGCTCGAGTGCGTTTTCGAGCTCGCGGACGTTGCCGGGCCAGTCGTACGCCAGGATCACTTCCTCGGCCTCGGGCGAGACCGTTTTGGGGCTCTCGCCGCGCTCGGTCGCGATGTGCCCAAGGAATTCCTTCACGAACACCGGAATGTCATCGCGCCGCTCGCGGAGCGGAGGCAGATGAATGTTGATCACGTTCAACCGGTAATACAGGTCCGTGCGGAAGCGTCCGCGTTTGATGTCCTCCTCCAGATCGCGATTGGTCGCCGCGACCACGCGGACGTCGACGGGAATGGCTTCCGTGCCGCCGACGGGAATCGCTTCCCGTTCCTGGAGCACGCGCAGGAGCTTCACCTGGGTCGCGGGCGACATCTCGCCGATCTCGTCGAGAAAGAACGTCCCGCCCCGCGCGGCGGCGAACAGGCCCTGTTTGTCGCGCACCGCACCCGTGAACGAGCCTTTGACGTGACCAAACAGCTCGGACTCGAGCAGGCTTTCGGGCAGCGCGCCGCAGTTCAGCGAAAGGAAAGGTCCCTCGGCCCTGGCCGAGAGCTCGTGCAAATAGCGGGCGATGACTTCCTTGCCGGTTCCCGATTCACCCTGGATCAGGACTGTGCTCTCGGTGGGCGCCACCTGCTCGGCGAGCCGCAGAACGTCGGAAAACAGCCGTGACTTGCCCAGCGGCTTGACCTTCCCCGACTGCTCGCGACGCCGGATTTCCTGCTTGAGCTGCTTGTTTTCGGCTCGCAGCCGGCGGTGTTCGGCGGCGCGGCGGCAGATCGCCACCATGTCGTCGTTGGAGAAGGGCTTCTGGATGTAGTAGAACGCGCCCTCGTTGACGGCCTGGATCGCCGTCTGCAGCGAGGCCTGAGCGGTCATGAGGATGACGGGCGTTTCGGGGTCTTGCCCGCGAACGGCCGACAGGATCTCGATGCCGGTCACGCCGGGCATCTTCAGATCCGTCAGCACGATGTCCGGCGCCGAGCTCTTGAGCTGCTCGAGCCCGGCCTTACCGCCCTGCGCGGTCGTAATATCGAAGCCTTCATTCTTCAGCAGGATCCTGAGTGTCTCGAGGATGCCCTGCTCGTCATCTATAACAAGAACCGAGGGTGCGGCTGCGGAAGGCGGGGTCATGCAGCCTCCTCCTTTCGACGGGCGGCTGGGAAATAAATCGTAAATGTCGTGCCTTTGCCTGCTTCACTGTCTACGAGCACGAGACCGCGATGCGCTTCTACAGCACGCTGCACGATGGCGAGGCCGAGTCCGGTCCCGCCTACGCGTCCCGTGGAGAATGGCTCGAACAGCCGGTCCTGGATCTCCGCGGGAATCCCCGGTCCGTTGTCGATCACGCGCAACGAGACGGGGTTGTCGATACCGGCGCCGCCCGGCAGCTCACTGTGCACGGCGCGCCCGGTGCGCACCCGGACCTGTGCGCGCGGACCTCCGGCCTGCACCGCGTTCAGCACGAGATTGGATACGACACGGTGCAGGAGATCTTCATCACCTTCCATCGGGGTCGGCGTGCCTTCGAGCGCAATCTTCACCCCGGGGTCACAGTCGGGGTGTTGCCTGACCAATCGGATGGCGGCCTCAGCAACTTTATGCAGATCGACCGACCGGCACTCGGTGACGCGGACGCGCGAAAAATCGAGGAACTCCGACAACAGGCGCGAGAGCCGGTCACTTTCGCGCACGATGAGATTGGCCAGGAATTTCTCGTCCGGATTGGAGCGCGACGAACGGGAGAGCTGCTCGACCGAGCTGCGAATCGACGCGAGCGGGTTCTTGATTTCGTGTGCCAGGCTCGAAGACAGCTCCGCCACGGCCTCGAGCCGCTCGGCACGCAAGTGCAGCTGCTCCAGCCGCTTCGAGTCCGAGATGTCCGTGAAGATGGCCGACACACGCGGCTTCGACCCCGGTGCAGCATCGAGGGTGGTCGTGGTTACGCCCAGCGGGAACGTGCGATCCGGCCGGTGGACCGTGGCCTCAACGCGCATCAGACGGACGCCGCGGCGCGCGGTCGAGGTGATCGCTGCCCAAAACTCGGGAGCGAGCCTCGCAAACTCCGGCATCACCGGACGGCCGAGCCACTCCCGGGCCTTGAACCCCAGAATTTCTTCGGATGCAGGGTTGGCGTAGAGCAAGTGGCCCTCAGCATCCACCGTGATGACGCCCGTGCGGATGTTGCGCAGCACATCATCGGCTTCGAGCTGCACCTGGCGCACTTCGGCTGCGAGGGCTTCCCTCTCCACACCCATCACATTCACCCGGCTACCCACGTAGGCGGTTACCACGGCAACGACCACGAAGACGCCGAGCTGCACCCAGACGCTGGGAGCCACCGCCGCGGCGTGCCCCCAGAAGATGTCCGCGAAGTAAACGAGCCCGGCCAAGAGTGTGACCAGTCCGGCGCTGGCCGGCGGCATGAGGACGGCGGTGATGGCAATGAGTAGGACGTACAGGCCCGCGAGGTCACTCTCCGCGCCGCCCGTCATGTGTACGACGGCGGTGATTAAAAGGACGTCGAACAGGGCTTGGAGGTAGAGGAACGTGGGCCCCGGCAACTTGCGGCGGAAATGCGTGTGCCAGTAGGAGGCGAACGTGACTACTGCGGTCGAGACCAGCAGCAGCGAGGTGACCAGGATGTCGAGCGGCGCGGCAACCCGGATTTTGAGAGCGATCGTCACGTACATGGCGATGGCCAGGCACATCCGGCCCACGTAGACTGACCGAAGTAGTGCCCTCGCGGACGGAATCGCCGGTCCTTGCGAGTTGATCCCTAGCCAGCGCATGGGGACGCATTATTGGACAGAGTGTGGCAGAATGCAAGAGAGGAGCTTGGAGTTGGGAGCTAGGAGCTAGGGTTTCCCCTGTCTCCCAACTCCAAGCTCCTAAACCCTATTGGAGGGAGCTACTGCCGCGGTCTTAGTTCGGCGCCCACACTATCGAGCGCGGCCTTGTGTCGTTGGTAAAACTCGACGTTGGAGCGTGCAACATCCGGCGGCAGTTTGTCCCAACCCTGCTGCTCAACGAGAAAAGCAGCCAGGCCGGCTTGGAGCAGAGCGAAGCTGAAAACCACGTATTCGCGTGTGGTCAGACCAGCGGAAGTAATCGCGCGCCGCGCTCCGGGAACTGAGTCGTACCCCGCGGTGATCTCCGCAATCGATTTAGTGCCGCTTCCGGAATCTCCCTCGTCCTCCTCGTCTCGCGCGTCGCCTGACGTGTCGACCGGCATCGACTTGGCTAGCGCCGCGAGCGCGCGCGCTGCTCGGACATACTTGGCGAGCGTTGCGTCGGTGAACCGGTACGCGGAAACCTCTCGCGTGTCGGCGTCCTGCGCGGGCGTGTCCCCTGCGAGGGCGAACAGCGCCACGCCTGCGACCGCAAGGGACCGGCCCACGTCATGAATGATCATTGAACATTGATCATTGAACATTGATCATTGAGCCCCCCAGGCCCCGTTTATTGGACTGCGTTCACCATGTCAAAGATGGGCAGATACATCGCCACCACCATGCCGCCGACGATGACGCCAAGCACCACGATCATGATAGGCTCGAGCAGGGACAGCAGCGCACTGACCGCCGCGTCGACTTCATCGTCGTAGAAGTCGGCGATCTTCGTGAGCATCTCGTCCAATCCGCCTGTTTGCTCGCCCACCGCGATCATCGAGATCACCATGGGTGGGAACACTTTGGACTTTTGCAGTGGCGCGGCGATCGTCTCACCGCCAGCGATCGAGGCCCGTGACTCCATCACCGCATTGTGAATCACCATGTTGCCGGCGGTGCGTGCCGTGATCTCGAGACCATCGAGAATCGAGACGCCGGAGGAAATCAACGTGCCGAGGGTTCGCGTGAAGCGCGAGACGGCTGACTTCCGCAGCAGATCGCCGAGCACCGGCAGGCTCAACAGCAGTCTGTCGATCTGTAGCTTACCAGGCGACGTCTGGTAATAGCGATTCAGGGCAAAGATCGCGAACCCGAGGGCGCCGAGGATGGCCCACCAGAAGTTCTTCAGCAGATCGCTGGCGCCGATCACGATGCGGGTCGGCAGGGGCAGCTCCAGGTTCACCGACGCGAACATGTTCTGGAACGTCGGGATCACGAAGATGAGCAGGACGGCGATGGCTATCCCTGCGACCGCGAAGATCACGGCCGGGTAGATCATCGCGCCTTTCACCTTCCGCACGATGGCGTCGTTCTTTTCCAGGAACACCGCGAGGCGCAGCAGAATGGTGTCGAGAATACCGCCCGCTTCACCGGCGGCCACCATGTTCACGTACAGATCACTGAACGCCTTTGGATGTTTCCGCAGCGCGTCGGCGAGCGTGTGGCCGCTCTCGACGTCGTACACGACCTGGCGCGTGATGTCGGCAAGCACCTTGTTTTCCGTCTGTTGCGACAGAATGTCGAGCGCCTGCACCAGCGGCAATCCGGAGTTGATCATCGTCGCGAATTGGCGCGTGAAGATCACGACGTCGCGCGTTCTGACGCCTGGCTTGAACAGATCGCCAAGCCCGCCGCCCTTGCTCTTGGACTCGCGCACCTGCACCACGATCATGCGGTTCTTGCGCAGGTGGGCGATTACGTCGTCGCGCGAGGCGAGATCGATCTTGTCCCGCACGAGCTCGCCCTTCAGGTTGCGCGCGGTGTATTCAAAGACCGGCATCGCTACCTCCGGACTGCCACTTTAGGTGCTCCGGCCGGGGCAGGCGTGCCGGGAGGCAACGGTCTGTCGTCTTCCGGCGGCGTTTCGCCGATCGACCGCAGGAACTCGTTGGGCTTCGACGTCACGCGCAAACATTCGTCCTTGGTGACTTCCCGCCCCATATAGAGCTGGTAGAGCGCGTCGTTCAAGGTCTGCATGCCGTACTTCTTCCCCGCCTGCATCGAAGATTCTATCTGGTGGACTTTGTCGTCGCGAATGAGCGCGCGGATGGCCGGCGTGCAGATCATGATTTCGGCGGCCATGACCCGGCCCCGCCCCTTGGCGCGCTGCAGCAGCGCCTGCGTGATCACACCCTCCAGCACGAAGGCGAGCTGCGCGCGCACCTGCGATTGCTGGTGCGACGGGAAGACGTCGATGATACGGTTGATCGACTCGGCCGCGGAGTTGGTATGCAGCGTCGCGAACGCCAGGTGGCCCGTCTCGGCGATCGTGAGTGCCGCCTGGATCGTCTCGAGGTCGCGCATTTCGCCGACCAGCACGACGTCCGGGTCCTGGCGGAGGGCGTATTTCAGCGCGGACTGGAAGTTGTTCGTGTCCGTGCCTACCTCGCGCTGGTTGACGATGCACGCCTGGTGCCGGTGGATGAACTCGATCGGGTCTTCGACCGTGATGATGTGGCCCTTCAGCTCTTTGTTGATCTTGTCGATCATCGCCGCGAGCGTCGTGCTCTTGCCGGAGCCCGTGGGGCCGGTAACCAGCACCAGACCGCGGGGACGGTCAGCGAGCGACGCCACGATCGCGGGCAAGCCGAGCTCCTCAAAGGTCTTCACGTTGAAGGGGATCTGCCGGATGACGACGGATACGCAGCCGCGCTGCTTGAAGACGTTGCCGCGGAAGCGCGCGAGGTTCTGGATGCCGAACGAAAAGTCGAGCTCGTTCTCCGTCTCGAAGCGCTTCTTCTGGTTCTCGGTCAGCACCGAATACGCGAGCTGCAACGTGTCCTTGGGCGTCAGCACTTCGTCGCTGGAGGCGTTGACGATATCGCCGTCCACGCGGACCTTGGGACGCTCGCCCGCCACAAGATGGAGGTCGGAAGCGTCCTTCTCGATCATCTCCTCGAGCAGCGCCCGGAGGTTGACTGGCATTGGGGCTTCCTCTCCTTATCCGGCTGCGGTTTCCTTGACGACTTCTTCGAGCGTCGTGATCCCCTTCTTGACCTTGATCATGCCGTCCATCCGCAGCGTGAGCATGCCTTCCCTGACCGCGAGGTCGCGCAGCTCCTCGGTCGAGGCCCCCTTCAGGATCTCGCGGCGCAGCGGGCTCGTCAGGTTCATCACCTCGTAGAGCCCCTGGCGGCCGCGGTATCCGGTGCCGGCGCAGGTGTCGCAGCCGGTGCCTTTGAAGAACGGCCCTTCCGCCCTATCGATGGCGAAGGCGTGCATCTCTTCGGGCGTGTACTCGTGCTCCTGCTTGCATTCCTTGCAGATCCGCCGCACGAGACGCTGCGCCACGATCAGATTGACCGCGCTGGCGACGTTGAACGGCTCGATGCCCATGTCCACCATGCGCGTGATCGTCGAGGGCGCGTCGTTCGTGTGCAGCGTCGACAGCACGAGGTGGCCCGTGAGCGCCGCCTTGATCGCGATCGAGCCGGTCTCGAGGTCACGGATCTCGCCGACCATGATGATGTTCGGGTCCTGCCGCAGGAACGCCTTCAGCGCGGCCGCGAACGTCATGCCGACTTCGTTGCGGACGAGCACCTGGTTGATGCCGAGGAGGTTGTACTCGACCGGATCCTCGGCCGTGAGGATGTTGACGTCGATCTGATTGATCCGGGAAAGCGCCGAGTAAAGCGTGGTCGTCTTGCCCGATCCCGTAGGCCCCGTCACCAGCACCATACCGTATGGATTCTCGATCGCCCGGAGGAGGTTCGCCTCAGACTTGGGCTCGAAACCGAACGTCTTTAGGTCGAGCGTCAGATTGCCCTTGTCGAGAATACGCAGCACGATCTTCTCGCCGAACAGCACAGGCAGCGTCGACACGCGGAAGTCGATGACGCGGGAGCCCATCTTGAGCTTGATGCGGCCGTCCTGCGGCACGCGCCGCTCCGCGATGTTGAGCTGCGCCATGATCTTGACGCGCGAGGTGAGGGCGGCGCGCATTTTCACCGGCGGCTTCATCACCTCCTGTAACGACCCGTCGACCCGGTAGCGCACCCGCATCTCGTACTCGAAGGGCTCGATATGGATATCCGAGGCGCCGCGCTTTACGGCGTCGGTCAGGAGTCCGTTGATCAGCTTGACCACGGGCGCGTCGTCGGCCAGATCCTCCTTCTTGACGTCTTCGTCCTCCTGATCCTCGACGACCTCGAGGTCTTCGGCCGCCTCGACCGACTTGAGCAGCGTCTGGAGCTGCGCATCGGACTGCTGGTAGTAGCGCTCGATTGCGTTGCGCAGCGTGTACTCGCCGGCGATGACCGGAAATACGTCGCAGCGCGTAATGAACTTGATGTCCTCGATCGCCGTGACGTTGTTCGGGTCCGCGATAGCGACAGTCAGGGTCCGCCCCTCCCGCTTGAGGGGCAGGACGGTGTGCTTGCTGGCGATATCGGGGGGCAGAAGCCTCAGGATCTTGGGGTCGACCTCAAAGCGCGACAGGTCGACGGCGGGCATGCGGTACTGCCGGGCCAGCATCTTGCTGACCTCGTTTTCCCCGATAAAGCCCAGCTTAACCAACGTGTAACCCAGGCGCATGCCGGTGCTTTTCTGCTCCAGCAGGGCCTTCCTGAGCTGTTCCGTGGTGATGAGCCCCTCGCGGACGAGGATTTCACCGAGCTTGTCTTGAGTAAGGGCAACGCTCGCCGTACGCAACTCGTTGAAAATGAGGGGACTAACATGTGAATCGGCCCTAGCGGGGTCAAGGTTTTGTGGCCGAACCCGCTGAAAAAGACACAAATGGTTGGATTGCTTTGAGAAGCGCGGGTCCGACACCTGACACACTGTCGAGACGAGTGAGACTGCCAAAAGCTCCATGCTGTTCGCGCCATGCGACGATACGCTGGGCCAAGGCGGGTCCGACGCGCGGCAATCGTGTGATTTCGCTCACGTCTGCCCTGTCGAGATCGATTCGCTCCCCAGGCAGAAGTGGACGTGCGAGCTGCGCGGCGCGACGCGCGGTTGCCTGCAGTCCGCCCGGCGCAGGGACGGCAGCCGACTGCAGTTGTACGTCACCTGGAGATGAGGAAGGAGAAGGCGATAGACAGTACCGCACGCCAGCACCTGCGAGCGCCAGGCAAGCCAGCATCAAAGCCGCGCGCTTATCATCCATCCTCCAACATGCAGACGCGTGGCGCTATTGCCGTACCAAAGAAACGGCGACGTCACCGACAATTTGCAAACTCTCCGCGCTCACCTTGTCGATTGTATCCTCGGTTGTGTGCCAGTAGGGATAGTCGAAATCGACGACATCGATCGCACGGATCCCGACCTTCTGCAGGGCCACATGATCATCCGTCAGCGTGTGTCGGACGTCAGGCACGAACTGGCGCTCATGCCCGCGATCCATTGCGGTCCTCCACACGCGCTGCACGACTTCGGGCGCGAACGCCACGGAATTCCCCTCCTGGTGGATCTGCAAATCCTTGTCCCCCACCATATCAAAGAGCACCGCAAAGATGGGTTGGTAGCCCGGGGGCCGGTGCGCGGCAAACCAGCGCGACCCGATCAGCACGTCATTCGTATCCGCAAAGTCGCCATAGTCTTCGCCGTCGACAAAGAGGAGATCCACGCCATTCGCCGGCGGCCGAGCCTTGAGGGCATCAGCGACCCCCAACAGCACGGCGATCCCCGATGCGCCGTCGTTCGCCCCCGGCACGGGCATGCGCTGCTGGCCGACGTTCATGCTGCGGTCAGCCATCGGTCGCGTGTCCCAGTGCGCAAGCAACAGGATGCGCTCGGTCGCTTCCGGACGGAAGCGCGCGAAGAAGTTGCGCAGGCGGAGCGTGTCGCCCTTATGCGTGACGTGGCGGATTTCCTGGACGATCACCGTGTCGGCGCGCGCGCGTAGCTCCGTGAGCAGCCAGTCGCCCATCTGCCGGTGACCCGGGGTGTTCGGGATGCGGGGCCCGAACGACATCTGCTTTTCGACGTACGAGAACGCCGTCGGCCCATTGAACTCGACAGGCCCCGCCGCTCTGTCGGCACCCGCCCGCGCCTGGCACCCGAGCGTGAGGAACAGCCCCAGGCCCCAAGCCCCAGGCCCCAAGCCCCTCATCTCAATTGTCCCACGCTCGCGGACAGCTGTACAAACGCCGTGATCACGAACTGGGAGATCTTGCGGTTCGTCTGACGTTCTTCGTTCAGCACGTACGCCATTTGCAGTCCCGCGCCCATGTTGGAGGGAAGGTCGGTGTCCATGGTAAGCTGCGCCTGCGCCTGGCGGCTGTCTACCATCGGGGCGCACGTGGCTTGGCCCGCGCCCTGCAGACAGGTTGTGTTGGCCATGACGTTGTACCCCGCGGTCGTGCGTATCACGTTGCGCAGGCGACCGCCCGGCGGGCGGAAGGAAAACGTGAGCGACGTATTGTGCGCGCCGCGCTCGCTGTGGAACAGGCTCCCCGCGGCCAGACGATCGCCGTAACTCCGCGCCCAGTCCGTGGTGAGCAACACATTCCCCGGCAGCGTCAACGATAGGGAGGGATTGAGCGCCTCATCGGTTGTGCGCGTGATGACGCTGCTCCCGTCCTGGAAGGTGGGCTGTTCGTTCGACGTCTGGGACTTGCGGTACGTCAACTGGGCAACTATGCGAGGGATGAAGCGTCCGATGTTCTGCCTGGACGGCGTCACCGACCACGCGATCTGCCCGCTCGGCCAGTCGCGAACCTGCGAGCGTAGCGGCACCTGTTCGCCCGAGCGGAGCGTCCAGGCGACGTTCGACGTCCGGCGGTAGGTCGCCGTCACGCGGAGGCCCAGACCCGGACTGATGCCGCCACCAGCCGTGAAAACGTTGTTCTGAGTCGCCGACGTGGCGAGCTGCCCGTTCACGCTGCGGAACCCATCCATGCCACCCAGACCCAAGCGGTACCCAAGTCCCGGCAAGTCCGTCGCCAAGTTGTAGCTCGAGCCGCGCTGGAGCCCGTACGACACATCGACCGGGGCAATCCGTCCCAGCCACAGTCCGAGACCCGCGGAGTCGCCGAAGATTGCCCGGACCAGCCTGCCGACGTCGAACTGCGCGCCGAGATCGAACCGCCGCGTGTTGTTGAACGCCGCGGGAACCCGGAATGCCCCCGCGCTATCTCCCTCCGTGCGGATGGGCTGCCGGGCGTTGGGATCGCGGGTAAAGATGAAACCTGAGATCGCCGAAAAGCGCGGTCGTATCCAGGCGCCAACGCGCGGCGTCAGGCTGATCGCGCTGGTCAGCGATCGCTGCGTTTCGACGCCGACGTCCATCCCGAGAAACGTCTCGCGTTCCTGCTCCAGCAACCGCCCCATTGTCGTCGAGTCGCCGTAATCGCGCAGATCGCGCGTGGACGCCGCTTCCAGGCTCAGCTGAAACCCCGTCAGGGGCAACAGGTCCAGACGTCCCGAGTTCCGCCAAGCCCTGGTTTTGGACAGCGATGGCGGCAATGTGTCGTCGCTGCGCGGGATGGGAACGGTGAACGTAAAGCGCTCTGCGTCGCTCCCGGCGAGTCCGGAGCGAACCGTCAGCGCGGAGGGATTGATCCGTACGTTCGCGCCGGCGATGCGAACCGTCCGCGCGCCCGGCAAGAGCGTGTAGTCGAGGTTGAGGCCGTAGTTCGAGCCGCTCGCTTGCGCGAGCTCGGACCGCGAAGCACCACGGTTGAACACGCCGCTGATGGAGAGGGGGTCGATCAGCAAGCGTCCCAGGCCGCCCGAGGAGCGCCGAATGCGTCGTATCGAGGCGGTGTACGTCGTGGTGGTGGCGTGCGGGCGCCGGAGGCCCGGCAAGGCGTCCGCGCGAATGTCCGTATTCGTCAAGAAGAAAGGATCGCTCGCCGCGATAGTGTGATTGAACGTGATCGGAATTGCTACACCCCAGGTCGGCGGCAGGAAACGGTCGAATCGCACCGTGCTCGCGATATTCGCAGCATTGTCGGTGAGATAGCTGGGATCCTGCCCCAATTGCCGGAATTGGTCGTCGCGCCGCGACACACTGACTGCGAGGTCCGCCACATCGGCCGCCGTGAGCGACACATCGAGTGCCCCGGCCATGCCGGCTTCCTCCACGACATCCGCCAGCCGGATGTCGTCGACCCAGACTTCCGCCTGCTCGATGAAGACGTTCGTGTTTACGCGCCACATGCCGGCGGCGATCTCCTGGACACCCGCGAGGTTGGGAGGCGACGTGCCAGGGTTCTTCACGTGCACGATGTAGGGTCCATCGCACATGACGTACGAGGAATCAGGAGTTAGGAGTGTGGAGTCGGGGCAGCCTGGATAGATCTGCGCCGTGTCGCCCTGTAGCCACGCCTGCTCGATGCGCGCGCGCAGTGCCAGCCAGCGATCGAACGACACGTGCACTTCGGGCTCCCACGAGATCGTCCGCGCGGGTGTGTGATAGAGATAGAAGTTGTCCTGATCTTTTCCGGCCTTGATGAAAAACTCGAGATCGCCGTCTTCCCAGCCCGGCCCGCGCCCGCGCGCCCACGCGCGCAACGAGCGGTATTTGAGGAATTTCTTGTCCCCCTCGGTCGTGAAGCGCAGATACGTCTCCGCGCGCTCACCGACATCGAGACCGCGCGCGAGCACGCGCATCGAGCGCTCGTTGATTTGAACGGCGCCGAGTTGAAAGCTCGCATCCCTGCGGTCCGCTTGATCGCCGACACCGGGCGGCGGCGTGTAGCCGAGATCGGTGTTCTCCGTGCTGACGATCGAAGCCACGACTTCGCCGCTGCCGGTGCCCCGCTGGCCGGCGATGCCCTCGATCGGCGTGTCGCTCCGCTTGACCCAGCTGCTCCCGATGAGTCGGACCCGCGACAGCGCGAAATACACTTGGGGGCTGGGGCCTGGGGCCTGGGGCGCCGGTGTGACAATCGTGAGTCGCAAGGTCTGGACCTGACGCAAGTTCGGATTGCCGATCTGCAGCGTGTCGGTGCGGAAGGGGATGCGATACAGCCGCCAGCCGGCCGACCCGCCCGCCGGGTCGGGTAACATCCCGCCGTCGCGCACGTAGTAGCGGTCGTCCCCGATCGGAAACACGTATCGAACGAAGCTTTCGGCGTTTTTCACGCCGCTCGCCGAGTCGAGTGCGAAGTCGCCATCCTCGTCTTCCGTGTCGGCGAAGCCGTTATTGCGGCCGCACCGCGAGCGAACATCCCCAAATACAAACGGGACGACCTGGCCGTTCTCGGTCAGGCTGCACAGAGGCAGCGTATCGATAGACGTCGACTGCGTAGAGTTGAGGATGCCGTCAACGACGCGATCCGAAAGAATCCCCTCGTCGTTGATCGTCGCGCTCCAGGTCTGCGTGCGCGGGTCACGCTCGCTGTCGAGCCGGCCAGTCCCGACGGTATGGATCCCGAAATACGTCGTGTCGCCGCCCGGGCTCACCGTAAACTCCACCGGGACGAAGGCCAATGCATCCTCGAACACCGACCCAAAGTCAAAGAGAACCAGTGTGCGGTTTTGCCTGGCGACGCGCGACCCGTCCTCCCACACCCAGAATTCAAGGAATTCCGTCCGTGACAGATCGACGCCGGTAGGCGAGAGCGTCTGCGTGACGGTGCGCCAGCGCGGCGCGTTGGTCGCGGGTCGCACCCAGTTCGGCGCTCCGTAGTTGGGCGATGCCGGCGTGTTGTTCGCGAGGCCCAGCACGGTGTCGGGCTTGAGCATCAACCACAGCACCGCCTCGGCCGACGTCGTCTGACCGGCGAGCCGGATCGTGGGGTCAATCTGCTGCGGAAAAAACTGAATCGGCTGCAGGACGCCGTTACGATAGTTGTACGGCAGGCTCTGCCAGGTGAGGAACGCGGCATCCGCGGGATCGAAGCTCGCACCGATTCCATAGGCCTCGGCCCCACGCGTCGACGAGGGGATACTGCCCCAGTGCCACGCGCTCTCGGTGAGCGGTATGAACCGGGCTGCCCCTCCCTCGAACTCTTCGATATAGGCCTGCCCAAACCGGTTCGGGCTCGGCTTCGACAGGGCCACTTCACCTGAAATCGCGAGTGACGAAGGCGCATCGGTCCGCACACCCGGGAGGAGATCGGCAAAGCGCGTCAGCCAGGCCGGCTGAAAGCTCAACTGGGTGGACAGCCCGCCGATGAAGCTGGACGATGGCTCGAAGCCCAGCGGCGGCCGGGTGAAAGAGCTCTTTTCGTTCTGGAACAACCCTGTGAAGTTGATCTGCCCCACGGCGCCGAGGTCGTAGCGCGCGGCCAGACCGTAGATCGATGTCGGCGCGATGTTGAACGCGGCACGCTCCTCGAACTGCGCGCGCACATCGGCCCGGCCGCCCGGAAACAGTGAATCGGGCCGTGTGAATTGGACCTGCCCTGTGGTGTAATCGATCGAGTAATCGACGTCGCGCACGAGCAGCGCGTTGCCCACGTAGATGCGCTCGCTTCCCTCCCGGATCTGGAAACTGTTAAGCGACAGAATCGATCTGTCGTCCGACGCCGACGCCTCGAGTCGCATGCGGAGCGTGAAAACCGAAGGAGGGGCCTGCGTCGTGAGGTACGCGCGCGGTGTGCGGTACAGCGAATCGTTGCGCTCTGATGCCGCGAGCTTCGTAGAATCGGCGAACGGTGTCAGATGCGGAAAAATCACGAAGAGGTCGCGAACGGGATCCCCCTGGTTGGGATCGCGCACACGCGGAAACAGCCGGTTGTACTGATCGAACTGGTTGGGGTCGGTCTCCAACGCGACGCCGAGCACGGCGAGGTACGGCTGACCGGCAGGGGAGCGCTCGCGCTGGTTGACCATCAATGCCAGCGCCATGGACTCGCGGTTCACCTCGCGGCCGCCAACGCGATACGCATTGCGGATCTCGAAGCGGAACGAGGGCGCGGCCGCGGTCAGCCCCGGCTTGGGATCATAGACCAGCCGCAGCGTATCGATCACCGAGGTGTCCGGATTCACCTCGACCGGGAACGTCCCGATCGTATCGGTCCGGCTGGCGGTGATGTACGAAACAGCGAGGTGGTCGTTCTGATCGAGCCGGTTCGCGAGGGCGAACCAAGCGCCGGAGGGATCGACGTAATAGTCTTTCCGCTCCTCGAGGAATTCCCACTCGAATGGGCCGGCGCGCTGGCCCGCCGGACCACAGTCGACGGCTTCGCCGAGGCTTCCGGGAGCGCACGCCACAGCCCGGACGCCACCCGCGTTCTGGTTGCCGGTCGATCCGGTCGCGACGGCGCGGCGCCGGTAGACGCGCAGCGCCGCGACCCTGAGCGAATCGGGTCGCGCAGTCTGGTCCAGCGACAGGATGTCAATCGCGGGATAGCCGGGCAGCCCGGTCGCGTCGATCACGAAGAAGAAGCGCCCCGGCTCGTAATCGAGATCGCGCGCGTCGCGGTCGATCGGCTGACTCGTCGTCTGACCCACGCGGTAGAAGCGATCCGTCACGACGTTGCCCTTCTGCTGGGCGTAGATACCGCGAAACTCCATCGGCCCCAGTTGCGCGATCGCTTGCACGCCGAAGTTGTTCGCCGGGATCGCGGCGCTGATGAAGCGCGACGATGGAGTCTGGAAGGTGACGTTCCCCGCCTCGACCCGCCGCAGGATTTCGTCCTCGAGCCCTTCATACCAGAGCCGGATGTTGTTGTTGGCGTCGAATTCCCGCTGGCTATCGAAGTCGACATCGACGTGCAGCCGCTGCGCGACGACGCCGCTGGTGCGCACCGCGTACAAGGGATTGGGCGTGATCGTCGGGAATCCGCTCTGGCAGCCCGAGAGCGCCACCTGGCGATCGGCAGCCGTGCAACGCAGGTTGCGAAACTGGTCCGCTTTCAGCTCGAAGCGCATGTTGAGCTGCATGCCGATGTCGGCATAGGGGCCTAATAAACCGGCGCGTACCGCGGGCGGCGCAGGGGCGGCGGCGGGCGGCGCAGGCGCCCCCGCCATGGCCGCCGGCACTGCATACAATGGACGGCGGCGCGCGAGCAGTGAATCGGTCCAGGTCGCGGCGAGGATTGCGGGCGGCACGCGCGTGCCGAGCCGGCCGCCGGGCGCCAGCGCCGGATTCCGTGGCGCAGTGAGCGGCGGCACGCCGAACGTGTACACAGGAGCCTGCGCATGTACCTGGGGTACGACGAGCGTGGAAGCGAGTAACGCTATGGTGGCGAGACGACGCATCCCTTGTAGAGACTTGGGGTTCCGAATATAATGGCGCGACCAATCGTGCGCATCCTCAGCCGTTATATCCTGCGGCAACACATTCCGCCGCTCGGCTACGCGCTCGCGGCGCTCACGTGCGCGATGCTCGTCAATCAGGTCGCGAAGCAATTCGGCAATTTCGTGGGCAAGGGACTGCCGTGGGGCATCGTGTTCGAAGTGTTCGCGCTTTCGATACCCTTCATCGTCGCGATGACGCTGCCGATGGCGGTTCTCGTCGCAGTGCTGTACGCGTTCAGCCACCTGGCCGCCGACAACGAGATCACCGCGATGAAGGCGAGCGGTGTCAGCGTGGGCCGGCTGCTCAGGCCGGTCGTCGGCGGCGCGACGTTCGTCGGCCTGATCGCCTTCGCCTGGAACGACCAGGTGCTTCCGCGGTCCAATCACGAGCTGCGGACACTCCTCATGGATATCCAGCGTAAGAAGCCGACATTTCAATTGAAGGAACAGGTGATCAACGAGGTGGTGTCGAAGCAGTTCTTCCTGCGCGCCGCCCGCATCGATCCAGCCGCGAACACCCTGACTGACGTGACCATCTTCGACCTGCAGGACCCCGATCGGCGCCGGATCATCATGGCTGACTCGGGTCGTATGGCATTTACCCCCGGCGGCACCGATTTGTATCTCACGCTGCGCGACGGCGAGGTGCAGGAATTCAAGCGCAGCGAGCTGGAACATTTCAACAGGACATTCTATACCGTCAATCGCATCAAAGTCGCTAATGTCAGCAATACGTTCTCCGCAACGGGTAGTGACGATTACCGCGGCGACCGCGAGATGACGGTCTGCGCGATGCAGGAAGTCGTCGCGCGGGCGCGCAAGGACATGGCGCGTGTGCGGCGCGACGGCCTCCTGGCGGTCAAGGGCGAGCTGCGTCGCCTCGTGAAGGTAGCGCCGCTGCCGCCTCTTCAGGAGGACACGACACCCCCCCGCACATCGCTCTACTGCCAGGCCCTCGGCGCGCTCAAGCGCCTGGTCACCCCGACGCCCGCGGAGGCTCAGGAAGTCCGTCCTCAGGCGAGGCCACGAGCCCCGGCGGGCTCGTTTGCCGACGCTTCGCAGGCGGCGATGACGGCGTACGACCAGCGCCTGCGAGCCGCGCGGCAACGCGCCGCGATCTATGAAGTCGAAATCCAGAAGAAGCTGGCGATTTCGGCGGCGTGCATCATCTTCGCGCTGCTCGGCGTGCCGTTGGCAATTCGCTTTCCGCGCGGCGGCGTCGGCCTGGTGATCGGCACGAGTCTCGCGGTCTTCTCAGTCTACTATGTCGGGCTGATCGGCGGTGAAGAATTCGGGGACCGGCTGATTGTTTCCCCGTTCCTCGCGATGTGGGCGCCGAACATCATTTTCCTTGTGGTCGCGGTTCCGCTGCTCTGGACCGTCGGGCGGGCCGGCAGCAGCGCGCACGGGGGGGATTGGAAGGATATGAAGCGCGCGTTGTTCGGATGGGCGGGAAACGGGAAACGGGAAACGGGAAACGGGTAATGCGACTTCGTTTCCCGTTTCCCGTTTTTCGTTCTCCGTTGCGAACTCTCGATGGCTATGTGTTGCGCGAGTGGCTGCGCGTCTTCCTGATCACGCTGCTCGGCTTCCCGATTCTGGTGATCATCATCGATCTCACCGACAAGATGGATCAGTATTTGAGTCGCGGCGTCCAGTCCGGGAAGATCGCGTTGTCCTACGTGTTCGACCTGCCCGAGAAGATGTTCCTGGTATTGCCCGTCGCGGTATTGTTTGCGACGGTCTTCACGATCGGATCGCTGGGCCGGCACTCCGAGCTCACCGCCGCTAAAGCGTCGGGGATCTCGTTTCATCGTCTGGCGCGCCCGTTGTTCCTGGCGGGCGCGGCCGCGTTTCTCATGGGTTTGGTGCTCGGGGAGCTCGCCCCGGTCGCCACAACGAAACGCCTCGAGCTGCTGGGCGAGCGCGCGATACAATCGCTGCCGACGCGGGACAACTTTGTGTATCGCGCCGACGGCGGGTGGGTCTACGCTATTCGCGGGCTCGATTTGCGCACTCGTCAAATGGTAGACCTGGTGCTGGAGCGCGAAGGCTCGGGCGTTGAATACCCCACGATCGTCCTCGCGGCCCAGAGCGCCACCTACAGCGACAGCGGAAAGAAGAGGAGCCGGGAGTCAGGAGCCTGGGTGCTGCAGCGCGGGTCGCTGCGCTATCTCGCAGGGAACGATCCTGGCGGCGAATTCGCGTTCGAGTTCGATTCGCTCCAATCCCGCACGCTGCGCGAAAGCCCGGTCGATTTGCTGGCGCAGCCCAAGGCCCCGGATGAGATGCGCTACGCCGAGCTATACCGCTATATCGACGCGCTGGCCCGCAGCGGATCGAACGCCAAGAAACTCCAGGTCGAATTGGCCCTCAAGATCGCCATTCCGTTTATCTGCCTGCTGATCGCGCTGTTCGGCGCGCCGCTCGCCATCGCCTCGCCGAAGAGCGGCGCGGCCTGGGGAGTAGCGGCGAGTCTCGCGACGACTTTCATCGTGCTCTTGATGTTTCAGCTCGCCAAAGCGGTCGGCTCGGGCGGTGTGTTGCCCCCGATGCTCGCCGCGTGGCTGCCGAATCTTCTCGTCGGAGTCGCAGCGGTGTATCTGCTGCGTAAAGCACCCACGTAGTATCCTTGACGAGGGTACGCAGGCGGGCGACTTTCTCCCCCGTCTCGATGGGAACCACCACTCCGCATCCGTTCCTTCTGAAGCGAGGTCCAATTCATGCGTTGGATCGTTAGCAGCCGCGCCGCCTTGGCGGCGGCGGCTTTCGCGATGTTCGTCCTGGGCCCCGCCACTCCCGCCGCGCGTGCCCAGGGGGTGACCACCGGCGCGATCGCCGGGGCAGCAACCGACTCGGCCGGCGCGCCACTGGAAGGCGTGCGGATTGTCGCCGTACACGGGCCTTCGGGAACAACGTATGCAGCGTCGACCCGAGCTGACGGCCGGTTCACGCTCCCGGGGATGCGCGTGGGCGGGCCCTATCGCGTCACCGCCTCGCGCGTCGGCTACCGGCCGACCGTCCATAACGACGTCAACGTCGGCCTTGGCACCACGAGCGACCTGCGCTTCCGGCTGGCGCCCGCGTCGGTCGAGCTCGAGGCGATCACGGTGGAGGCGACGGCCGACAACATCTTCAGCTCCGAGCGAACGGGCGCGGCGACCACGATCACCAAGGAGCAGTTGCAGAAGCTTCCCACGATCAGCCGTCGCGTCGAGGACCTCCTCAGGCTGACCCCGCAGTACAGCCCCATGTCGTTCGGGTTTTCATTTGCCGGCCAGGATAACCGCCTGAACAACACGACGATCGACGGATCGTACTTCAACAATTCTTTCGGTCTCGCCGGTCAACCTGGTGACCGCACCGGTGTCACGCCCGTGTCCATGGACGCCCTGCAGCAGGTGCAGGTTGCGATCGCGCCCTACGACGTGCGCCAGGGCAATTTCGTGGGCGCCGGCGTCAACATGGTGACGAAGAGCGGCGCAAACGCATTCAGCGGCTCGGTGTTCTACAACATGCGCAACAACGATTACGTCGGCACTCAAGCTGGGCCTAACAAGTTCAATCCGGGAACCTTCGATTATACGAACATCGGGATCTCTCTGGGCGGCCCGATCATCAGGAACAAGCTGTTCTTCTTCGCCAATTATGAGGACGATAAACAGACACAGCCCGGCACAACCTTCACCGCGCGAAATTCCCTGACTGATTCGGTGCAGGGGACCACGACTCGCGTGCTGGCGTCCGATCTCGACTCACTCAGCAGCTTCCTGCGGAACAATTTCGATTACGAGACCGGGCCCTATCAGGGCTACGATTTCCGCATTCCCTCGACGCGCTTCCTCGCGCGGCTCGACTTCAACCTGAACGAGAACCACAAGTTCAGCATCCGCTATAATCTGCTGAACTCGGTCTCGGACCAGTTGGTCTCCAATTCCACATCGCTGGGAAGGGGGAATCGCCGCACGTCCCTGCAGTCGTTGAACTTTGCGAACTCGAACTACGCCATTCTCGAGAACATCCGGTCGATCGTCGGCGAGTGGAACGCGACGTTCGGCAACAAGTCCAATAACCTCATCGTCGGCTATAATAAGAGCGACGAGAGCCGCAAAAACGTGAACGGTCCCTGGTTCCCGGAGGTCGAGATCTTCCAGGGAACGAGCAACTACACCACGTTCGGCTTTGAGCCGTTCACACCGCACAACAAGCTGTTCTATAACAGCTATCAGCTGCAGGACAACTTCACGCTGTACCTGCCGCAGCACTCCGTTACGATGGGTCTGAGCGTCGAGAAGTATCACTCGACGAACGTGTTCAACTCCGGTGCGCAGAGCATTTACGTCTATAACTCGCTGGCGGACTGGTACACGGATGCCAACGACTATCTGGCCAACCCGACCCGCACCGTTTCTCCGGTGACCCTGAACCGGTTCCAGGTCCGCTACGCGAACCTCTCGGGGCAGACCGAGCCCGTTCAGCCGCTCGACGTGTTGTATTCCGGCGTCTACGTGCAGGATGAGTGGCGGCCGAACCCCAACTTGACCCTGACGGCCGGATTGCGGGTCGACGCGCCGAATTTCGAGAACACGGCCTACGCCAATTCGGTCGCCGATACCATGACGTTCCGCGACCAGAACGGGAACCCGGTGCAGTACAGCAGCGGCTCGCTGCCGGGAGTGAACCTCCTCTTTTCGCCGCGGTTCGGCTTCAATCTCAATGTGGGTGGTCAGCAGAAGACGCAAATCCGGGGCGGAACAGGTGTCTTTACGGGGCGACCGGCCTACGTGTGGATTTCAAACCAGATCGGCAACACGGGCATGCTGACCGGTTTCATTTCCCAGGACAACACCACCGCGTTCCCGTTCCACCCCGACCCCGAGCACTACAAGCCCGCCCCGTCCGACGCCCCGGCCTCCAGCTTCCAGCTCGCGCTGACGGATCCAAATTTCCAGTTCCCACAGCTGTGGCGCACTAACATGGCGGTCGACCAGCGACTGCCCTGGGGGCTGACGGGGACGGCCGAATACATGTATTCGAAGGACGTGAACGGCATCGCGTACATCAATGCCAACCTGCCGGCGCCACAGTCGGCGTTCTTCGGACCGGACGGGCGCCCGCGGTGGACCGCGAACCGCATCTACAGCACCGTGAGCGATGCGACCGTGCTCACGAACCAGGGGAAAGGGTCCTCCTGGAACATCGCCGCGACGCTCGAGGGCTCCTGGCGTAGCGGATTGTTTGCGAAGGTCGGCTACAGTTACGGCGTCAGCAAGAACACGGTCGATGCCGGCTCGATCGCCCAGGGCTCCTGGGCCGGCAATGCGATCGCCCTCGATCCGAACAATCCGATTGCTGCGTACTCGCAATTCAATCCGGGGCCGCGCGTCTTCACGGCGGTCACGTATACGCGTGATTTCTTCAAAATCGGACCAACGAGCATCGGCATGTACTGGGACGGTCGCAGCTCGGGTTCGGACAGCTACATCTTCAGCAACGACATGAATGGCGATGGCGCGACCAACGACCTGATCTATATCCCGCGCAACACGAGCGAGATGAACTTCCAGCAATACACGCAGGCCGGAACTACGTACACGGTCGCACAGCAGGTGGCCGCTTGGGAGGCGTACATTCAGCAGGACGCCTACTTGCGAGCGCATCGCGGTGAATACGCGGGGCGCAACGCGGTCAGGCGTCCCATGGTTTACCGCGCCGACCTGAGCATCTCGCAGGACATCAGCCGCAGGATCGGCAGCGCGCCGCACAGCCTCCAAGTGCGGCTCGACATGCTCAACTTCACCAACTGGCTCAATGACGACTGGGGCGTGTCCACGATCCTGGTCACGAACCGGCCGCTCGCGTCCCAAGGTGTTGACGCGACGGGGGCCAACCTCTACCGCCTCAATACGGTTTCGCAAGGTGGCGCGCTCATCTCCAAGAGCATCCAGAAAGCGGTGACGACGAGCGACGTTTGGCGGATGCAGCTCGGCGTGCGGTACATGTTCAACTGGTAAAGGGGCGGG
>DATFEG010000022.1:0-9392 GCA_035251445.1 Gemmatimonadales bacterium | reverse complement strand
GGATTAGTGGACGTGAGGTCGCCGCTGCATGCCAGCGTCGCAACGGCCATGAGCAACCCCGAAAGGCTCGGCCGTAACCGGCCGCCGCTCGTCACGGCCTTGCTCGCTTCATCTGCTCCGCCACGAACGGCGAAGCGTTGACCAGTCGAACCTGACGGTCGATCAGACCTCGGAGAAGAGTGATCCCTTCAGAGTCGGCGAAGGATACGTGGCTCAGGTCAAGCGTGAGGCGTGTGCCTCTGCGGAGCGCGGCGTCACATGAGTCCCGCAATACGGCGACCCAGCGCCCCGTCACTTCACCATCGAGCCGCAGGGTAACGTCTAGGTCCGACGTCTCAGCATCCGAGATCTTGAGCACTGTTGTCACGCTCCTCAGTCAACGACCACAGGGGCACATCGCGTGCCAGAAAAAACAGCAATCGAGAGGCTGGCAGCGCGCAGTTCTTGGCGACGTGGCGCACAGCGCCCACGACTTTTGGGAGGGAGCTACGGGTCGCGATGAGACAACTGCAACCGATGGTGGCGGAGAGTCGATCCGCGTCCGACGCAAGAGCCTCGAAGAGTCAGGCGGCCGGAAGCAGAATCAGCTTCCCCTGCGTCCGTCGCTGCTCCAGTCGGCGGTGCGCTTCGGCCGCATCAGCCAAGGGAAGCGACAGCCCTACCGTCACGCGGAGTTGACCGGTGGCCACCGATTCTTGGAGCTCGCGCCGGGCGATGTCCCACCGCTCGGGCCGATCGGCGGCCAGCCAGAAGCTGCTGATCCGTAGATTCCGAGGGTAGAGCTCGTCGGCGTGAATCGGTGCCGGCGAGCCACCGGCGTTCCCGAAATAAACGAGGTGGCCATAGAGCGCCAAGACCGCCAAGCTCTGGGCCTGCGTGGCCCGGCCGACTGAATCGAACACCGCATCGACCCCTCGGTCTCCGGTCGCGGCCCGGATACGCTCGGGGAGATCGTCGCCGTAGGGGAGCGGGATGGCGCCCAGCTCTCGAACCAGGTTTTGCTTGGCCGTCGTGGACGCGGTACCGAAGACGCGGACGCCGCGATGCCGCAGCAATTGCACGAGGAGTGTGCCCACGCCGCCCGCCGCCGCGTGGACCAGAGCCGTTTGACCTTGGTGCAAGCTGGTCGCGTAATGGGCCAGCCCATACGCGGTGAGGCCCTGAACCGGAAGTGCCGCCGCTACGTTGAAGTCGAGGTGATCCAGGAGCGAGAAGAGGGAGTTCGCTGGCGTCACCGCATATTCGGCGTAGGTGCCGCTCGTGTTCGGTGCCCAGAAGGCCACTCGCCTTCCGAGCCAAACCGGCGCGACGTCCGGGCCGAGCGCCTCGACAACCCCGGCGCCCTCGATGCCGGGTATCCAGGGCAATGCGGGAGGGTCATACGCTCCACGACGCCGTTCGGTATCGGCAAAGTTGACCCCGATGGCCTGGAGACGAACGAGGACCTCACCCGGCCCTGGCTGAGGAGTGGGGTGGGAGCGAAGTGTGAGGACGCTTGGGTCGCCGAGCCTGTAGACGACGATCGCGCGCATGTGTTGCGGTGAGAGGACTGCCTCAGACAACCGGATAGGGCCGCATCATGTCTTGCGCCGACGGATATGCACGATTTTCTCAATCTCCGCGTGCGCAGTTCCGTCGCGATCGGTGAGTTCCACCCGGTAGGTGCGATCGACCGAGTCGTCGCGTTGGAGAGCGGCGCGAATTGTATCGAGCTCCTCTGCCGCCAGGTTGACGTGCGCGTAGAGCGTGGTGCGTCCCGGCTTGCGGAACCGGATCGAGGCGGCTTTGTCCCAGACCTGGTAAGCCGATCCCAGGTTCTTCATCAGCATGACGATGTGGATGCCGTCGATCGCGCCGTACATGCTGCCGCCGAAAATGGTGCCGACGTAATTGCGGGTGCGCCAGCTCAACGGCAGCGCGATGCGGACTTCGCGATGGTCGTCCGCGATATACGTGATCCGCGCCCCGGTACCCCGAAACGCGGGAAACAGGTTGAAGCCCCAGCGTTCGAGCTTGGTTCGCAGCGATTCTGGCATGTCGTCCCTCACAGAGTCGTTCCCGACGGCCCGATCAATCTTGGCACTGTCGTCAGTCCCCTCGTCAACGACCACAGGGCACATCGCATGCCGGAGAAGCCTGCGGATCCCCCACCAAACAGCAATGGTGAGTTGATCCCGCACTCTCGTACAGCAGCGGCCACCACTGCTCGGAGCGAACTGCGAGCCGCGGTGCGACCACTGCGACTGACGGTGGCGGAGAGTCATGCGACGCCGGGTAGTGAGCGTCGGGCGTAGATCTGCCTGCGAGGGTGGACTACACCTGGCGGTCCGCGCCGGGCTTGATCCCCAGCTTTTTCATCCGGTGCCGCAGAGTGTTGGGATGCAGGTTGAGAATCCTCGCTGCCCCTTTGGGTCCCTCGACGGTTCCGCCCGTCTCGTGCAGCACGGCGAGGATGTGGTTCCGGTCGACGTCTTCGAGCGTGCGCAACCCGGCCGGGGTGGAGCCAGAGGCCCGAGCCGGTCCAGGCGTCACGCCAGCCGGGGTATCAACAACCCCGGATGACCTCGCCGGGAAGAGGCCCTCCTCCACCTCGAGGATCGGACCGGGCGAAAGAATCACCGCTCGTTCGACGACGTTTTCGAGCTCTCGGACGTTTCCCGGCCACGCGTAACTCACGAGCCGGTCAATCGCCTCCTGAGAGATCCCGGTGATCCGCTTGCCGACGTTCTTAGAGCAGCGCGTGAGGAAGAGCTTCGCGAGTTGAGGAATGTCGGAGGCGCGATCGCGTAACGAGGGCACGTCGAGCGGGAAGACATTCAGACGGTAAAAGAGGTCGGAGCGAAAGCTGCCGGAGCGAACAGCGTCCACGAGGTTGCGGTTGGTCGCCGCGATCACCCGGACGTCGACCTGCACTGACCGGCTGCCGCCCACTGGCTCGAACTCGCGTTCCTGGAGCACGCGCAGCAGCTTCACCTGCATATCCAATGGGAGCTCTCCCACTTCGTCGAGGAAGATCGTGCCCCCGTCGGCCAGCGCAAAGCGGCCGAGGCGCCGCTCGATGGCGCCGGTAAAGGCTCCCTTGACGTGCCCGAACAGTTCGCTCTCGACCAGGCCCGCAGAGATGGCGCCGCAGTTCACCTTGACCAGAGGGCGGTCCTTCCGGGGGCTGCGGTTATGGATCGCCCGCGCGATCAGCTCCTTCCCGGTCCCGGTCTCTCCGTAGATGAGCACCGTGGCATTCGTGGGCGCGACGTGCTCGACCTTCCTGAGCACCCCCAGGAGCGCCGGGCTATCGCCGACGATTTCTTCGAAGTTGTGGTCGGCGCGAATCTCTTCTTGTAGGTAGACGTTTTCTTTCTCTAGCCTCGCTTGCAGCGCGGCGATCTCTTCGTAGGATCTCATGTTCTCAACAGCAAGGGCGATCTGATTCGCGACGTCTTGTAAGAAAGCGGCGTCGGCATCGGAGTACTGACCCTTGGTCTTGCTCGCCACGTTGAGCGTGCCGATGCTCTTCCCCCGGCTGATCAGCGGCACCACACAGTAGGAAAGGATGCCTTCTGCTAAGAGGCGGCGATCGTTGGGATACTGCTGCTCGGTGTTCAGGTCGCGGCGCACGACCGCCCGCTGATGATCGAACACCCACGCTAAGGCGGTTTCGCCGCGCTCGACCTCTCGCCCAGCCCGGAAAAAGTCCCCCCGAAACTGCTTCTCCATGGCGACGTAGCGAAACGTCCCCCTGTCAGGTTGGTAGAGCGTGAAGGCAACTCCGTCGAAGGCAAAGATCTGACGTAGAGCCTCGCTGACGGCGTGACAGAGCGCATCCTGGGTCAGATTCGTGATGACGGCGTTGTTGATCTCGAGCAGCACACGATAACGTAGGGCCGCCTCCAACCGAGCCTCGCTCCCGTGGAGCGCCGCTTCAGCCCGTTTCCTGGCAGTTATGTCGGTAAGGACGGCGAGGGAGTGATCGATTTTGCCGCCTGCGGTGAATTCCGCGCGGGCCGAGACCAGCACATCGATCAGCTCTCCACTTCGGCGGACGAAGCGGCACTCGTGGTCGATGACCTGTCCGGTCTCTCGAAGCCCCGCGATCGCGGCCAGGACGCCGGGGCGCGAGTCCTCGGCGAGAAACTCGGTCACGCGCCGGCCAAGCACCTCACCGCGCTCGTAGCCCATGACCTTGAGCCAGTGATCGTTGACGGCCAGCAGCCGCCCGTCATCAGCGATCGAGTGCAGCATCACGGGCGTGTCGTTATACAGCGAGCGGTAGCGTACCTCCGTTTCCTGCAGCGCTGCGACGCGAGAGCGAAGTAGCTCCAGCTCTCGGAGCGCCTGAGCGTATTGCTCGTCCCGAGCCGTCATGACTGCACCTCGTGACCTCGCGACAAGGAAGCTCCCTGACGTCTGCAAGGTGCAATGCTTTCGGGGGGCGCGCGAGTTCCCGCCTCGGCGACTTCCCTAGCTAGGCTCGACCCCCTCCTCCAACAAGCTGTAGCGCACGCCTCTCCGGTCGTTGCCGGCGGTCGTCGGTAGGCCGCGCGACCCGCGTTCTTCGTCGTGCCCCGTGTCATCGGGCACGGTTGGGATGAGTGTGACCCGGAAGCCGCACGCACGCAGTAGGTGCACGACGTGTTGGGCAGTCTCGTGGTCGCGGTACCGCTGCGGCCGCAAGGGGCGGCCGCGTGGGTCCCAGCCGGAGAGCAGCAACGGCCTGTCGAGCGACATGGTTGACCTCCCGCAGTTGGATCGCAGCAAACCAGGATGATGCACGAAGCATCATCCGTGCCTGAGACTCCGATCCCCTATCCCGCGCTGACGGGCTCCTCGCTGATCGTCGCTGCCGATGAAGTTAAGAGAAGATGAAACAGCTCTAACCTTGGATCTGGCGGCCCCGGTCCTGCTGTTCTCTCCCCGTACCGGAACGGCGCGGTTCATCGCCGCGCCACCAAGACAACTGAGACCCGGAGAACTCATCGCATGTTTCGCAGACTTGGTGTCGCAGTCACCGCTATCGTGCTCGCCGCCTGTGGCGACGACGCATCGAGCCCACGCCCGCCCCGCGATCCCAACACCGCGCCGCACGCCAGCATCGACCGCTTCAGCGCCGGCGCTGGCGAGCTCTTCGTCCGCACCGCCGGCAACGGCTTGCCGGCGGCGAACGCGCCGGTCGACTTCGACCAGGGTCCCTTCATCACTCACGGCTTCGGTCCGAACGGTGAGCGCGTCTCGTACTACAACTTCGATGTCCAGCCGGTGGCGCCAGCGCCGATCTTCGTGCTGTTTCGCCAGGGCGAGAACACGCCGGTAGACAGCCAGCTCAACATCGTGGACGTGATCCCCGGCGACCAGGGCTACAACGATTTTTGGCAGGTCGTACGCGTCACCGTCCCCGCGGACTACGTGGCCAACACCGCGACGAGCCTGGAGGACCTCGTGGCCGCAGGCTACCCCATGCAGGAGACCGACGACCTCGTCAACTGTCCGATCGTTCCGGAAGGCTCCACGGCCGACCTCCGTGGGAGCGGTGAAAGCGCGGCGCTGATCCGCGGCTGGTACAAGGACCAGGTCGTGTTCTACTTCTCGTTCGTGGAGCGGGCGCTCACCGCAACGGCGCAGGGCCAGGTGCCGCTGTCGCCAATCTACGTCTCGTTCAATATCAACCCCGACCAGCCCGGCGGCGGCGCACCGTCCGGCTTCAAGACGGAGCCGGCGAGCGAGCAGACGCACAATGTCGTGGCCACCTTGCCGAGCAACGCGGCGTACTCGCCGCTGTGGACCGTCAACGTCTACGACAATGCGGCGTTCGACGTGGTGTCGAATCTGACCACCGCGCAAGCCGCACCGCTGCTCGCGACCGGCGCGGGCTTGGTGAACTGCCCCGTGGTCAAGATCGAATGAAGTCGGCCGCGTCCCAACGCACACGCATGCTCGTGGTGGCGTTCGCGCTCGCGGGCGCGAGCGCCCCCGCAGCGCAGTCGGCGCTCGACGCGCCGCCCAACCTCGCCGGGGCGTGGGTGGCGACGCCCGGCGTGATCCAGTTCAACCTCATCCACCGATTCGATATCAGCCCCCCGCCGGTGCGCAAGCTGAACAACACGCCGACGCTGCTGGTCGCGCTCGGTGTGACGCCTTGGGGCTCAGCGGGCTTCGTCTACGGGTCGAACTCGGCTCTAGTGCCCGCCTTCCCGAACGAGTGGGAGTTCTTCGGCCGGGTCGCGCCGTTGCGCGAGGCGGCAGGCGCGCCGCTCGACGCCGCGCTTCAGGGCGGATACAACGTGGCCGCACGCAGCGCGGACTTCGGCATCACCGTCGCACGCCGCATTGGGCGGCTGCGCCTGCTCGGCACCGGTGCGGTCCTGGAGAGCGCCTTCGACTCGGGAAGCACGCGGTGGCTCACGGGCGGCGGAGCGACGTACCGCTTGACGCCGTTCCTGGCGCTCGCCGGCGACATCGCCGGTCTCACCGACCGACAGGCTGGTGAGGATCTAGCCTGGAGCGCCGGCGTGCAGCTCGGTGTCCCGTACTCTCCTCACAGCCTCTCGCTGCACGTGACGAACGTCGGCACGCGCACGCTGCAGGGCCTCGCGCGCGGCAGCGGTGTCCGGCGCGTCGGGTTCGAGTACACGATCCCCATCACGCTGGGCCGCTACGCGCGCGGCGCCCGAGGCCATGGTCGAAGCGGCACAATCGAGCGCGTGACGCCCGACTCGAGCCGCGTCGTGCGCATCGACATCCAACAGATCGCGTTCGCGCAGCCCCGCATCATGGTGCCAGCCGGCACTACCGTCGAGTGGATCAATCGGGATCCGCTCGCGCATACCGTAACGGCCGACAGCGGAGGCTTCGACTCGGGACTCATCGAGCCGGCAGCCACCTGGCGGCATGTCTTCAATCGGCCCGGCACCTACACCTATTACTGCACACCCCATCCGTTCATGAAAGGAGTGGTTGTCGTCCAATGATCCACCGCCTCTTGATCGTCTCGGCCGCTTCGGCAGTGCTCGCCGCTTGCAGCGAGTACAGGGATCCGAGCGGGGGCCCCGCGGCAAATGTTGCCGTCGAGGACAATCGGTTCACCCCCCAACAGTTCAGCGTCACTCCGGGCGGCAGCGTTACCTGGGAGTGGCGCGGCAGCAACCTCCACGACGTGACGTTCGATGACGGGCCCGCGTCCGCCACACAAACGGACGGCCAGTATCAGCGGCAGTTCAGCGCGCCCGGGACGTACGCCTATCACTGCACGGTCCACGGGCTATCGATGTCCGGGTCGGTCGTCGTGCAATAATGCCCCGCCGTGAGAGAGCGGGCTCGGCTCTCTGTGTGCGCCCTGTAAGGGGGCGCACACACGCCGAGCGGAGGGCTCTCAGCCCGCGAATACCCGAAGCCGGAGAGGATCACTGAAGATGAGTCGCACGCTGACATCGCTGAATATCCGGAACGCGCGCCTCCGGACGGTCGCACGGGGCGACGGCAACGTCGAGCCCACGCGGCAGCGCGAGCCCGAGCGCACACCTGCAACGAACCCAGAGCCGCCGGCAGCTGACCCGGCCGGTGCGCCCTACCTCGTGCCGCTGGCCCGCGCACTGTTCGCCGCGATCTTCCTGCTGAGCACCTACAACCATTTCTCGGCGCAGACAATAGCATACGCGGCGCAGCATGGCGTGCCGCTCGCCGGCCTGGCCGTGCCGCTGTCGGGTGTGATCGCGCTCGCGGGAGGCCTCAGTATTCTGCTCGGGTACCGGGCGCGCCTCGGCGGCTGGCTGCTGGTGCTGTTTCTCGTTCCCGTCACCCTCACACTGCATCGTTTCTGGGGTCTGCCTGACCCGATCGCTGCGCAGCTGCAGCGCATCATGTTCCTCAAGAACATCGGGTTGCTGGGTGGTGCGCTGCTCCTTGCATACTTCGGCGCCGGACCGCTGAGCCTCGACGCCTGGCGCCGATCATCCTCGGCGCGGGTCTAAGGCCTCGTCGACGGCACCGAGCGCGCCATGTACACCCCAACCAAGCACAGCGCTCCACCGAGCACCAAATGTTTGCGCCATGCCCGGTGCCCTCATGGAACGTGGAGCGGCTCGTCGGAGCTCGTGCTGAGCGGCACCAACAGATGACCCGCGACAACGACAGGAGGCGTCGCAGGACGGCGGGCTTCGACGAAATTGCACTTCCGCACATCGAAAGCCTGGGGCGTTTCGCGTTATCGTTGACCCGGCAGGAAGCTGACGCCGACGATTTGGTGCAGGAGACATTCCTTAAAGCGTTTCGGGCCTGGGAGACGTTTACGCCTGGGACGAATTGCCGAAGTTGGCTCTTCACGATCTGTCGCAACACGTTCATTCAATGGAAGCGACGCGATCACCGCTACGTTGAGTCGGAGGACGGTGACATCGATGCCAGCCCCGCGGCGATCGCGCACATGCAAGGTGTCGCCGACGGCGTTGCCGACGTGTTCGACCGCGTTGACGTTCGCCCCGCCATCGAGCGTGCCGTGCAGGCGCTGCCGGAACCGCACCATTCGATCCTGGTGCTGGTCGATCTGGAGGACATGAGCTACGAGGAGGCGGGTGCGGTGCTGCAGATTCCGCCCGGAACCGTCCGGTCGCGGCTGTATCGCGCGCGGCGACACATGCAGGAGGCGCTCCTCGCGCATGCTCGCGATCTCGGGCTCGGAAACCGCACGCAGCAGCCCGTGGAGACACCGTGAGATCCCCGAACCGTGACGATCGGCGCGACTGCGCCTCTGTCGTTCGCGACCTGTGGGAGTATCTCGACGGCCGCGCCGGCCCCGCGAATGCCGAGGAGATCACGGCGCATCTCGAGTGGTGCGATGGCTGCCGCGCGCACTTCGCGTTCGAAGAGCGGCTCGTGCAGACGCTCGCGCAGCTGCGGCGCGAGCACTCCGATCCGGTCCGGCTGCGTGCCGAGGTGCTCGGCGCGCTCCAGGCGGCCGGCTTCGGCCGCTCACGCGAGCCGGAGGCGTAGGGAACTCTTTCCGGCAGAGCAGCTTCGTCTACCATGAGAAAAAAAGCCACGTTCACTGCGCTGGCACTTGCGGTTGCCTGCGGACGAGACGGTGTTGCGCCAGCTCCAGGCCAGCCGACTCTGCGTGGTTGCCGGCATCTGATGCTGCTGGTTCGGTTGGGGACGCGATTCAAGGTTCGGGACGCGACCGAACGAGCCACCTGACCCGCGGCGAGCTGGCAATCCTACTTCAGGGTGAACGAGTCGACGGGTCCGAAAAGTCCATCGTATGTTTTGCGGCATGCCCCGTGCCCCCACCTTGGACGAAGCGACGATCATTGCCATCCTGCGCGCGGCGGACCGCTTGCGACGCCGGTACGCGCCGTTGCTCGCACGTCACGGGGTGACGCTCCAGCAGTACAATGTTCTGCGCA
>DATFEG010000152.1:0-47246 GCA_035251445.1 Gemmatimonadales bacterium | reverse complement strand
GCCGAATGCCTTCGCACTGTAGGTCGGGTCGAGGCGAACGCCATGCTCAGATGCAATCGCGGCCGCGCGTTCTCCATCCGGAGTCGGGTAGCCATATCCCCGTCCGATCGCATTCACCACGCGCACACGAATAACCGCTCGAGGCACACGAAAGTCCACGCCCGAGCGACGTAGCAGCCCGGCCGTCTGTCGAGCGAGCCGGCGTGTGCGCCATGCGTTCGCCGCGATGCGCGGCGCGACTCGCACGCCCACCACCTGCGTACTCCAGCCCAGCCACGCAACGCCAAGCGTGATCCCCGCTGCGGTGCCGCCGGTGCCAAGTGGCACGACGATGGTGTCGGGCGGTGCATCGAGCTGATTGCTCAGCTCGAGTGCGCCGAGGAGATGCCCGATCACGGCGCGGGGCTCGGCGCCGCCGCCGGCAATCCATCGCGGCTTGCCCGCGCCGAGGTGGTGCGCCGCACGCCACGCGCGCAGCACCGCCCATGGAAACGTGAGCAGGCTCGACGCCCGAAATACACGATCGGCAGTCGCGAGCATCGCAGCGTGCACGGCCTGACTTGCGTCGGTATCGGGTTGGGGGAAGACCGCGAGCGCGGTTCGGAAGCCTTGCGTCCGGGCATGGCGCGCGGTCGCGAGGCAATGCGTCGAGCCAGTCCCGCCTATCGTCACGAACACCGACCGCGCCGGCGCGCCGGACAACAAAAACTCGAGACCGCGCACCTTGTTGCCACCCATGAGATCTTCGCGCTTGAGCCACAGCGCTTGCAGGCCCAGCGCGCGCGCGAGCGCCGGTTTCGGCTCGAGCGGCGTCGGCCATGTCGCAAGACTGCACGGCGCGAGGGCCTCGCGTATCTTTGTGGCCAACACTGCGGAGCGATCCATGCAAGTTGCCACCGATTACATACGTCATGCCGCACGCGCCGCCCGCAAATGCGCAGGCGACCCGTTGGGGGGAGCCCCTCAGGCTCCCGATCCGGAATTCTACAAGACGTTGGCGAAGGCGCTGGAACAGATCGCCGCAGGCATGGAGGCGCTAGGAAAGGTGGAGTGACGGCTCCCCCTCGCTATGTCGCGACACCACAGGCACTCGCGGAAGCCGCGGGCGCGCTGGGCAGTGAGCCCCGCCTCGGCGTCGACACCGAAGCCGCCAGCTTTCATCGCTACCGCGACCGCATCTACCTCGTCCAGGTCTCCGGGCGCAATACAACGGTGCTCATTGATCCGCTCGCGATCGCGGACCTCGGCCCATTCGGCGCCCTGCTGGCCGATCCGGGAATCGAGAAGGTCTTTCACGACGCCGACTACGATCTCCGCGTTCTCGATCGCGACTACGGTTTCCGCGCCGTGCGCTTGTTCGACACGCGCGTGGCCGCCCAACTGGCCGGCGAGCCGGCCATCGGGCTAGCGGCGCTAGTCGAGAAGTATGTCGGGGTGAAGCTCGACAAGGAGCATCAGAAAGCGGACTGGTCGCGGCGCCCTCTGACGCCGCCGATGCTCGCGTATGCCGCCGCCGATACACAGCATCTCCTCGCGCTGCGTGACGCGCTGGAGCAGCGGCTCGAGAACCAGGGCCGGATGCCCTGGGCAACGGAGGAGTTCAAGCAAGTCGAGTCGCTACGCTGGACCGGCGCGCCGGTGGGCGGAGACGAGGACACCTATCTCCGCCTCAAAGGTGCCAGGGCGCTCGCGCCGCGCAACCTCGCCGCGCTGCGATTGCTGCATCGGTGGCGTGATACGATCGCGGAACGAGAGGACAAAGCGCCATTTCGCATCGTCGGGAACGATGCGCTGCTCGCGCTGAGCCGAGCTCTCCCCGGGTCGGTGGCCGATCTGGTCAATGTCCGCGAGCTGCCGCCGTCGCTGGCGCGCCGGTACGGTCCGGCGCTGCTCGAGGGAGTCGCGCAGGCCAAGCGGCTGAGCGAGCCCGAGCTCCCGCGTCTCGCGCGACAGGCGCGACCCACGAAAGATCGGGGATTCGACGCGCGTCTCGAGAATCTCAAGGTTGCGCGCAATCGCATCGCGCTCGAGCTGGGCCTCGATCCAGGCGTGCTGTGCGGTCGCACGACGCTGGAGGCAGTGGCGCGCGCAAGGCCCACGAGTCGCGAAGCGCTCGCACAGATTACAGAATTACGGCGATGGCAGGTGGACGTGTTGGGAGAGGCGTTTCTCGAAGCGCTTCGCTAGAACCCCATCATCGCGCGGATCTTGGGATCGATCCGCTCCGGCGTCCAGTACGGCTCCCACACGATATCGATGTCCACGTCCTTCACCCCTTCCAGCGCGCGTACGACTTTGTAAATGTCGTTCGTGATCATCGGGCCGGCGGGGCAGCCGGGCGAGGTCAGCGTCATGTTGATGCGGACCAGGCCGCCGTCGACCTCTACGTCGTACACGAGTCCCAAGTCGACAATGTTCATGTCGAGCTCGGGGTCCTTGACCTGACGCAAGGCCTGGCGAACGGTATCGGCACTGAGTACGGCAGTCGTCACGTCTAGCAACCTAGCGACCCCCCAAACCACGCACCAGACAATGCCGGCGTATCGCGATCCAGGCATAGATCCGGCGAGCGAGTGGCCGGACACCGGGAATGTTGAATAGCGGAGCAAGCCATCGCTTACCGGGAAATAACCGCAACAACTCGGGCACGGCGTCAGCCCCAGGATACACGCGACCGTCGGGAAGCACGAGGTGCATCGCCGCCGCCAGCGCCGGCAATGCGATACCGAAACGCGATACAGCGGCGCCGTCCTGAAACGGTACGTAGCGAAGCAGCTGTTCCCGATCCCACTTCTTGAGGGTCGTCACCGCTTGGCGACAGATCCCGCACTCGCCGTCATAGATGAGCGTCGGGGTATTCGGTGCGAGCTCAGTGACCGGCATCGGCCGCGCGGGCCGCGGCATCGGCCAAAGCCCCGCGGATCTGCTTGAGTTCTGTAAAAGACTTGCGCGTGCGCGGGTTGTATGCGCGATTCGTGAGGAGCAGCACGAACACATCACGATCCGGATCGATCCACAACGACGTCCCGGTCCAGCCGGTATGCCCGTAGCTGCGTGGGCCGAGCAGAGTGCCGGCGCTAGACGTCTCTTCGCCTGTGGGTAACGCTTCCCATCCAAGTGTCCGCGCGCTGACGCCGCGCCGCCCGGGAACGGCGATCTGGGTGAACTGCCCGACCGTCTCCCGCTTGAGGACAGCGCCGGCCCCGTTGGGTGCGGAGCCGTTGTTCAGCATGAACTGGGCAAATCGCGCGACGGCACTGGCTGTCCCAAAGAGGCCGGCGTGCCCCGCCACCCCACCGAGTCGCGCGGCGTTGGGATCGTTCACGATGCCGGCGATCGGGTGCCCGCGCCACAATCCGGTCGGCGCGATGCGGGCCCCGAGTTTCTTCGGCGGCCGGAACAACATCACCTGATCGACCCCCAGTGGCCGGTACATCTCGCGCGCCACGAACGCGTCCAGGGGGAGTCCACTGACGCGGCGCACGATTTCGGCAAGGAGAATGGCGTTGAGATCCGAGTACACCATTCGCGACCCGGGCGCCGCGACAGGGGCAGTGGCGAGCACCATGCTCAACGCGGTCGCGCTGTCGGGGGCGTCTTTCAGTGGCAGCGTGCCGCGGAGACCCGACGTATGCGCCAGCAGATGGCGGACGGTAATGCCACCGGTCCCGGGGCTGTTGAACTCCGGGATGAACCGAACCACCGGAGCGTCCAGGCCTACCTGCCCGCGTTCGACCAGCACCATCATCGCTGGTGTCGTGGCGATGACCTTGGTGAGCGACGCAAGATCCCAGAAAGTGCTGTCGACGCTTACGGTGGGGCTCTGCGCGCTCCACGTCAGTCGGCCATACCCCTTTGCGTACAGGATCCGGTCGTGCGACCCGACAACGAGCGCGGCCCCGGGGTACACGCCGCCACGAATCCCCGCCAGTACGATGGGGTCGAAGATGGAATCGAGTGGGATGCGAGAGACGTGAGACGGGAAACGGGAAACGGGAAACGGGACAGGGAATACGCGGAATGGGATTCGCAGGGGCCCCACGTATCCCGTTTCCCGTTTCCCGTTTCCCGTTTCCGGCCACGAGACCAGCAGGACGAACAGCGACACCAGTCCGGTTATTACCAAACGCCCGGGATCCGCCGGCTGCAAGCGGGACAGCGGCCATCGCTGCCGATGCGCTGCCGCTTGATGACATAGCCGTAGCGCTCGATGAGCATGTCACCGCAATCGGGACAGTGGGTATGCTCCCAGCGTCCAACCCGGCCGGGCAGGTTGCCGGCATAGACAAAACGCAGTCCCGCCCGCGCGCCGATCTCGCACGCCCGCACGAGCGTCGCGGCAGGCGTGTCGTCGGGATCGGTCATCTTGTAGTCTTTGTGGAACGCCGTGACGTGCCACGGGATCTCAGGCGACACGCCGGCGATCAGCTCGGCGGCGCTCGTGAGCTGCTGCTCATCGTCGTTGAATCCCGGCACGATCAGCGTCACGATCTCGAGCCAGAAACCGCGCTCGTGGACCATTCGAATGGCGTCGAGGACGTGCTGTAATACGCCGCCGAGCTCGCGGTAGCGCTTATCGTTCATCGCCTTCAGGTCGATCTTGTAGCAGTCGGTCCAGGGCCGGATGTAATCCAGCACCTCGGGCGTCGCGTTGCCGTTCGAGATGAAGGCGGTCTTGAGCCCGCGTGATCGCGCGACCTTGAAGACGTCGACGGCCCACTCAGCGGTTATGAGCGGCTCATTGTAGGATGATCCGACCATACGCGCGCCCTGGCGCAGGGCAAGCGTCACAAGCGCGTCCGGTGTGATGTCGGTGGGCATCACGCCGGCTGTTTCGTCGCGCAGCGCCTGCGAGGTCAGCCAGTTCTGGCAGTAGCCGCAGTGGAAATCGCATCCGAGCATGCCGAACGTGAGCGTGTCGCTGCCGGGGAGGCAATGGAAGAAGGGTTTTTTCTCGGTGGGATCACACTGCAGCGCCGCGACGTAGCCGGCTGGAGCATATAGTGTCCCTTCATTATTGAATCGCACCTTGCAGATACCACGACGGCCTGGCTTCACGAGGCAGCGGTGGCCGCAGGCAAGGCAGCGGATCGCCCCCCCCTCCCCCTCCAGCGTTTCGATCAATTCCGCTTCGCGCACGCGACTATCCAGCGCCTGCGCGAGCGGGATCTCAGGGGATGTGTGGCGGAGGAACGATGTGATGCCGCGGCGCTGCATATCCCTTTACCGCAGGCTTCCCGGCGTGAGCTGGTACAACAGCACCACGGTTCGGACGTCCCGGTCGGAGAGGTCACGAACCTTCGCCGTCGGAAACATCATGTCGGTTGAATCTTTCGAGTGGTCGAGGCCCAGCAAGTGGCCGACTTCGTGGGTGGCTACCACACCAACATCGCCGGCTTCCATGGGCCGACCCTTGGGATCGAAAGTCGCCAGCGTGATCACCGCGGACTGGATGTGTCCATTTTGATCCCATGAGACATCCGTCTGCCCGGTCCGCTCGATCTCGAACTGAATCCGCCACTTCACCGTGACTTCGGCGTTGGTCGAGTCGCCACCGAAGTCGAAGCGGACGGGGACTCCGGCGCTCGTCCAATGCGAGAACGCGGTCCTGATCGCGTCGAGAAACTCCGGTTTGAAGTTCGCGGCGTACGTCGGCGCGAACCACACGCGAATCGGATTTGTGGTACGGTTTTCCCAGCGACGGACCATCGAGTCTCCCGATTCCGCCAGCATGTCCCCCAGATAGGTGGTAGAGCCGCTCGCGCGAATGCGACGTCGGGTTTCCGCGCGCGCGAGGAGATCGAAGTAGCCCGGCTCCCGGCCCGCGGTAACGGCGCTCCCTTGCGAGACGCTCGTCGGAGCGGTCGTTTGCACGCCGGGCGGCGCATCCACGCCTGGCGGGGCGTCGGGCGCCGCGTTGACGACGGCCGGCGGATCCGAGTCGACCGGACGCACCTTGGGACGGAACATGTCCCAGAAGATGAAAAGCACGATCAACACCGCTGCCGCGGCAATCATTCCGGTCAGACGACGTTCGACCATGACGAGCAATATGCGAAAATCGCGGCCCGCGACGCTAGCTTTGGGCTCCGCGCGTCTCTATGATTGTGGCCCGCATGTGTTTGGACGATAAGTGATCACCTTACCCGGAAAGCACGTTATCCGCTGGCGCGTGTGGGTCATCGCGGCCTGGGCCGCGCTGGCCGCATTCTTCGCCCCGAAGGCGACGCATGTGCAACGGGTGCTTGCCGTGCGCGGCAGCGCGGTCGATCGATCCGAGTCCGCTCGGGCGTCCCAGCTGATCCGCGACGGATTTCCCAACCCGATCGCCGACTACGTCGCCATCGTGGTGCACGGCCCGGTGCGCTACACCAATCCCCGCTTTGTGACCGTACTCGATTCGATTTCGGCGGCGCTGGCGCGGCAATCGTACATCAGTCAGGTCGTCTCGATGCGCACGATCGGCGAGTCGACGTTCGTGAGCCCCGACCGCCGCACCACATTTCTCATCGCCGCGCTGACGCCATCGAGCACCACCAATATCAATCGCACGGTTGTGCCGGACCTGCGCGCAGCATTGCGCGCCACGCTCGACCGGCTGCCGCGCGCCGACGGTTTCGACGTCAAGGTGACCGGGAATCCTGCGCTCGACTATGACGTGCGCATGACCAGCACCGCAGACACGCGCAACGCAGAACGGCGGGCGGTGCCGATGACGTTGTTCGTGCTCGTGCTGGCGTTTGGGGCGCTGGTGGCCGCGTCGCTGCCGATTATCGTCGGCATCCTGGCCATGACCATCGCGCTCGGTGTGATCGCGGTCGCCGCACAGTTCCAGACGATGTCGGTGTTCGTGCTGAACATCACGACCATGGTCGGGCTGGGCGTCGGGATCGATTACTCGCTCCTCATCGTGACACGATTCCGCGAAGAGCTGAACCGCGGCCTCGCCCCGCTGGATGCGGCCACCCGCACTATTCAGACGGCCGGCTCCGCGGTGGTCACCTCGGGGTTGACGGTCGTGGTGGGATTTGCCGCGCTGATTCTCACCCCGATAACGGAGACGCGCTCGGTCGGCATCGGTGGTCTCATCGTCGTCGGGATCGCCGTCTTTCTCTCGACGACATTTCTGCCCGCGCTCCTCGCGATCCTGGGACGCAATATCGACCGGCCCAAGTGGCTCGCCCGCAGGCTCTCGTGGATTCACGCGCCGACCGGCTGGGAGCGGTGGGCGCGCTCGCTCGGCCACCACCCGTGGCGGGCGATCCTCGGAGGCGGCCTCGCGGCTGCCGTCCTGACCTTCCCCCTCACCCAAATGAAGATCGGCCTGCCGGCCCGAAACTGGTTCCCGCCCGACGCCGAGTCGGGTCAGGGCCTGGAAGCGCTGCGCGAAATGGGAGCCAGCGGCGTCATCCAGCCCCTGCGCATCGTGGTGCAGCTCCCCTCGGGCGAATCGGCCGTGTCCGGGCGGCGCCTATCGGGGCTCAAGGCCTTGAGCGATTCGATCGAGAAAGATCAGCGCGTGCGGGAAGTCCGCGGCGTTGCGACGCTGCGGCCCGGCCTCTCGACCCTGCAGCTTGCAATGTTCTACAGCGATGCGGACTCAGTGCGCCTCCGCTATCCGGCATTCTTCAACGCGTACCTGAGTGCGGACCGGCGCACGACACTCATCGACGTGATTGCCGCCGACAGCGTCTCGCTCGCGGGAATGATGGATCTCACCCGGCACGTACGGGCCAGGATCGAAGCGGTTGGGGCGCAGCGGCTGCGTGGCGCGGAAATCGTCGTCGGCGGATTCGCGGCATCGAGTGTCGATCTTCAGGAGCACCTGCTGCAGCGGTTCCCGGGTATGGTTGCGCTGATTCTCGGTGTTACCGCCATCATGCTGCTGCTCGCGTTTCGCTCGATCCTCGTCCCACTCAAGGCTGTCGTGCTCAACTGCGTCTCCGTCGGCGCGGCATTCGGTATCACCGTGCTCGTATTCCAGCACGGCTATGGGAGTCAGATCTTTGGCGTGGCGGGCCCCACGGAGGCGATTGTCGTCATCGTGCCGGTGCTCGTGTTCGCGACCGTCTTCGGGTTGTCGATGGATTACGAAGTGTTCCTGCTGACACGCATCAAGGAGGTTTTCGACAAGACTGGCCGGAACGACCACGCGACTATGGAAGGACTCTCAGCAACCGCGTCGACGATCACCTTCGCCGCGTTGATCATGATCATCGTGTTCATCAACTTTGCGTTCGCGCGCGTGCTGGCGGTACAGTTCATCGGTTTCGGGCTCGCGCTCGCCGTGTTCCTCGATGCGACGCTGATCCGGATGGTGCTCGTGCCGGCGATCATGCACATCGCCGGCCGCTGGAACTGGTGGCCGGGCGTGCGTGCACCCCGACGTGAGGTCGAAGCCGAAGAGGTTACCTAGGGTCCAGCAGCTTCAACTTCTCCCCCCACACATCCCAATGCCAGGCCGGAACCCGCACGCCGGTGTCCGGATCTTTGAGGGGCTTGTATTGCAGCCACCGTGCGTGAAATCCGAGTGTCCGACCAAGCTCGAGGAGTCGTTCTTTGTCGGAGCTGACGAGGTGAACCATCGGCTCATCGTCGATCTTATGGCGATGAAGCCAAACGCCGCCGTTCAGGGCGAATCGCATCCCCTCACGGCGGCGTTGGAATTCACGATAGGGCGGATCTAGGTGCAGGTAATCTTGCCCTCGACTGACGCCGGTGCGACCGGCGTCGCGTTTCCTTGGAACAACACGCATTCGCGCGTGGTCTGCGCATGGGTAGCCCGGGCCGACCATCCACCCGGAGTCGCCTGCAACACAGTCAGCGTCACCCCCGTGGACGCGCGGAAGTTGTTGAGGGACGGCAGGCTGCTCGTGTAGAACGTGCTGTCGTAGAAGTAGGCCTCCTCCGCCGTCGCCAGGTTTTTGAGGTCCGACTTCATCTGGGCGACGTAGGCCTTCTGTTTCGTGTTGGCGAACTTCGGGATGGCAAAGGCCGCCAGAATCCCGACGATCACCACCACGATCAGCAGTTCGATCAGCGTGAAGCCGCGTGCCTTCACTAAGAATCCCTCCGCGCACCGAGGGCGGAAATCCAGGGAGAGCCCCGAATTAACGCCCCAATTGTGGGCACCAAGGAGCATTCCTGCAAGAGGCGTGCTTAACCCTTCGCGTCCACCCAATTCTTTCCCGCGCCTATAGTTACGACCAGCGGGACGCGTAGCTCGGCTACGCCTTCCATCTCGCGTTTTACAAGACCTCCGGCTTTCATGCGCTGCCCCTCCACCACCTCAAACACCAGCTCATCATGGACTTGCAGAACCATCTTCGCGTCGAGACCCGCTTCTGCAAGCGCGGCTTGGATCCGAATCATGGCGATCTTGATGAGGTCGGCCGCCGATCCCTGCAGCGGAGAATTCGTGGCGGTGCGCTCGCCGAACGCGCGGATGCTGAAGTTCCGATCCCGCAGCTCGGGAATGTAGCGCCGTCTCCCGAATAATGTTTCGACGAACCCCCGCTGCCGTGCCTCTTCGACGGTCCGGTCGAGCCAGGCGCGGACTCCGGCAAAGCGCTCGAAGTAGTGTTTGATGAAGTCTTTCGCTTCCTCCACCGTAATTGCCAGCTGACGGGAAAGCGCCAGCGCGCCTTGGCCGTAAATCGTCGCGAAGTTGATCGTCTTGGCGCGCGCGCGCATCTCCCCCGTGACGCTGGCCTCCGGCACACCGAAGATGACCGCGGCGGTCTGCCGGTGAATGTCCCCGCCACGCTGGAACGCCGCGACAAACTCGGGATCGCCGGAGAGGTGGGCCAGCAAACGGAGCTCGACCTGGGAGTAGTCGGCGGTTAGCAGGAGACGCCCGGGCGGCGCGATGAACGCCCGGCGAATCTCACCGCCGCGCTTGGTACGCACCGGAATGTTCTGAAGGTTCGGATCCGAGGACGAGAGGCGGCCGGTGGCGGCGCCGGTCTGGTTAAAGGTGGTGTGTACCCGGCCTGTCTCTGGCCGGATGTATGCCGGGAGCGCATCCACGTACGTGGACTGGAGCTTCGAGAGCTCGCGGTACTCCATCATGAGGCGCGGCACCTCGTGCCCCATCATCGCGAGCTGCTCCAATACTTCAACGTCCGTCGATGGGCCCGTTTTCGTTCGTTTGAACACGGGCAGCTTGAGCTTGTCGAACAGTACGGTGCGCAGCTGCGGGGTCGAGCCGAGATTGAACTCGCCCCCGGCAGCGCGATAGATGTCCATCTCGAGGCCCGTCAGCTCTTTGCTGAACCCGCGCGACATCTCGCCGAGGATTGCTCGATCAATGAGCACTCCGGTCGTCTCCATGTCCACCAGCACCGGAATGAGCGGGATCTCGATTTCCTCGAGGAGGCGTGCCAGGTGGTGCTCCTCGATTTCGGCCCGAAAGGCTTCCTCCAGGCGCAGCACCATTTCCGCCTGCGCTGCGGAGACGCGCGCGGCTTCGGCGGGCGGCACATCGGCAAACTGGCGCGCCTTGCCAAGCAGCTGCGCGGTGGTGGGCAGCTCCATGGAAAGCCGCTCGCGCGCGAGATCGGCCAGCGCGTGTGAGCGATTGCCCGGGTCGAGCACGAAGCTCGCGACCATGGAGTCATACGCGACGCCGCCCAGTGGGATGCCGGCACGCGCGAGCGCAACCCACGCTGCTTTGCTGTCGTGCGCCGCCTTTTTCACCGCCGAATCAGTCAAGAGCGCGCGTACGTCCGCCATCGCGTCGCTCGCGAGGGGAGGGAGATTGCGCGGCGGTGTCGCACCCAATTCGCCCCCGTCCTCAGGTGAGCGATGGCCCAACGGCAGATACCACGAACGCCCCGGTGCTGCTGCGAAGGAGATGCCCGCGAGATTCGGCTCTGTCTGGATCGCGACGATTCGCGCCGCGCGCAACTCTGCGAGCATCGCCGGCAGATCTGCGGGATCATCGACGACCCGCGGATCGGCGAGCTGCGGCGTCCGAGCGGGCGCAAGCGGCTTCCCCTCCTGGGCAACCGGTGGCGCGCCGACCGACGCCAATTCGTCGAGCTTTGGAACCAGCGTGCGAAACTCGAGCTCGGTGAAGAGCGCGGCCAACCGCTCGGTGTCCGGCGTGTGGACGTGAAGCTGTTCGAGGTTGAGCTCGATCGGGACGTCACGCCGCAGCGTCACGAGCTGACGGGACAATCGCGCATTGTCGGCCTGTTGCAGCAGCGCTTCGCGCGGACGCTTGCCGGGAATGTCGGCTGCTCGCGCAAGGATGGTGTCGAGGTCGCCATATGTCTCGAGCAGCTGCGACGCGGTTTTGTCCCCAATGCCTTTGACGCCGGGAATGTTGTCGGAGCTGTCGCCCACCAGGGCGAGAAAATCCACGACGCGCTCGGGCGGCACGCCGAGGCGCTCGCTGGCATTGGACTGATCGACCCATTGCTCTTCGACCGCCGCCTGGCCGCCCCGCCCCGGATTGAGCAGCGCGATGCCCGGCCCGATCAGCTGGTAAAAGTCCTTGTCGCCGGAAACGATGACGGCCTGCAGCCCGCTCGCGGCAGCGCGTTGCGCGAGCGTCGCGACGACATCATCGGCCTCGTACCCATTGAGCGCGATGACGGGAATGTGAAATGCATCGAGGATCTGGCAGACGCGCTCGAGCGATCGATCGAAGTCCTGCTGCATTTCCTCACCCAGCTTCTCGCGGGTGGCCTTGTACTCGGGATACTGTTCGTGACGGAACGAGACGCCGCGATCGTGCACCCAGCCGACGTACTCGGGATGATAGTTCTCGTACAGTCGCAGGAGGAAGTTCGTGATGCCCCACACCGCCGAAGTGTTCTCCCCGCGCTTGGTCGTCAGCGGGCGGGCGATCATCGCGAAGAAGGCGCGATAGATCAACGCATAACCATCGACCAGGAAGACGCACTTGCGCCCGGCGGCGGAAGCGGGAATCGGTGGAGCGGGACGCGGCGGCATGGCGGGAAAAGTAAACCCCGGGGCAAAGCCCCGGGGCTTGTTGGTGAAGTGTTAGGGCGCAGGAAGTGCGTCTAGACGCGCACGACGTTTGTCGCGTGGAGCCCTTTATCGCCCTGCTTCACTTCGAACTCCACAACCTGACCCTCGGCGAGTGTCTTGAACCCGTCCATCTGAATCGCCGAGAAGTGCACGAAGACGTCTTCTCCACCCTCCTGCTCAATGAAGCCATAGCCTTTGGCATCATTGAACCACTTCACCTTTCCCTTGATCACGATCCGCCTCCTGCGAAGTCTGATACTTGGCACCCGCCCTGCGGGACGCCTGCCCGGCCCTGGTGTCGAGCGCGGTAGAAATGACCCGCCGTGTGCGAGACTGTCAACCGGGGTTTCTACGGTTCGTACAGCGCGCGGTACAACTCCCGATTGCGCAAGAGACTGCGCACATAACCGCGAGTTTCAGGATAGGGGATCAATTCGATAAAGCGGTCCGGATCGCTCGCGCCGTCGCGCTCCAGCCACCGACGCACCGGCACCGGCCCCGCGTTGTAGGCGGCGAGCGCTGCGTCCACGCGACCGAATCGTCTGAGCAGCTCGGCGAGATGCGCGGCGCCCAGGTGCAAGTTCAGGTCCGGAACGGTGATCCACTCCGGATAGAACGCCACATCCAGCCCCCGCGCCATGAGGGCGGCCGTGCTGGGCAACAGCTGGGCGAGGCCGCGGGCTCCCGCGGGAGAAAGCGCCTCGACGTCGAAGACACTCTCCTGTCGCACCAGCGCGGCGAGCAGCAATGGATCGACCTGGAACTCCTCGGCTTCGGCTTCCACGGCCGAGCGATTGGGCCAGGGGAAAATGGCGCGCAGCACGCGCGCGTCGCCGGGGGCTTGCAGCGCCGCCTGCCACCCGAGGCGTACCGCCGCGGACCCGTACCCGCGTCCGCTCAGCCCCTCGCTCCACGCGAGCAACGCCGCGAGCTCTTGCGGCGGCCGCGACAGCACGAAGCGCACCTCGCTCTGCGCTTCGCTGTCGAGACCCGCGAGAAGCAAGGTGTCGATGCGGGCGAGTCCCGCGGCGACGGCTGGCGGAGGAGGAGTGACCGGGATGGCAGTGGGAGCGAAGGAGAGCGGCGCGAGGTGTGTCTCGCGACGCGCACGCATCCCGTAGTAGCCGAGGGAGTCTTCGCGGGCGACCGCGACCCACAGGGTGCGCGCTTGCGCGGAGTCGCCGCGCGCGAGCGCGATCTTCGCGAGCCAGAAGCGCGCGGCAATCCGCTGCGCTCCCGCGATGTCGATCTCCGACTGATACAACGCGGCCGCGGTGTCGAGCTGACCCGCTTTCTCGGCGCGAGCCGCGAGCCGGAACCGCGCGAGCGACGCGCGGGGGTCGGCCGGGTAGCCGCTGATCAGCTCCCGATACCACCGTGTCGCGTTCGCCGAGTCGCGACGATCGTCGTACATGTCGGCGAGGAGGTACAAGGCGCCCGCGGCCGCCGAATCCGCGGGATAGCGCTGTGCGAACCCCGCCAGCGCGCCGGGGCCCGTCGAATCGCCCAGGCGCATCAGCACGCGCGCGCGCCGGTACAGCGCGAGCGCGCGAACGCTCGAATCGCGCGCCGCGGCGCTGTATGCGCGTGCCGCGTCGCGGGCCTTGCCGGTCGCCACGAGCAGCTCCCCGTACAACATGAGCGTGGTGGCGCTCGAATCGCCCCGCCGCAACGCGTGCTCCACGTGAATGCGGGCGTCCTTGACCGTATTCCGGCGGTTCAGCGCGCGGCCCAGGGCGACGTGCTCGGCAGGCTCGCGCGGCGGCAGCGGACCGAGAGCGAGCGTCACAGCGGCCGCGCCGTCATCGCTGAGCGGCTCGCGAGCGAGCAAGCGATAGAGTGCGGTCCGGGCTCGCGTCGAGTCACCTCTCGCGAGCGCCAGCCGGGCGACATCCAGCCCCTTCCCTGCCGCCTCCAACGCATCGAGCGCGCGGGCCGTGTCCCCCGCCAGAAGGTAGGAGCGGCCTCGCGCGACCGGCACGTGGCGCGCGGCCGGCGCCGCGACATCGGTGAGGAGCACGCGTGTGGTGGCGGTATCTTGACTCACGCGCGAGAGCCGGATCCGCAGCCACTGGTCGATCGAGGCGAGCCGCCCACCCGCGCGCGCGATCATGAACGCCGCCGCCGCGCTGTCCAGCTGGCCGGCAGCCTCGTAGGCCACGGCTGCGCGTACCGCGAGGATCACCGCGCGGGCGTCAGACGCGCGCTCGCGCGCAAGAGTGAAATGCATCGCGGCGTCCGCGTAACGCCCGACTCCGTGCTCCGCCTGCGCCAGGACCGCGAGCGCCTCGCCGTCGCCATAGTCAGGCAGCCAGGGCTGATTCAAGAGCATGGTGCGCGCGGATTCGTAGCGACGCGCGTGGACCTCCGCCTTGGCGCCTTCGACGATCAGAAATGCGTTGGGATTGGGCTCTCGTCGGGCCGCTGCGAGTAGGGTCTCAGCGGCGTGCCAGGGACGGCCGGACACACGCAGCGAGTCCGCGAGCACGGCGGCGGTGTGATCGGATTGAGCGGCTTGCGCGAATGCCGCGCGCGCTCCCGCCGCTCCCGCGAGCCCCGCCAACGTCGCCGCAACGGCGAATGTGGTCGCCCGCATCACCGTCCGATTCGCCTCACCCGCGCCAGCACCCGCTGGTACTCGGAGCGTGATGATGGAGTGAGACGGAAGCGATTGAATCCCGTCTGATCCTCGAAATAGAGGACCAGCCGCTCGTTCGCATAGGTCCACCGCAGCACCCGCAGGCCGCTGCGCTCTATGCCGTTCGCCATGTCGAGCGTCTCATCCGGTTCACCTAGCGTGATCAACACTTCGCCGCGCTCCGTGAGCCATCCGGGTTGTCCCTCATCCTGGAATCGGACATTCGCTTCCTGCACACGGCGGAAGTAATCGTCCAGCGCCTCGTTTTCGGCGGAGATGGGATTGGGGTCGGTCGCCCTCCAGAAGTCCCGCCATAGGTCGGGCCGCTTGTCGGGTGGAGCGCGCTTCAACGAATCGACCCACTCAGGGTGATCGAAGTATCGCAACAGGTTGGCCATCTCCTCGAAGTTCGTGATGACCCATTGGTTCGAGAAACTCACGAGAAAACGCGTGCGCACCGTATCGCCCCCTTCGGCCGGCACCGTCTCCAGCTCCGCCTGCCCAACGGGGAGATTTCCGGGAGAGACGATCAGCATCGCCGACGCAAGGCTGCCGTCGCCGTTCAACTGCACGGAGTCTCGCCATAGCTCCTTGTCGGTACCATCCACCACACGGGCGATGAGCATGCCGGGCCCCGCGTCATAGCGCTCGACATAGAAGCGCATCGAGTCGGCGCCGTACGGAAGTGTCGCACGAGGATTCACGACGAGCCTCGGCACCTCGCTGCGTTGGACCCTGCCATTGGATGCATAGACGGCGATGGGCCGCGACAGTCGCGAACCCTCGAAGCGCGGCGCGGTATCCACCCGCTCGGCGCGCGAGAAAGCGGGACTGTTGCGGTCGCGAACTATGACCGACACGACGTACGTCCCCGGCGGCAACATCACGTACTTCTGGTAAATCACGCTCTCATCGGTGCGCAAGGTCTCGCGAAAATGGCGCACACGGACCTGCTCGTCGCTGGCAATCTGGCGGATGGGAACATCGCTCTTGTTTTCGGTGCGGAACGTTGCTTCGACGTGATACTCGGCGACGAACTCGCTGCCGCGACGGGAGAAGCTCAGCGTCTGATTGGTGAGGGAAAGACCGAAAACCGCGAGCGTGGAGTCCGACGTCGGGCCGGCGAGATAGCGGACCGACGCGACGAACGGCAGCGCGCCACCGCCCACGAGCGAACCCATGGCGCGGTACGCAGACGTGGCGTCGAACAACCGCGTCACGCCCGTACCCGGTCGCGGACTTTGCTCCGGCTGGCCCACGCGTTGCCAAGACCCGCACGCGCCCAGCGAGAGGCTAAGGACGACTATGAGACAGGATCGACCAATCACTTGCCGAGCCTCAAAACCGGAAGTTAGTTTCGCGCCAACTCCAATGGCTAACGAGAACCTGGCCGGCACGACGATAGCCGGCTACCGCCTCCTCGAGCGCGTGGGCGAGGGGGGGACGGCCGAAGTATACCGTGCCGAGCACGGCGCGCGTGGGGCGTGTGCGTTCAAGGTATTGCGGGAGCGTCTCAGGGGCGACCCCACGGTCGTTAAACGCTTCCTGCGTGAGGCAGGCTACGGCTCGCGTGTGATCCATCCTGGCGTGGTCCGGACCTATGACTTCGGCGAATCCGACGGGCTCTACTACCTGGCGTTGGAATGGGCGACGGGGGAGTCGTTTGCCGATTTCCTGCATCGTGACGGACCGCTCGGTCCCGATGAAGCCGTGCCGCTCGTCCGACAGCTTGCCGACGCGCTCGCGGCCGCACACGCCGCGGGGATCGTACATCGCGATCTGAAGCCGGAGAACATCATGTACGATGCGAAGACGCGCACGGTCAAACTGCTCGACTTCGGTATCGCGCGTGACGCGGAGCAACCTCCCGAAGAGCGCCTGACGCGGACCGGCTTCTTTGTTGGGACATTGCAGTATGTCGCACCGGAAGCGCTGTCCGGCGAGCTCGTCGACGGCCGCGCGGACATCTACAGCCTGGCCAAGATTACCTACTACATGCTCACGGGAAAGAATCCGCACGAAGGACGCAGCCCCCGCGAGTTGTTCCAACAGCTCCTCAGCGGTACGGCCGCCCCACTGTCCCGGGCCCGCAAGGACCTCAAGTTCGCGCCCGCGCTGGAAGCGGCCGTGATGAAGGGACTCGCCCGCCAACCAGCCGACCGCCAACCTACGGTGACGGCCTTCGCCGAAGAGCTCGAAGCGTCGATCGCCCAAGGCCAGGACTCCAAGTCCCGCGGCTGGCTCGGGGCGTTGAAGAACATCGTCGGCAAACGGGACAGTGAATAGTAGTAGCGACTACTACTACCTACTCCACACGCTGAAGGATCTGCTCCTGACGCGCTCTGTCCGGCGCGGCGACTTCGTACTCGCGTCGGGGCGGCGATCGTCCTTCTACATCGATGCCCGCCTGACCACTATGTCGGGCGAAGGCCTCGCCGTGATCGGGGGCCTGGGCCTGGACCGGTTTGCCGCCCGCGGCTGGACACCGCGCGCGGTTGGCGGTCTGACGCTCGGCGCCGATCCCATTGCCTACGCCCTCGCATTGACGGCCCGGCGTCGGGGGCAGCAACTCGATGCGTTCACTGTCCGCAAGCAGCCAAAGGAGCACGGCACCGGGAAGCGCATTGAGGGATGCTTCGCCGCAGGGTATTCGGTTGTGATCGTCGAAGATGTGTTGACCACCGGAAGCTCGGCACTCGACGCCGTTCGAACTGTCGAAGCAGAGGGCGGCCATGTGCTCGGCGTGATGGCGGTCGTGGATCGGCAGGAAGGTGGCCGCGACGCGATCGAGCGCGGCGGTTACCTGGTTGAGGCCATGCTCACCGCCGCCGATCTCGGTTTGAGTTCCGTATGACACCGCCGAGCCGTCCCTCGCTCGTCGCTCGAGTGCGTGGCTGGCAGGACGAGGCCACCGCGCTCGAGCAGCGCTTCAAGGATCTCGAAACCTTCGAGCGCAGTCATCGACGCCGCTGGGCCATTGCCGCGACGCTGCTCGTGCTCGGCATGCTGGGTTACGTCGGGGGTGTGGTTCCAGCGCGTCCCGGCACCATCGTCCTGATCTCGGGAGCCAGCGCCGTGGTCAATGCGCTCGTCGGCATGATCAATGAGCGCGGCTGGTATCGCTGGTGGCTCATCTACATGCTCGCGCTGCTCGACGTGGCACTCGTGAACGTGCTCGTCGTGTGGTTCGGGCATGGCGGCATCGTCGCGGCGTTGTTCATCGCCGTCCTCCCCTATGCCTTCGATCAGGGCCAGGCGGTCGGCGACTTCCTCGTGCTTATCGCGTCGCTCGGATATCTGATCGCGAGCTGGCTGCACGGGGAACTGTTTCCCGGTCGCTCCGGTCTCGATGCGGCCGCGTACCTCGAAACCGGCGTGTTCATCGTCGTCGCGATGGCGCTGAAGCGAATTCCCGCGACGCTGATCCAGCGCATTCGCCACGCGCGCAGCGTGATGGGAGAAGCGGAGCAGGGATACCTCGCCGTGCGCGCCTCCGCGGCAGAAGCGGACGAGCTCGGGTTTCTCGAGAAGAGCTTCAATCGCATGCTCGAGGAGATCGGCACGACGATTTCTTCAGTGCAGCGCGAGGCGGATGAGGTCGCCGCTTTCGCCGAGGAGTTGGCAGCCGCGGCCGAGCAGCTGCACGCAACGACCGAGTCGTTGACGCAGGTTTCGCAGCGTCTCGCCGGCGACCTCGGCTATCAACGTGGGCTTGCCGATGACGCGCGGGGCGAAAGTGCCAAGGCGGCCGACCAGGCAGAGTCACTCCGCGGGCGTGCCGAGTTGATGCAGGTCGATGCAGCGCGGCTCGTGAGCGCCGCAGAGCGGGGGCGCGAGCGCGTCGCGCGCGCCAGCGCGACGCTGCGCGCGGTGGGCGAAGAGGTTCGCACAACGGCATCCACGGTGGCGGGATTGTCCGGGATGTCGGAGCGCATTGGCGTGTTCGCGCAGACCATCGCCCGCATCGCACGGCAGACGCACCTGCTCGCGCTCAACGCCGCGATCGAGGCCGTGCGCGCCGAGGAGCACGGTGAAGGGTTCGCGGTCGTGGCCGATGAAGTTCGAGCGCTTGCTGCCGAAGCGGGGAAATCGGCGCGCGACGTCGCGGAGCTGGTGAGCGACCTGCGGACCGGGATTGACGCCGCAGCTCGAGCGATGCAGTCAGGCGAGGCGAAAGTCCGGGACATCGGTGCCGTGGCCACGGAGGCCGACGGCGCCTTACAGGAGCTCCATCAAGGCGTCCAGCTGATCGGGGATCTCGTGAACGCAACGGCCGAGGTCTCCCGCAGTCAGGCGACGCGGCTGGCGCAGCTGGCACAATCGCTACAGCAAGTCGCCAGTATCTCGACAGCATCCTCAGAAAGTGCCAACAATACGGCTGCCGCCACCCAGGCCCAGATCACTTCTATGGGCGAACTGACGGCGACGTCGCAGCAACTCGCCCAACTGGCTGAGCGGCTCCGAGGCGGGATGGCGCGGTTCTCGACGCTACGACGCGATGATCGAACAGTGGAGCATGCGGCCGACTAACTAAACCCCGCGCGGAAGCGCGGGGTGTTCACACCCTGAAGGGTGTGCTCGGCAAGCACTGTCCTAAAGGACAGGAGGTCGTCACCCCGTCCGGGAGTCCGCTGCGCCGTTTGGGCCTTGGTCCCAGCTTCCCGCGTTGAACGGGTGAAACGCACGCAGGATCTCCCGGTACGGGGTGATCAGCAAGTCGATGTAGCGCTCTAGCGCGCCGTCGAACGGAAAACGGCTGCGAAATTCCCCGGCAGTGACTCCCAGGACTGCGCGCAGGTGCCGGCCGAAACTTTGTGGGGACGAATAGTCCATGCGGTACGCCACATCCGAAACGGACAGGCCTGGATTCTGAAAAAGAAACGCCGCGTGCAGCAGGCGCATGCCTGCGAGATAACTCTTGGGTGAGGGGAGGCCCGCACGGCAAAACCGCGACATCAGTGTGCTCGGCCGAACCCGCAGATGGCGGGCTAGCCCACGCACGGTGGCGAGCGCCGGCGCAAGCCGCGCGACCGCCTCGAAAAACAGCCGCGCGCCTTCCGAGGCGTCGCCGAGGGCCGGCACGAGGCGATCGAGAATCCGTGCGGCGACCGGCGACGCCGGGTGTCCGACGAGATCACGGAGACGCCGCCAGCCGTCGGGTTCTGTGCAATCCACCGCCGTGCGCACGCCGGTGGCGCCGAGGCGAAGCAATGTTTCGGTCGCTTCCCGATCGTGCCGGGAAACGAGAGCGACGGCGGGGATCGCTGGGAATTCCCGCACAAAGCGGGCGACGGCTGGCAGCGCTTCACCGTGACAGCGATGCACTGAAATCACGACGGCATCCACGCGGCGACGCCGGGCGACGTGCAGCGCTTCGCGCAACGACTCCGTGTGCAGCGTGTTGAAGCAGCCGTCGCCCGCGGCGTCGATGCGCAGACGCTCGGGGGCAGGAAGAACGGTGCAGACGGTGACCATGCGCCGGTAGACTAAACGGGCGCGATCAACCTTCGGGCAACTGGCCGATCGAGAATCTCACCGCCCTTGCACCGGGCGACCCTCGCGTGAATTCGCACCTCGCACGCAACCCGGGATGCCGCGCGGTCGTGTTTCCCCGGGATGCCGCGCGGTCGTTTTTCCCCGGGCTGCCGCCCGGTCGTTTTTCCCCGGGCTGCCGCGCGGTCGTTTTTCCCCGGGCTGCCGCCCGGGGCTAGTAACGTACGGGTCGTGTTTCCCCGGGCTGCCGCCCGGGGGTTAGTGAACCACCCACGGGTCGTGTTTCCCCGGGCTGCCGCCCGGAGGGTTAGTGAACCACCCACGGGTCGTGGTTTCCCCGGGCTGCCGCCCGGGGTTAAGCTACCGCCCGTGGAGGCTCCGCCATGACGCAACCGGACAATTGGCGTGCGGCACACTCACGCCGCTTGCTGATCGCCAGCTCGTTCCTCGTAGCGGGCCTGATGGTGGCCGGCGCGATCAGCTTCGTGCGGTATGCGGCTCGTCATAAGCCCAACCCGTCGGTTGTCGCGGTCGCGCCGTTCGACATCTTTGTCCCGGGCCTCGAGTCCTGGCGCGTTCGCCTCGCCGAGAGGCTGACGAGCCGGCTGGACAGCATGCCATCGTTGGCGACGATTTCCCAGGCTGTGGTGCGCGAGCGCTGGCGTGGGCAGAGTCAGCCGACGCTCGCGGCAATCGACTTGGCGCGGCGGACGAGCGCGGGGCTTGCGGTCTACGGACGCCTGGACCCAGTGGCAAATCGGACCGACTCTATCCGGGTGCAGTTGATCGCGATCGATGCCGGCAGTGGACGCGTGTTGATCAGCATCGATCGGCGCTGGGCCACCGCCGAGCTCGACGATCTCGCACCGGCGCTCGCCGAGCAGGTTCACCGGGACTATCGTTATCCAAGTGACTGAGCCTATGCGGCTCGCCACCGAGCCGCCCTTCCTTTATTCTCTAGCCTCATGCCAACCCGCCGAGACTTCGTCCGGACATCGCTCCTCGCCTCTGCTGCCGCGCTCACCCCAACACGAGACGCCATAGGCGCCGTCCCCCGGTGGTGGACGTCCCCGAACACCGACCCCGCAACCGGCTTGCAGGACGCGCCTGATCGGCTGCCGATCCAATGGTATCGCGACACGATCCGGCGGTTTCAGCAGGCGTTAGGGACCGCGGGGCTCGATGGCATGCTGCTCAAGGAAGCGACCAATATCGTGTACCTGAGCGGCTACTTCCACACCACAACGGAACGGCCAGAGGCGCTCTGGATTCCCACATCGGGCCCACCGACGCTGTTCGTGCCCGGTCTCGATCGCGATCTGGTCACCGGCTGGTGGATACAGGACGCCGAGTTCTACTTCGATTTCCCTCACGCGGAGGCGGGCAACGATCCGCGCACGGGTCCGGTCGCGAAGCCCCAAGGCACGGTCGATCTGTGGGCCTGGATGCTGAAGGGCATCGACCGGCGTGGCTTTGGCAACAAGAGCATCGGTCTCGATTGGGACGCGCCCGAGAGTACGCTCAAGCGATTTCGGGAAGTGCTGCCACGCGCCACGTTCCGCGCCGCCGCGGATATCCCGCTGGGGATGCGCGTGATCAAGACGTCCGCCGAGATTGCATTGACGCAGCGCGCCATCGATTACGCGGATCGCGTGCTCGCGTTTTGCCGGAGCTATGTGCTGGAGCACGGCACGGACGCCACGGACTTCGACGTGCGACACGCCGCGGAGGCGTTCGGCACCGACCTGGTGATGAAAGACATCAAACGCGACGGCCGCCCTCATGCCGCCGTCGGCGTCGGGATCAATGTGGGGTGCCGTACGGGCGTGGGCACCGCGTATCCGCATCCCAATCAGTTCTTCCACGCGCAGATCCAGCGCGGCGATGCGATCCAGTTCTCGGGCATCATGGTGCGCGTCGGCGGGTACGGCGGCGAGGGGTACCGCGCGTGCCATATCATGCCGATGACCGATGCGCAACGGAGCATGTGGGAAGTGCACACCGACATGACGCTGGCGCAGCAAGAGTTCTCAAAAGCCGGGGCCGTGTGCCGCGACGTCGCGGCGCGTGTGCACGAGATCGCCCGGCGCGCCGGCCTCGAGCAGTTCGTCTACCATCGTCCCGCCCACGGCGCGGGGATGGAGGGACACCAGAGGCCGTACGTGGCTTTGGGCGACGCGACCGTGATGGCCGAAGGAATGATGTTCTCCAACGAGCCGGGCCTGTACGATCCGGCGGGCGGGTATGGCTACAATCATTCGAACAACCTGCTCATCACGCGCGAGCGGGGGATGCAGATGAATAAGACGCCGCTGACGAAGGAGTGGTGCTGGCTCGCGATCTGATCAGCCGCGTCCGCGAGCTGCTTGGCGAGCGTTACAGGGTCATCACGCCCGTCGGGCGCGGCGGCAACGCAACGCTGTTCGGAGCGCTCGATCAGCAGGGCCAGAAAGTGGCCATCAAGGTGCTCCATCCCGAGCTGGCCGTCTCGGTGGCGGCCGACCGATTCCTCCGCGAGATCCGCTACGCCTCCAAGCTTAATCATCCGCACATCGCTCGGTTACTCGACTCCGGCGAAAGCGAATACCTGCTCTGGTTTGTCATGCCGTTCGTCGCCGGTGAAACGCTGCGTAAGCTCCTCCGTCGAGAACAGATATTGCCGATCGATCGCGCGGTCCGCCTCGCGACCGAGGTGCTCGACGCCCTGGGCCACGCGCACGAACAAGGCCTCGCGCATCGCGACATCAAACCGGACAACATCGTCTGTTCGGAAGCGGGCGCCATGCTGGTCGACTTTGGCATCGCGCGCGCGATTGCGACCTCCGGAGAGGACCGCGTGACGCGGAGCGGCTTTGTCGTGGGAACGGAGGAGTACATGAGCCCCGAGCAGGCGAGTGGCGCTCCCGACATCGACGGCCGGACGGACATCTATTCGCTCGGCGTCGTGTTATTCGAGGCGCTCGCCGGCCGGCCGCCGTTTTCGGCGGCGAGCGCCGCGGCGGTGCTCGACATGCAGCAGCACGCGGCGCCCCCCGATCTGCGCAAATTGCGGCGCGACGTGCCGCGCGAGCTCAGCGATGCCGTGATGAAGTCGCTTGCCAAACAGCGGGAAGGGCGCTGGCAAACGGCAGCAGACATGCGACAGGCGCTGCTGCCGTTCGCGATCGGCGGTTAGCTCGCGACGCGTTCGACCGCGAGCTCCTTCGAGGTCTTCAGCCAGTTGCTAAGGCGGTCGCGGATCGCCACCGGCATGTACGGTGATCGCAGCAGGCCCTCGAGCCGTGTAACGCGTGTTGCCGTCTCGGCTTTGCGACCGGCCTTGCCGTACAGCCAGGCGGAGTTGAACATCGCCAGCGCCTGGACGGGAAGCTCACCCACTTGGGCGGCTTCCCTTGAGAGCTGGTCCAATACCTCGGCCGCGTCGATCAGGTTTCCGGCATTATAGTAGGCGTTGGCTAGCATCCAGGTCGTGCCACTCGCGAGATGACCTTCGCGGCGAGCGATGTCGGCCGCACGGCGATACTCCCGGGCGGCATCGACGAAGCGTAGCTGGCTGCGCAGCATGTCACCTTTACTCACGTACAGCCGGACGTCGGGTGTGAGCTCGTCGGTGGATTCCGGAATGCCTGCGCGGACGGCCGGACTCGCCGGCTCCGCGGCTGATTGGAGTGCTGAGAGATTTGGTGTGGCGAGAATCGCGGTCACTGCAAGAAAGCTCAGAGCCGTCTTCTTCATACGACCTCCGGGTTACGGTGCGGCGTTCATCCTCCCGTTCATGTTCGAAACATCCTTTACGTCGACGGCTCCTTCTTGCGTCTGACGTTCAAAAGGGTGAAAGAGTTGCCACCACGAATCGGAGCCCACAGAATCGTGACAATGAACACCACCTTGCGTTTCGTGTTGCTACTTTCCGGGACCATTGGGTCGCTTGGCGCACAGGGTCGCCCCCGCGCCCGCGACCTCGGTGTTCCCTTCGACGGCACGCCCGGCCCGCTCAATGCCCTCACGGACGTCGCGGGCGTGACCGTTGGTCACAGCACGATCATCCGAGGGCAGGGGAAGCTCGTCGTAGGGCAGGGACCCGTCCGCACGGGCGTGACCGCGATCTTCCCGCGCGGCGCCGCGAACGGCGACCCCGTCTTCGGCGGGTGGTTCACGCTCAACGGCAACGGCGAAATGACGGGCACCACCTGGCTCGAAGAATCCGGCTTCCTCGCTGGGCCGGTGATGATCACCAACACCCACAGCGTGGGTATCGTCCGTGATGCGGTGATCGAATGGCTCGTGAAAAAGGGCTTCCAGTTCGACTGGTCGCTGCCCGTCGTCGCCGAGACGTGGGACGGCGCGCTCAATGACATCAACGGCTTCCACGTCACGAAGCAGCACACCTTCGCGGCGCTCGACAGCGCGCGCGGTGGCCGCGTCGCCGAGGGGAATGTGGGCGGCGGCACCGGGATGATCTGCAACCAGTTCAAAGGGGGAATCGGAACAGCCTCGCGGCGGCTCTCCACCGAGCGTGGCGGGTATACCGTCGGCGTGCTGGTGCAATGCAACTACGGATCACGCGGGCGGCTTTCCATCGCCGGCGTGCCGGTCGGGCAGGAGATCCCCGATCTGCTCCCCTGTTATGATTCGCTTCCAGGTGTGACGCCGGAAGGTCGGCGCTGCGCCGGCGGCGAGACGGGCTCCATCATCATCGTAATCGCTACCGACGCGCCACTATTGCCGCATCAGCTCAAGCGCATCGCCAAACGTGCCGCGCTCGGCGTCGGCCGCCTGGGCGGAGCGGGCGCGAATCCCTCGGGGGACATTTTTGTCGCCTTCTCGACCGCCAACCCCGGCGCCGCAAAACCGGATGCCAACGTCACTCTCATGATGCTCCCCAACGAGCGCGTCTCACCGCTGTTCGAGGCGACGATTCAGGCCACCGAAGAAGCCATCGTCAACGCCATGGTCACCGCCGCAACCATGACCGGCGCCGGCGGACTGAAGGTGTACACTTTACCTCAGGAGCGACTCCGCGCCGCGCTGCGCAAGTACAATCGGCTAGTCGAGTCCCGCCGATGAAGTCGCTGGGTGTGACGCTGCTGTGCATCCTGGCGGCGTGCCAGCCATCCGCAAATCGTCTGTTGTTGCTCGACATGAGCCTCGGCGATCCGCTCGTTGTCGAGGCTGTCGCCACACCGTGGCACGAGGCAGGCTATCGCGTGGAGCATCGGCGTTTCTATCCACATCTCACACGCGCCGATCTCACTCGCTATCGGACGCTGGTGATCCTCGGCGGGCGCGAGCCGGAACGGCTGTCTGACGCGCTGACGCTTGGCGATCTCGCGATTCTCCACGAATGGGTCGGCGGAGATGTGCGACGGGGTCGCGAGGGCGTTGTGGTGCTCGCGTATACGAGCGACGGTCGCACTCCCGCGGGCTCGCTCGATCGCTGGACCATGAACCAATGGCTCGCCTCGCTAGGTGCGGGTATCAGGATTGGCGAGACGCCACCGCCCGGTGCGCCGGCCGTACCGCTGCCACACTCCTCGCTCGACAATGCCGGCTTCGCGGCTTTTCCGGTCGGACGAAACCAAACGCTGCAAGTCCGCGACCCCACACAAGTTCTCGCTCGCGCGCCGGGATCCAACGCCGCTTTCGTTGCAGCGAGCCGGATGAATGATGGATTGATCGTCGTAGTGGGCCGCGAATTCCTCGCCTCAGCCAGCGAGGATTCTCACAGCCACGACTACCTGGTCGCGCTCGCCCGCTGGACGCGACGCCCCGCCGAGTGGGCACAAGTTGGTGCCGCAACCGGCAGGTCCCTGCTGCAGCTCGCCGAGGCACCGGGCCGGGTTGGCCAACATCCGCCGCCGCTCGCACCGCCCGCCGGTGCCAGCGTAACCATACTGCCGGCGGCGGCGACGCCTCTGGCCGAGTCGAGCGACAAACCGCCCGTGCCGAACTGGATCGCGCGGCAGGGCATGCGCGTCTTCTGGACCCGCTTCACGCTGCATCAACTCGACTCCGTCCTGGACTTCGCCGATGCGGCGGCACTGAACGTCCTCGCCACGGTGGTTCCCGTGCCGGCCATCGTCGATACCATGAGCACGCGCTTCCTGTGGCGCAACGCCGCCGAGCGATTCCAAACAACCAGTGTGCGCTGGTTCCCGGCGGTCGCGCTGTTCGAGCTTCCATCGGAGGCGGAGGAAATTGACCGCCACGGAGCATTGCAGCCCGTTCCATGCGGACTCGATTCCGCATTCTGGCGCGGCGCCCTGCGATCCACGTATCGCACGCTGGCGCGGCTTGGCACTATCGGTGTGGACGCGGAGGCTCGCGCGCGCCGCGGGGGCGGGGGCCGGGTTGCTGCGCCGGCGCGCGCCGACGTCGTTGCCGGCGTCGCGCTCGATCTGGACAGTGCAGCCGCGTATTATCGCGGAACGGGATTCTGCGACGTCGACTATCAGACGGGCGTCGCCGCGCTGAGACTGGATAGTGCGGAGACCGAACGCGTGGCGATGCTGCCGCCCGCGGTCCGGTATGACACGCTACTGGAGCGCGGATTGCTCGCTCGCTACTTCGACACTCTGCAGGCAGCGACGAGGGAGCGCGCGCGCGCGTTGCGAGCGGAGCTGCAGCGGCTGCGGCCCGACTTGCGCTTTGCATTCCGGTCCGATGAGTTGCCTGGCGACTGGTTCTCGCTCGGCTTGCTGCAAGGCTTCTCGAGCGCGGACACGCCGGTTCTGTTATGGCTGGGCGATCGGCGGGCGGGTGAGTTGTTGGCCCGCTATCGCGCGCGTGGCATCTATGCGCTCTCGGCTCTGCGTCTCGAACCCGAACACAACACGTTTGCGCCGAGCGGGTGGAACCGGTTGCGGCCGATCGTCTTCGATGCGCACAGCGGTTTTTGGCTGGATCGCGCTGTGCCCGACACCATCGCGCGGATGATCAGGCGCACCACGCGCTAAAGGCTTGCCGGAAGCCCCGGCGGCCCGGTAATTTGATGTCTTGGAAGGGGTGGGACCGATGGTCGCGGTGGGTCGCTGAGGCCCATCGAGGAAAGTCCGAGCTCCACAGGGCAGACCGCCAGGTAACTCCTGGGCGCCGTAAGGCGACGGAACAGGGCCACAGAGAACAGACCGCCCTTGTATCCAAAGGGTAAGGGTGAAAAGGTGGGGTAAGAGCCCACCGCGCGTCTGGTAACAGGCGTGGCACGGCAACCCCCGATCGGAGCAAGGCCAAATAAGCAGCGAGACCCGGCCCGGGTCGTTCGAGCTGCGGGTAGGCCGCACGAGATGGCTGGTGACAGCTGTCCCAGAGAGATGACCATCTGCTCGTACCAACGGGTAAACAGAACTCGGCTTATGGTCCCACCACTTCCTCCCCTGTGACCACCGCAAAGCCACCCGCCTACCCGCCCCATTGGGAGAACGTCGCCGATCTGCGTGTTTTCCGCGCCACTGCCGCAGAGTGGGAAAAGCTCATCGGTTGGCGAAGGGACATGCTCAAACGGGGATGGAAACTGCTGAAGGTGTCGAGTGAAGAGAGTGAAGTGGTGGCGATCTTTGGACGCACGAAAACCAAGGAATAGAATGCGGCGACCCTTCATTGTTGCCGTGGTGATTCTTGCCACGGCATGCGCTTCAAAAACAACGACCACGGCGAACCCGACCCCCGTGGATCCGTCGTCGGCGCCCCCACCTCCAGCGCCCGTCGACCCCCCGCCTCCTCCGGCGCCACCGCCGGCGGCGGGTAGCAACGCGATTCGGCTGGGGCCGAGCACGCTGCGGTACGTAATGCATCAGCGGATTCAGGTCGACCAGCAGTTGCCGACGGGTCCCCAGCAGGTCTCCTACGGCATCAGCGCCTTTTTCCGAGCCACGATTGTCGGACCGGCCGACTCATCGGGGTATCCGATGACGGTCAGCATCGACTCGATTGTTCCTGACTCCGGCACGACCGTACCGCTGAATACCAACCTCGCGGCAGCGAAGGGGCTTTCATACAGCGGGCGACTGACGCCCCGCGGTGAGTTTCGGAATGCTGTTCCGTCCGATAGCGCGACAGCACAGGCGATCTCTCCCGTCGTCGGCTCGTTCCAAAACTTCTATCCACGGTTGCCCGCGGCAGGGCTGACACTGGGTGCGACGTGGACCGATACACTGACGACGAGTGATCGCGGCGCGGGCAACGTGTCGGTGAAGAGCATCAACAGCTGGCGTGCGCCCGCGTGGGAGGATCGAAACGGCGTCCGCTCCCTGCGCGTTGAGGTGACATCGACCTTTACCATCGACGGAAAAGGTGAGCAGTTGGGGCAGCCATTTGAGGTCGCGGGCAACGGCGTACGCAACGGTGTGGATTATCTCGCAGCCGATGGACGCTATCTCGGTGGCGAGTCGAACGACTCGACGAGCATGACGATCACGCTCCCCGTTCAGACGATGACGATCCCGCGGACGCAGGTCTCCAAGACCACGGTTTCGGTGCTGCCGTAGATGGACGGCCTGACGGCCCGACAGCCCGCCCTGAGCGGAGCGAAGGGACCCGAGGGCCGGATAGCCGCCACGCTCTTGCTCATTCTCGCCTCGGCCGCCGGGCCATCCGGCCGCGCGGCAGCCGCCCAGCAAGTCGCTCCCAATCGCGCCACCGCATACCTCTTCACCACAGACGTCCACGACGCCCGCGCGATCTGGCTGAATCCCGCCGGCCTGGGCGTGTTACGCGAAGCTTCCATCTACGCGGAAGCCTCGGTGGGCGATCCAGGATCCAGGGGGAGGTTGCGGCAATTGAACGCGGGGTTTAACTCGCGCGGTATTTCCTTCGGTTTTCAGCACGACGTGCTCGACGACGGGCTCAAAGGCAATACATACCGGCTGGGGCTCGCCGGAGGATCGGGCGGGCTCGCGTTGGGCGCCGACATGGTTCGGTATACCGGCGGCGGCGCCAAGGGTACGGGGTGGGATATCGGGGTGACGTACGTCCCGACGCCGCCACTCAACGTGGGCCTCGTGGTCACCAACATTGGCCAGCCGGTCGTGCGCGGGCTGCAGCAACGGCTCACATACATCCCGGGGCTCACATGGAGACCGACCCTCGCATTCAGCTTCTCGTCGGACGCGCGCATCACGCCCGATTCGGTCGCGTCCTATGCGTTTGGCGCGAGCTGGACATCGGGATTCGGGCCGAGCGGATGGCCACTCGCACTCCTGGCACGGCTCGACACGGATGGGAACCTGCGGCGCGGCGCGTTCGCGTTCGGTCTGTCACTCGGTGCGCGCGACCGGGTCGGCCTGGTTCTCACAACACCGGGGGATGTTTCGCGTGTCGATCAGGCAAGTTTGTATGGCCTGTCCGCTCGCGAGTCCACTGGAGGCGGTCGCTAGTTCGGACCAGCGCGGTTCCGGACTCGCACGCGCCCACCAGCGGCGTCTTGCTCGATTGAGTTGAGCCGCGGCGCCAGCGTCACCATATCGCGGAACGACAGCTGCCGAAAGACGATGTCCGCGGTGGCGTTCGACCGCTTCTCGTAGATCGCCAGGCGGAAGGTGAGCCCTCCGCGGACGTCGAGATCCCAGTCAGTTCGGATGCTGTCCCTCGCGTAGGACCGAACCTGGCGTGGCGTTATGACCGCGAGCCGCCGCCGGGTGAGGAGCAACAGGGTCGTGTCTTCCTGGCCGGCGGGCTGATATACGTACTCGGCGACATCGCCGTTGACGAGCGCGCGCCGATTGCGCAGCCGCTGCGCCAGACTCTCGGGAATCGGACGCTCGGCGGCGATTCTCGGCGCCTTGCTGAAGATCGTATACGCGACCACCCCCGCACCCGCGACGAACGCGATGAAGAGCAGGCATCCGGCAACGCCGATGCCGACAAGGGACTTGTAGAACATCCCCCGGAGCCGGCGACGGAACGGCACGCGCACACGGTCACGCGCCGCTGTGGGCAACGCGCCTACGAGCGCGCGGCTGACCTCGCCGGCCATCTGAAACCGGTTGTTGCGACTCTTCTCCATCATGCGGTCCAGCACCACCGCCATCTCTTCCGGGACATCGGAGCGGAGGCGGCGAATCGGCTCGGGCGCCTCCGTGATCTGCTGGGCCAGTATCGAGGCTGAGGAGGGACCCTGGAACGGCGGCGATCCGGCCAGCATGTGATAGAGCACAACACCGAGGGAGTAGATGTCGGATCGACCGTCCAGCGGATCGCCCGATGCCTGTTCGGGACTCATGTACTCCGGCGTCCCGACGATCACGCCCTCGCTGGTGAGCGCCGTGGACCCGGGCTTCGCCGCTTCATGCGCGTCCTGCGCGGCCTTCGCGATGCCGAAATCAGTCACCAGGACGTGCCCCGACTTGTCGAGCAGGATGTTGTCGGGCTTGATGTCGCGGTGGACGATCTTGTGGGTGTGGGCGTAGGCAAGCGCGTCGGCGACTTGCCGGGCGATGCGCCCCGCGTCCCCAACCGACAGCCTCCGCTGAGTTTCGAGGAGCTGGCGCAAGGACGGGCCGTCGATGCACCGCATGATGATGTAGAAGATCTCCTGCTGCCGTCCGACCTTATAGATCGGCACGATGTGCGGGTGCTCGAGGCGCGCGACGGTTTGCGCTTCGCGGATGAAGCGCGCCGCAACCGTGGGCGACGGCGCGAGCTCCACGTCCAGGACCTTCACGGCGACATCACGATTCAAGACATTGTCACGCGCCCGGAACACGGCGGCAAAACCACCCTCACCCAGCAGGGGTCCAAGAGTAAATTCCTGCCCAAGCGCTTGTTGCAGGCGCGGTTGGAGGGCTTCGAGGTCCATGGCGGTGCCAAAAGCTAGAATTGCCGGCCGCGTTCTGCTAGTCGGAGGCGCGCTGCTCGTCGCGTGGTTGTTCGCCGTCTGGCCGCCGCCGATCTGGTGGCGCTCACACAGCCCGCGCTGCACGGCGATGATGCGGTTTCGGTCGGACTGTGCACAACCCGCCCTGAGCGTAGCGAAGGGGCCCGCCCTGAGCGCAGCGAAGAGGCCGGACCGTCGCGCGACGACTGATCAGGGCTCGTCGCGAACTCTCGAACGCATGGTCATCATTGCCGAGGACTCGCGATTCAGAACACACCACGGCATCGATTTCATCGAGATGCGTGAGGCGTTGGCCGCCGGCGGACGTCGCGGCGCGAGCACAATAACCCAACAGCTCGCGAAGAATCTCTACCTGTCGCCGTCGCGTTCCGTCTTTCGCAAACTCAAGGAAGCCGTGACCGCACTGCGACTCGAATCCGCGCTGAGCAAGGATCGGATCCTGGAGCTGTATCTCGGCACCGCCGAGTGGGGCCCGGGGATTTGGGGAGTGAATGCGGCGAGCCAGGCGTATTTCGGAGTTTCGCCATCGCGACTCAGCAACGCGCAGGCAGCGGCACTCGCGGCAACCTTGCCGCAGCCGCGGACGTCCAACCCGTTGTATCGACCGGCGCGCATGCTGGCGCGGCGGGATCAGATTCTGGCGCGCTACTACGGCGGCAAGACGCCCGTGCCGCGAATACCAGAAGACTCGATCCCCGATGCTCCGGTGATCGAGCCTCCCGTACTCCCTGACTCAGTCGCGAAGTTGCTGCGGGACTCGCTAATCCACCAGCCGTAGGGGCATCACGAGCGCCATGTACGACGCCGGGTCGTTCCACCCGACCGGCTCGATCGTAGCGGCGCGCTCCGGCGCCTTGAACGTGAGGCGCACCTCGTCGGTGGGCATGTATTTCAGAATCTCGAGCAGATACGTCGCGTTGAACCCGATCTCGAGCGGCTCCCCTTCATAGGTGACCGAGAGCTCGTCCTGCGCCTCACCGAGGTCCGGCGTCTGCACGGAGAACTTCAGATTCCCGCCGGAGAAGGCGAGGCGAATCCGGTGGGTTTGGTCGCTCGCGACCACGCTCATGCGCCGCAGGGCGGCTGCCATCGCCGCCTTGTCGATGGTCGCTTGCTTGTCGTTCTCGCGCGGAATCACCTGCTCGTAGTTCGGATACGGGCCCTCGATCAGCCGGGAGAAGACGAGGGTTCCCCCTGCACGGAAGCCGATGTGATTGTCGCTCTTGGCGAGCTCGATCTCGGCATCCGCAGCGTAGAGCCGGCGGATCTGCTCGAGCGCCTTGGGTGGAACGATCAGGTCTGCTGTCGACCCTCCGGTCGCCGGCACATCCATCTTGGCCAGTCGATGGCCGTTCGTCGCCACCATGCGCATGCGGTCGGGCCGCAGCTCCCACAGCACGCCGTTCAAGATGGGGCGGCTCTCTTCGGTCGACGCCGCGAACGACACGTGCCCGACGAGTTTATGCACGACACCCGCGGCCGCCTTCCATGCCTTCTCGAACTTCACGACCGGGAAGGAGGGGAATTCCTCGCGCGGCAGGCCGAGCAGCTTGAACTTGGATCGCCCCGACTCGATCGACACGCGCGCCTCGCCTGCGGCGGTGACGCGCACAGGCCCTGCCGGAAGCTCGCGCGCGATATCGACCAACTTCTTGGCGGGCAGGGTGACCGCGCCGTCCGCATCAACCTCCGCCGCGACGGTCGTGCTGACCGCGATGTCGAGATCGGTGCCGGACAGCCGCAGACCGCCGACTTGCTTGGAGGCCTCGACGAGAACGTTGGCCAATACGGGCAGGGTCGTCTTCGCCGGAATGGCAGCTGCAACGGCCGCCAATCCTTCCTGGAGTTGCTCTCGCGTTATCGTGAACTTCATGACCGCCTGCCGGTTCTCCAAATGGGGGAAAGTCTTTACTACTGCTTCTCTATATAGAAATACAGTAGTAGTAGTAGACATCGGGGATATGTGGGCGATGTCGGTAAAGCGCAACCAGCGAACCACCTGTCGTACATCACACAATGTTTGTGCACTGTTGGCACTGTTGGCGCTTTGCGGATACACGGCACGGTTTCCCCACTGCCCACATCCCCTGCCGCTTTCCCACGCTGCCCGTTGGTTACAGTGCGGACAACTCCTGCCGCGCCATTTCGACGCGTTCCTTGAACGTGCGATCACGCATCATCTGCCGTTCGACCTTGTCCACGCTGTGAATCACGGTGGAGTGGTCGCGGCCGCCGAACGCCTGGCCGATCTCCACGAGCTGCATGCCGAGCATGTCACGCGCGAGATACATGGCGACCTGACGTGGAATGGTGAGCGTCTTGGTCCTGGCCTTGGAGCGCAGGCCCTCCGGGGTCACGCCCCAGCGGCGGGCCACGACTTCCTGCACGCGATCGATACTCGGCGCCGACTGGCTGCTGCCATATCCCGACCCCTCTTCACCCTGGCGGATCTTGTCCGAGAGCGCGTCTCGGGCCAGCTCGAGCGTGACCTCGCGGTTTTTCAGCGACGCGAACAGCAGCAGCTTGATGATGCACCCTTCGAGCTCGCGCACGCTCGAGCGAATGTGCTCGGCGATAAAGCGCAGCACATCGTCGGGAATCGTGAGCTCGAGATGATCCTGCTCGGCCTTCTTCCGCAGGATGGCGATCCGGTGCTCGAGATCGGGATGCCCGATGTCGGCGACCATGCCCCACTCGAAGCGCGAGATCAGCCGGTCCTCCAGGCCTGGAATTTCTTTCGGCGGGCGATCGGAGGTGAGCACGATCTGCTTATGCGCCTCGAACAGCGCATTGAACGTGTGGAAGAACTCCTCCTGGGTCATTTCCTTGCCTTCGAGGAAATGGACGTCGTCCACCAGCAGGAGATCCACGTCGTTGCGATAGCGGCGGCGGAACTCGGACATCGTGCGCGCGTGAATCGATTCGATCACGTCGTTGATGAACTGCTCGGCGCCGAAATACTGCAGCCGCGTCCCCGGATTCTTCTCAATCACGGCGTGCGCGATGGCCTGCATCAAATGCGTCTTGCCAAGGCCTGTGGCGCCGTAGATGAAGAGCGGGTTGTAGGTCTTGCCCGGAGCCTCGGCGACCGCGTGCGCGGCGGCGGCCGCGAGCTCGTTCGACTTTCCGATGACGAACGTCTGAAACGTGTAGCGCTCGTTCAGCGGTGTGGTCGCGACGGCGGACGCCGTGGCCGTGGTCGCGCCGGTGTCGCGTGGCGCGACGAAGAAATCCATTTGCGGCCGGCGTTGCCGATCTTCCTGCACGCGGAAGACGACGGTCGTGGGACGGCCCAGCACGCGCTCGGCAGCGCGCGCGAGCAGCGAGCCGTGCTTCGACTCGTTCCACTCCGCGGCGAATTGATCGGGCGCGCCGAGAATCAGGCGACCTTCGTCGAGCGCGATGGGCTCCGACGGCTCGAGCCACGTCCGCACCGTCGCCTCGGGGAGTTCGCGTCGCGCCTCATCAAGGAGACGCTTCCAAGCTTCGTTGGCTGACTGCTCCATCACGATTTTTCGAAATGAAAGGAAGGAGTGCGGTAAGGGCGGCCCGAAAGTACCGGCCCTATGTGGAAAAGTCAACCTTGACCGTCGCGCGTCACGACGGGTAACTTTCCCCGCCTTACTCTGAGGAATGTATGGGTCCGACGTATCGGCCGCGAAATCGGCGGCGCATCAACAAACATGGATTTCGCGCGCGGATGAAAACAGTCTGGGGCCGCGCCACACTGTCCCGCCGACGCAAGAAGGGTCGCAAGCGTCTCACCGTCCGTTCTCCATCCAAACATCGGAGCCGGTAACGAGCGAGCGGTACCCGCGCCGTGTTCGCATCACGCGCGGTTCAGAGCTCACTGCCTGCTGGGAAGCGGGTCATGAGGGCCACCGTCGACGCACGCAGCATCTTGATCTTGTCTGGCGTCACAATCTTTCGGGTCACGCGCGACTCGGACTCATCGTCCCGCGTCATCAATCGACCGCGGTGGCGCGCAACCGGCTCCGGCGCCGGCTTCGCGAAATCCTGCGACGCGCTGTGTTGCATCGGCTTCCGCCGATCGATCTCGTGATTCGCGCCCGGCGCTCAGCGTACACCGCCTCCTTTGCAGCGCTGCGCGCCGAATTGACGGAAGTCGTGGAGACGCTGACGTGACGCTGCTGCGACTGCCGACCCTCGTCGTCCTGGCGTTGATTCGCGCGTACCAGCTCACGCTCTCGCACCTCGTGTTCACGCACTGCCGGTTTGAACCGACCTGCTCGCGCTACACGTATCAGGCGGTTGAGCGCTACGGCGCACTGAAAGGCTCCTGGCTCGGCGTGAAACGCATTCTCAAATGCCATCCGTTCCACGCGGGTGGCTACGACCCAGTCCCATGAACGATCGCCAGCGTCTCGTTGCGGCGGTGCTGTTGATGCTCGTGGTCTGGTTCGTGCCGATGCTGATTTGGCCGCCGAAACCGAATCCGACCTCGGGGCGGCCGGTCGGCCGGACGACTCGTGACAGCGCACAAGTCCAGGCGCGCGCGAGGGACACGAGCGCCGCTCCCGCAGCCGGGCTGTCCACCCGTCCACCGGTCCACCCGTCCGGCGCCGATACGGGCAAGACCATTTGGGTTACCTCGCCACTCTACCGGCTTGGGTTCTCCACCCGCGGCGGCCGCCTCGTCACTGCAGAACTCACGAACTATCAATCGTTTGCGCCCGGGGACACGGGCCAGCCGGTGCAGCTCGTGCCAAAAGGCAGTGCGTTCCTGCGCCACCGGCTCGCTCTGCCCGGCGGCGACACAGTGTCGCTCGAAGACTGGAGTTTTGCGGCCAGCCCGGATGCGCCCGGCCTCGTCGTGTACGCGGGAGAAGGACAGCAGACGCTGCAGCTCGAAGCGTCCCGCGGGGGATCGCGTGTCGCGCTCGAGTATCGCTTCGTCCCGGACGAATACCGCTTCATCGTCAACGGCACGGTGAGCGGATTGGGCAGCAGCGGAGCCGTGCTCCTGCTCGGGTTGGCGGATGGATTGCAGTCAGCCGAGAAGGACTCGGCCGATGACCATCGCAACTACGCCGTGGTGACGAAGGCGTCGAAGACCGAACGGACCGATTTGTCGGGCATCAAACCCGGCGAGCGCGCGCTCTTCGACGGGCCCTTCGAATGGGTTGGTGTGAAGTCGAAATACTTCCTCACGGCGGCGCTTGCGCTGGAGGAAGGGCAGCCGGCGTTCGGCGGCGCGATCGCCGTCGGGGGCCGGCGCGCTGATAAGGCGGCACCGCGCGCCGACGTGACGATCACCATGCCGGTGCCCCCTGCCGGCGGATTTCGCTATCAGGTGTACATCGGTCCGCTCGATTACCGCCACCTGTCGCGCATCGGTCATGGTCTCGATGACGCCAATCCCTACGGCTGGATCTTCCGGCCGATCATTCAGCCTGTTTCCGTTTTCGTCACGAACATTCTGCTGTGGATGCACGAGCAGCTGAATCTTGCGTACGGCTGGGTGCTGATCCTGTTCGGCGTGATCGTCCGCATCCTGCTGTGGCCGCTGAACCAGAAGGCGATGGAGTCGGGGATTCGCATGCAGGCCGTCGCGCCGCTCCTCAAGGAGACGCAGGAACGCTACAAGGGCGAACCGGAGCGGCTGCAGCGCGAGATGCTGCGGATCTACAAGGAACACAAGGTGAACCCATTCGGCGGCTGTCTGCCAATGCTGCTGCCGATGCCGGTCTTGTTTGCGCTGTTTTTCGTTTTCGCGAACACGATCGCGTTCCGCGGCGTCCCGTTCCTCTGGCTCCCGGATCTGTCGCGTCCCGACCCGTACTACATCATCCCGCTGCTCATGGGCCTCTCGATGTACGCGCTGTCCAAGGTGGGGCAGATCGGCGTGCCGCCGAATCCACAGACCAAGATGATGCTGTACTTCATGCCGATCTTCATGACGGTCCTGTTTCTGAACTTTGCGTCCGGACTGAACCTGTACTACGCGGCGCAAAACATCTTCAGCATCCCGCAGCAGTACTTGATCGCCAAGCGGCGGCTGAGGGAGGCGCCCGTGGCCAAGGCCGCCGGCGCGGGCGGGACAACCGGGCCGCGCAGCGCGACGACACCGTCCAAGACCTAGACTGCTCACCGATAGCATTGTCGCACTCGCCACACCACCGGGACGCTCGGCCCTCGCGCTAATCCGCTTGTCGGGCGCCAACACCTTCGAGCTGGCCGCTCGCTGCCTCGAACCGTTTTATCCCGCGCCGCCGCGCACGGTATTTCGCGCGCGGCTCCTGCATCCCGATTCGCGCGAGCCGGTGGATGACGTGCTCGCGGCCTGCTTTCCCGCCCCGCATTCCTATACCGGTGACGATCTCGTCGAGATTTCGACGCACGGCGGCCTGACGGTTCCCGCGGCGGCTGTGGCCGCGCTGGTGGCGGCGGGCGCGCGGCCGGCGCAGCCCGGAGAATTCACGCGCCGCGCCGTGCTCAACAGCAAGATGGACCTGCTCCAGGCCGAAGCGACGGCGGATTTGATCGATGCCGGCTCGCCGGCGCAGCGACGCCGCGCGCTCTACCAGCTCGAGCGCGGCCTGTCGGACCGGCTGGCGGTACTGCGCAACGAAATCCTGGAGCTCGAAGCCTTGATCGCCTACGACATCGACTTTCCCGAAGAAGACGAGGGCCCCGTCTCACCGGAAAGGGTGCGTGGTGCGTGGTGCGTGGTACGTGATCGCGTTGCCGATCTATTGAAAACGGCTCCCGAGGGCGAGCGTCTGCGCGAGGGCGCGCTACTCGTGATCGCGGGCCGTCCGAACGCCGGGAAGTCTTCACTCTTCAACGCTCTGCTTGGCACCGAGCGCGCGATCGTGACCGAAGTTCCCGGCACCACCCGCGACGCGATCGAAGCGCACGCGGTCATTGAGGGATTCCCGTTTCGCCTGGTCGACACGGCAGGCCTGCGTGACAGCGATGAGCGCATCGAGCGAATGGGAATCGAGGTCAGCAGGAAGTACCTGGCGGCGGCGGATCTCGTACTCTTTTGCGAGCCGGGGGACGAGGGACGGGGGACGGGGGACGAGTCGTTCGTCGCCGGCTGCAAAGCGCCCGTCGTGCGCGTGATAACCAAAGCTGACGTCTTACCCGTCCCCCGTCCCTCGTCCCCCTTCCCGGTCGTTTCGGTAGTGAGCGGGGAGGGGCTACCGGAGTTACGGCGCCGGCTTGCCGAAGTCGCGTTCGGGCGGCTCCTCGCGCTCGGCGACGTCGAGCCCGTCGTTACGCGCGCGCGACACCGCGCGGCGTTGGAGCGGGCGGTTCTGGAGCTCGACGGCTTCTGGGGGGCGCGGGAGGGCGGGGTGGATGCGGCTGCGGCCGCGACTCATCTGCGGGCGGCAGTGGCCGCGCTCGACGACTTGATCGGGGCGGTTACGCCGGAGGATGTGCTCGACCGGGTGTTCGCGACCTTCTGCGTGGGGAAGTGAGCGCCTCGATCATCGTCCGCGCTTTCGCGAGCGTCTCCTGATACTCGGCTGCCGGCTCGGAGTCCCAGACGATGCCGGCGCCCGCATGGAACGTCGCGTTCCCGTCCCGCAACACGATCGTTCGAATCAGGATGTTGAAGTCCATCGCGCCCGTCGTCGAGACGTAACCGATCGCGCCGCAATACACGCCGCGGGGAGCGCGCTCGAGCTCGGCGATGATCTGCATCGCACGAATCTTCGGCGCGCCCGTGACCGAGCCGCCGGGGAACGCAGCCTGCAGCAAGTCGAATGCATCGGCATCGTCCCGCAGCACGCCCGTCACCGTCGAAACCAGATGGTGCACCGTAGGATGTGACTCGAGCGCAAACAACTTCGACACCGCGATCGATCCGGTGCGACAGACCCTGCCCAGGTCATTTCGCAGCAGATCGACGATCATCACGTTCTCCGCCCGGTCTTTTTCGCTCGCCACCAGCTCGCGCGCCAACGCAGTGTCCTTCTCGGGCGTGTGGCCACGCGGCCGAGTGCCCTTGATCGGCCGCGCCTCGGCCTCGCGCGTCGCCGCATCGAGCCGCAGAAACCGCTCTGGTGAGATACTGGCAATCGAGGCGCCTGCAAACTCGAGATATGCGCCAAACGGCGCCGGATTGCGGGCCCGTAGCCGGCGATACAGCGCGAGGGGTGAACCCACAAACGGTGCATGAAAGCGCTGTGACAGATTGACCTGATAGACATCGCCGGCCGCGATATATTCGCGGATCCGCGAAACCGCAGCCTCGAATTCAGCGCGCTCGAAGTTGGAGATGGGCGGCGCGGGAGTGGGCGCCGGATGGTCGCGAATCGCCGCCGGCACCGCCGCGAGGCGCTCGCGTACCCACGCTGCGCGGGCCGTCGCGCGCTCGTCACTGCGTCCCTTGCCTCCTTCGCCGATGCCTGTCGAGACGAGCCAGGCCTTGTCTTCCACGTGATCCCAGGCGATCACCCAGTCGTACAGCGCAAGCAGCGCGTCCGGCAGACGCGGCGTGAACGCGTCGGCCGGGGGGCGCGCGACATGCTCGGCTGCGGAACCCCACTCATAACCCAGATACCCCGCGCAGCCGCCCTGAAAGGGCGGCAGGTCCGCGAGTTGCGGCAGGCGATGGGCGCGCAGCAGCTGCCGCGCCGCGTCGGGCGAGCGTACGACCGCGACGGGATCAGCGGCCAGAAACGAGTAACGGCCGAGGGACCCCTGCGCCGAGCTGTCGAGAAAGAGGAGGTAGGCACAGCCGCTGAACCGAACGCACGTTCCGAATGGATCGGGACTCGGTGAGAGCGGGACGACGACCGTCACGAGCTCACAAATTTCCTGGGGGTGCCGCGCAGTTCGCTCGTTCCCGCTGGCCGCCACAGCGCTGTCTGCTCGATCACTCCCGCCAACTCAACATCGCTCGCCGTCACGCCGCCTGCGCTGTGGGTCCACAGCTTCACTTGCACCTTCCCCCAGCTCACAGCGAGGTCAGGGTGATGGTCCGCCGCTTCTGCGAAAAAGCCGATCGCGTTCACCAACATCAGCGTCGTCGGCCAGCCGTCGGTCGCGTATTCGCGCACGATCGCGCTCCCCCCGCCCCCACTCTCCAGACGCCAACCCGGCAACGCCTTCAGGCGCGCGGTAATCTCGGAAGAAGACAGCGGTTTTGGATTCGCCATGTTTCAGTCCAGGGTTTCGCGGTAGCTTGCCGACTGGCCGAAGTTTTCCTCTACCTCGACCTCGATGGTCTTGAGATGCATCGCGCGCAGCTCGGAGCGCACCCGGCCCGCGAGATACTGGGCCAGCATCTCGACTGTCGTATTAGGGATTGGGAGAATCACGCAGTCACCGGCTGGGAAGACGTATCGCGGCTCGCCGTCGAAAGCCACGCGCACACTGCCGTTTTGCTCGGAGATCGCGAGGTTGGGATTGTCCCGAGGGAGCAGGACGCGGTGGTCGAGCTCCGCCGTCAAGGCCCGCATCACTTTCTTGACGGCCGAGAAGTCCACGACAAACCAGCTGTCTTTTTCCAGGCCGCCTTCCACGAGCAGACTGGCCCGGTAGTTGTGTCCGTGGAGCTTCTCGCAGCGGTGGCCCGCGAACGTGATGAAGTGCGCGGCCGCGAAGACCAGGTCTTCCTTCGTGATGGCTACCTTGAATTCACCGCGGGTCCCCATACCTCGCGTAATCTACTCGGGGGACGCAGCCTCGCCGGTTGCCACCCGCCACACCTCGTCTGCCAGCCATTCGAGCCGCTGTTGGGCATAATCGAGCTCGGCGGGCGTCATGGCCTTGGCTCGACGGGCGACGTCCCGGGTGTGTCCGAGAAGCTCGTCCAGAACCTCCCGAAGCGGCCGATTGATCCGGCGCTCAGGAGGAGTATTCCTGGTCCGAGGAGTCACGCAGTTTGGATGCCCGACGCGCGCGCGTCCGCCTGCCGGAGCTCCTCCACGGCGGCTCTCACGGTCGAGGCCGCGCCGTGCTCGCCGAGGTAGCTCTCCACCAGCCGCAGACCCAGGTAGTACCCGGAACGTTCGGGGAGCACCTTGCCGGCCAGAAGCCGCGCCGCGGGGCTGATGCCGCCGGACAGGTAGCGCAGTCGCAGACCCAGCCCGGATGCTTCGAGGTCATTGGCCGCCGCGCGCCGCAGGAAGGCGTCGAGCTCGCGCAGGCGACGATACTGGCGCCGGTTGTACCCGAAGTACTCCCACGCGTCGAAACCCGGCGCGATCGCCTGCGACGCGGCGATCGCCGCGCCTTCGTTCACCACCAGTTCCCGCAGCGTCGCGCGCGAGCCGAGCTCCCAGGCGTCGTAGTAGCCGTCCATCTCGCTCACCAGGCGCCGTATCGCCGCCCGGCTCGACGGCGACGTGTAGCGCAGCGCGTGCGCGACCTCGTGCGCGATCCAGAGCGGGATCAGCTCCGGTGCGAGGCCGAGGCCGAACGTCTGAGCGTTTGCGCGTCCCGTAAAATGCTCGAGGCAGACAAAGGCGATCCCGCGGCCGCCCACGACCAGCTCGCCCGCGTTCGCGGCGCCGACCCCGACCATGAGATACAAGTCGACCGCGCAGTCTCCCTCCAGGAGCTCCAGCGACCGGCGCAGCGCTTCTTCGGCGATCGCCACCACGTCGACGTCGTCGAGCAGGCGTTTGAGATCGGCGCGGTCGGCGCGCAGCGCCGCGGCAATGATCGACTCGGCGTGCGGCGAGCCGGGATCGATGACGTAGTTCCCCCAGTAGGCGGAGAGCACTGGTCGATGGCGATCGAGATACTCGTGGTAGGCCGCGGTGGGATCGGCCGCGCTGAGGGTCGCGAGAAACTCGGGGACGAGATTGACGAGCATGTCGCTGGTGCCGCCCCAATTTGGGAAGGCGGTCAGCGGATTTCAATCTCGAGCGCGACGGACTCCGACTTGACATTTCTGGTTCTATCGGTCACCGAGACGGTGACGCGATAGCGACCGGCGGGCAACCGGTCGGGATCGATGACGAGGCGCTCGAAGGCCATGCTGCTCTCCGTCTCGCGATCGAACTCGAACACGACCTTGCGCGCGCTCGAAAACAGTCTGCCGACGAGTGAGCGCACCGGCTCGAAGGAGTAGCGCACGGTGTAGTGCGACCGGCCGAACCGGTCGGGCGTCAGCCCGTAAATTTCCACATACGAGGCGAGCGGCGTGCCCGCCGGGTAGACGAGGTCGACGGGCATCCCACGTAACGCCGGCTCACGATTCAGCAGCGCGGTGCTCGGGGCGAGCACCAGGCTCGACAGGCCGAGGTCCACAGCCGAGAAAAACGGAACGCGGACGTCGCGCCGCGAGCGTCCCAGCTTGCCCGCGGAATCCACATCCACTCCAAGGTGGTAGAGTCCCGGAGGCACCGAGAGCAGCAGCAATTCGGAACCGCTCGCGCGAATCGGCTGAATCTGCCCGGCCGTGTCCCACACTACTGCGGCTGCCGAATCCCCGCTGGTGCGGTAGTAGAGATCCGTCAACCCGAGTTCCGCGCTGCGAAACAGCGCCGACCACGCCTGTGCTGCGAGAGGCGCCGGCAGTGTCGTGCGGTCAGTCTGCAGCGCGACGATCGAGCTCTGTAGCTGCCCGTTTGATAACGGCAGGACGTATTCATTTTTCCAGAAGCTGATGCTCAACGGACCGTCCGGCGTTCGATACAGCCACGTCTCTTGGTCCATGTGGCTGGAACAGAATGGGATCTCGTAGGGGTGCAGTAGGTCGGTGATGCAGGAGGCTTGGCGGTCTGGCCGGCCGTAGCGCATGAAGACGAGGCCCTGAGCCGTCAGCCCGGCGCGAATTGCGGACTGGCGCGCGCTGTCCTGCAATGCGCTCGAGCCCCATCTCAAGGCCGCCACGCGCGTCGTTACCAAGGCGGGTTCGGATGAGCCGCCAGCTCGGTTGGCGGTAGCCAATAGGCTTTGTGCCCGTCGCAACTCATAATCGGCCAGCGCCTGCGCTGCCTTGGAGTGGTACTCTGAGCGCTGGGGCTGCAGCAGCCGATACATGTGACGTGCTTTGGCTCGACGGGCATAGTGTTCGCCTAGTCGCTCATTCTCTCTTGTCAGCAGGTTCGGGTCGCGTTCCCCCCAGAAGCGTTCGAAGAACGCCTGGCGTTCGTTGGCTGGCGTGGCGGCATATCGGTTGCTCTCCTGCGCTGTGGCGATCGTCCAGGCCTCGTCCCACAGCGCTTCGCTCGCATCGTCGCTGGCATGTGCAAGCGCCGAATCGTGCCAGGCAAGACCGGCGTTCGAGTTTCCTGCAAGAAAGCTTGCTTCCGCGCGGAGCAAGAAAGTCTTCACGACAGCCGCAGGCCGTTGAGCGACGACCCGAGCCAGCAGCGAATCGGCTCGCCTCCCGTCGCCAAGGGCGATCCACATCTCTGCCCGATGCTCGAGTGCGGTCGGGTCGTCACCATGACGCGCCAGCGCGCGCTCCGCCCGTCGCCAGATCGCCGGACTCTGGTAGACGGCGCGGAAACGCGCCCAGGCATCGAGATAATCGGGAGTGACCGCAAAGAGCTGCAGCAGCGCGTCGCGCGCGATCCGGTCGCCATCATCGCTGCGGAGGTAGAATCCCACCATCATCTGCCAATACACCGGGGCCGGATCGTGCGGAGCGAGGCGAGCGGCCTTCTTGAATTCCCCGAGCGCGGCCCATCGACCGACGATGGGACGGTCGAAATGGACACGCCCAAGGAGAAAATGGGCCTGGGCGTCATTGGGACGCTGCTCGACAATTTTCTTGGCCAGCTTATACGCGCCTTGAACATTACCGCGGGCGAGCAACGACTCGGCACGCGCACTCAGGCTGTCGGGAGACGGTCCCTGGACAGCGAGCAGCGCGAGCGCCAGCGCGATCATGTCGTCAGGATTTCGGCGGTGTGCGCATCCTGCGGCTGATTTCGGTGAGGAACTTCCGCTCGGCCGGCGTCAGGCTGTCGACGCCGCTCGCGTTGATCTTGTCGAGCACGCGATCGATCTCGGCGTTCGCCCGTGCGTCCCGCTCGACATGAGGATGCCCGCGCGTGCCCGCGGCGGCGTCCCCCCGTCGCGCGCGGGGCGGCTGGCTGACCAGTACGCTCGATTCCGCCATACGCCCCTGGCGTCCTTCGCTACGCGCGAGGCGCCAGTCCTGAGCCTTGAGCCACATCAGCGCCATCGCGACGCCACCAAGATGGGCGAGATGCGCAACCCGCCCACCCATCGCTCCTTGCGTGAGCGCGCCGGCCCACGCCAGCGCCAGATCAAAGGCGACCAGAAAAGTGACGAGCCACTTCGCGGGAATCGGATCCGGCAGCGGGAACACGAAGACAGGGTGGTTCGGCCAATACCACGCGAACGCGACGGCGACGCCCAGTATGGCACCCGATGCGCCGATCACGACCCCTAAAGGGGCCCATTGCACGAGCAGGAATGACAGGATCGCGCCGCCCACTCCGCAGAGCAGGTAAAAGATGAAGAAGATCCGACCCCCCATCTGATCTTCCACCGAGGGCCCGAACATGAACAGCATGAGCATGTTGAACGCGAGGTGCCACACGTTCTCGTGCAGGAACATGTAGGTAAGGAACGTCCAGGGGCGCTCCCAGGCGTGGAACGGCTGGAACCCCAAGGCATCCTGGAAGCTTGGGGCGGTGAATAGCGTGCTCTGAACCAGGAAGACGAGTAGGTTGGCGACCAGAAGGCGTCGCACCCATATCGTCAGTCCATACATCCGCTGCGGGCCCATCTGTTCCCCGATCGGTACTAGGCGTCTTGCCAGCTGAACATTTTTTATCCCCCTCTTGCGGCCCGGTTGTTCCGGGCAAGGCGCGCGATACGCTCGCACAAGTCCGAGAAGGGGATGCCCGCCGCCTGCGCAGCCTGGGGGAGGAGGCTCGTGCGGGTCATACCCGGCAACGAATTGGCCTCTAAACAGAAAATGTCCCCGTCGGGGGTGACCCGGAAGTCAACCCGCGAGTAACCGCTGAGCTTTAAGGCGCGGTGCGCCATCATCGCATACTCCTGCAATTGTCGGGCTAGCAGGGTGTCGATCCTGGCCGGGAACGTCTCCTCGGACATGCCAGGCGTGTACTTGGTTTCGTAATCAAAAAGCTCATGCTTTGGCACGATCTGTCCTACCGGCAGCGGCACGTCACCCAGTACCCCTACAGTCAATTCTTGCCCCGGGATGAATTGTTCCGCCATGACCTCATCGTCGTACTGGGCGGCCACACTGACCGCATTGTCCAGGTCTTGTGCCTGCTTGACCAGCGTCAGTCCCACAGATGAACCCTGCTTGGATGGCTTCACAATGACCGGCCAGCCGAGGGCGGTCGTCACATCATCCGCGGCCACGGGCGCCATGAACCAGGCCGGTACGGGCACCCCGGCCGCCCGGAACAGCCGCTTGGACAGGTCCTTGTCCATGGCCAGCGCGCTGGCGAGGGGTCCGCTACCGGTATACGGGACGTCGATTACATCGAGCACGGCCTGCAGGGTGCCCCCTTCCAACGCGCCCCCATGCACGGCGAGAAACAGCACATCCGCGTCCCGTACGGAGGGCAACCCCGCCAGACCCTCCGAAAGCATCCTCTTTTCCCGCTCGGCGAGGGCATCCACTGCGGGTGGGGTGAGGCCGACGGCGCCTCCGAGGAGCTCCCGCTCTCCACTTTCATCCAGTTGGCCGCCGGCAAGATCAACCACCGTTACGTCATGCTTCCGGCTGCGGAGAGCCGCCACAATCTGCGATGCGCTGGCGAGCGCCACCGCGCGCTCGGCGGTGGCCCCGCCTGTGAGCACCGTCACACGCATCAGCGAATGCCCGCGAGCTGGTGTAGCAGATCGTAGCGTGTCACAATGCCGACAACTTTGCCGTCACGCCGCACCAAGGCCGCCGGCGTAGTGCGCGACAAGAGTGTGGTGAGCTGCGCGAGCGGCGAGTGACTGTCCACCACGGGGAAGGGCGGATCCATTACTTCGCGCACGGGGCTGTCCAGGATCTTGGGTTGACCGATCGCGCGCGCCATCAGCGCTTGTTCGGAGACGGCGCCGATGCCGTCGTCACCTTCGATGACTGGTAACTGTGAGACGTTGTACGTCGTCATCAGGTTGAGCGCCTGCCGGACCGACGCCTCGGGCGCCACGTGAATGACAGCAGGGGATTCGTTGCCTTTCCCGGCGACGAGCCGCCCAACCGTCGGACGCTCATCCTCGATCAGCTGATTCTCGCGCAGCCACTCCTCGTTGTAGACTTTCGAGAGATACCGCTCACCGGTGTCGGCCAGCACCGTCACGACGAGTGCCTTGGGATCATCGAGCCGGCGCGCGACCTCGAGCGCCGCGACGAGATTCACGCCGGTCGACCCGCCCGCGAACAGTCCCTCTTCCTTCGCGAGCCGGCGCGTCATCTGCATCGCGTCTTTGTCGCTCACCACGACCCATTCGTCGATCACGTCCCAGTGGAGCGACGTCGGGATCTTGTCGCCGCCGATGCCTTCGACCTTGTAGGGCTGCCCGTCGCTCTTCTTGTGCGTCCTGGCGTAATCGGCGTAGATCGAGCCCACTGGATCCCCGGCGACGATGCAGATCTTGGGGTTCTTTTCCTTTAGATAGCGGCCGGCGCCGCTGACCGTGCCGCCTGTTCCAGGCGCGCAGACGAAGTGCGTCACCTTCCCGCTCGTCTGTTCCCAGATTTCCGGCCCTGTTGTCTGATAATGAACTTCAGGGTTGACGGGATTGTAGTGCTGATCGGCGAAGATGGCGTTCTCGTGGGCCGCGGCGATCGCCCGGCCTTTCATGATGTAATTGTCGGGGTGATCGGGTGGAACTGCCGTGGGAGTGATGAGCACTTCGGCGCCGAGGGCGCGCAGCAATCGCGCTTTTTCCTGCGACATCTTGTCCGGCATCGTGAAAATGCAGCGATAACCCTTCACCGCCGCGGCAAGCGCGAGTCCCACTCCGGTGTTGCCCGAGGTTGCCTCGACAATCAGGCCGCCCGGCTTAAGGCGTCCCTCGCGCTCGGCCGCCTCGATCATCGCGAGACCGATGCGATCCTTGACGGACCCTCCGGGATTGAAAAACTCCGCCTTGGCATACACCGGTGTGCGAATCCCGCGCGTGACCTGGTTGAGTCGAATCAGTGGGGTCCAGCCAATCGTCTCGAGGACGTTGCCGTACGGCTTAATGTGTTGTGGCACTCGAGTCCGTTCGCGCCTTGGTCGTGTCCGGCGCAGGCGGTGGCGGTGGTGGCGGCTGCGGCGGCGGCTGCGGCGGAGGAGGTGGTGGCACGGGCCGCCGGGTCGTGTCCCCTGGGGCGCGGGTGGTATCGGGTCTTGGCTG
>DATFEG010000151.1:0-51497 GCA_035251445.1 Gemmatimonadales bacterium | reverse complement strand
TTCACCTCGTCGAGGCACGCGGTGACCTTGTGTTCTTCGTGATGGGCTTCGTGGACGGCGAGACGCTGCGCGATCGGGTGGAGCGGGCCGGCCCGCTCCCGCCGCGCCTGGCGACGAAGCTGCTGCAGGAAGTGGCATGGGCGCTGGGCGCCGCGCATCAGCGCGGCGTGATTCACCGCGACGTAAAGCCCGACAACATCATGATCGAGCGCGCGACCGAGCGCGCGGTCGTCACCGACTTCGGAATCGCGCTCGGCAGACGCGCGAGTGGGCCGGGCGAAAGCACGGAACGCTCAGTCACCGGGACCGCGCGCTACATGAGCCCCGAGCAGGCGTGCGGCGAGCTGGCGGACGCGCGCAGCGACCTCTACTCCCTGGGCGCAACGTTCTTCTACGCCCTCACGGGCCGGGCACCATTCGACGCTGCCAACGTGCCCGCGATCCTCACGAAACACGTCTACGAGACCGCGCCCCAGGTTCAGGCGCTCCGGCCCGAGGTGCCCGCCAAACTTTCAGCCGTCGTCGAACGCCTGCTCCGCAAAGCGCTGCCGGACCGGTTTCAGACGGCGGACGATCTCGCGCGCATCGCGGGCGAGCTGCGTGGGCGGGACTTTCGCGCCCCGCCGCTGGTCCGTGCCTTCATGCGGAACGCGCAAATCTCGACCATGGTCCTGTTGACGTCGGTGCTCGCTGGGAACCTGATGGGGATCATCGGGGCGATCCTCATCTTTCAGCTAGTCGTGGTGGCGCGTCGGCTCTTGAAGGATGGCTACACGTTCGGCGACATTCGGGCGGCCCTGCTTGCCGAACGGCAAGTGCAGCTGGAGGAGGCCGAAGTCACCAAGCAGCGAAGCTGGTTCCGGAAGCTGGACTCGTTGTGGTACCGGATCTGGGCCGGAAGAGCCGGAGGCGCGTTCTTCCGGCTCGCTGGGTTGGGCCTCAAGGCAACCGCACGCCCGGCCCTGCCCTCGGTCGAGCCGACCGAGCTCCTGCTCGCCCACTCCGCGCTCGCCGCCTATCAGGCGCTGCCGGACGCGGAGCGGCGCCAGGCGCGAGACCTCCCGGGCGTGATCGAGCGACTGGAGACCGGGGCAGTGGCATTGCGGGCACGAGGCGACACCGGTGAATCGCTCACCGAAGCCGTGGCCGCGCTCGAACACCTGCGCCTGGCCCTCGTTAAGCGGCAGTCCGGCGTGGGGTCGCCTTCCGATCTGACGCTGGTGCTCGAGCGCGCCAAAGAGATCGGGGACCACGTCGATCGGCGGATTGCGGCGGCGGCGGAGGTGCAGGCGCTGCTCGAGTAGCGGCTGACCTACTCATCTAAATGCGAAAGCCGGAGAGCTGTTGCTCCCCGGCTTTCTTGGCGTAGCGAAACTGGCTACGCGGTGACCCCTCAAGTATTTGTAACATCGGCAACGAACATCGCCGAGTCAATAGAAAAGAGCGAGGGTGCTGGTGATGGGATTCGACGCGAAGCGCAGCGAGGCGCCGAAGGCGCCGTAGCTGAACCCACAAGGGCGTGAGCCCAGTGACTTGAGGGGTCACCGCGTTTACCAGTTTCGCCACACCAGCACGCGGCTGACGATCCTGGCAATCCCGAAGGCCGAAGACGCGGAGATCCGACAGGCACTGCCTCCTCGCTTCGGCACGTTACGAGTGAAACCTTCCACGCAGATAATCAAACGAACGCTCGCAGGTGCCCGAGAACGCAGAGAGCGAGTGCGTTTTTTGGGTTATGCCCGCGTTCTCGGGCTCCCTATACTTGGCTGGTACTGCCTTTCGGAGCTCCTCACGAACCGCACTCAGATAGTCCGCAATGTCGCGCTAGCAACCGGCCGAACGTGCATTGCGTGCGGGCGCGCTGCTACTAGTCGGGTGGGCAACTACCCGGTATGTCCCCGCCATCAAATGACGGTTAGGGCGCGCGATCCCAACTGGAAATGGAAAAACAACGTTAGAACGCGTCATGCCCGACGCATCCACGCGCGCGCTTGCGCGTGGTGTGGTCGGCGGCGGGGACTGACACGTCATCATGACTGGTCGAGGGGAAGCTTTGGGCATCCCCCAAGACCGGTCGTCTTGTGCCGCCGGTGTCATCGGATCGCGGACTCCGGATCTACTTGGAAGGTCTTGCAGTGGCGACTCACACTTGCCGCTCGCTCCTTGTTGAGACTCGTCGGCTGTCCCAGACCACCCCGCCGAGGGGCACCGCGATCCCTGTAGCGCGTCGGCGAATCTAGAACGTCGCCGTCACGCCCCCGATCACCCGCCGCCCGATCACCGAGCCACCATACAGGTGGAACCGCTTCTGGTCGAGCACGTTGGTCGCGATCGCGTGCACGCGCAGGTTGTTGTTGACCTGATAGCCCGCGTTCATGTTGACGGTCTGACTCCAGTCCACAAAACCGTTGAACACCCCGGTCGCCCAGTCGAACGCGGTCTGCCTCCGCAGGGTGACGCCCAGATCGAGACCCTGAGCGCCGGCGTACTGCACGCTCAGCGTCCCTTTATGCTTGGGAGTATTGGGGAGGAGCTTGTCACCCACCAGCGCGCCCGTGGGCGGGTCGAAGTCGAAGAAGGTGTACGACCCTTCCACGCGCACCTCGTCCGTCAGGAGATAGCCGGCCGACAGTTCCACGCCCTGCTCGTTGACCTTCCCGGCGTTGGCGTAGGACACGACGATAGCTCGCTGGCCGTTCGGGAGCGTGGCGAGCAGACTGGTACTCACGAGCGCAGCGTTCAGTTGGTTGTAGCCACCTCGCAGCTGCGGGATCGCCGCCCGCAGCGGGTGAGTCGGCGGCAGGCCGCGCGAGGCCAGGTACGCGTCGACATCGGTGAGGGTCTGGGGGATATCGGTGCCGCCGTCGGTCAATAAGTACACCGGGTAGTCGGGGTTCACGCCTGGCAGCAGATCGGTGACGAAGTCGGTGAGCCGGTTGTGGTACAGATCGAGGCTCGCGTACAGCTTGCTCGTCAGGTTTCCCTTGTAGCCCAGCTCCCACCCCGTCACGTGCTCGGGGTTGAGATTCGCGTTGCCCAGCGCCAAGGGCTGGGTGAGCGGGTTGAAGTTCCACGGCAGATCCGTGGGCGTGGCGGGGAGGGTCGGGTCGGCACCGAAGTTGGCGCGGATCGTGGCAAAGTAGCCCTCGAGGCCTGTTTCCAACGTCCGTGGACTTGCGGTGGGCGTCCCAGCCGGCACGCGCAGAAAGAACTCGGAGTAGTTGGGTGTCTGGAAAGCGCGGTTCACCGTCACCCGGACGGAGTGGCGCGCATTGGGGCTGTAGACCAGGGCCGCTTTGGGCGAGACTTGGCCGTCGAACAGGTCGCCATCGTCAAACCGCGCTGCCACTACGGCCCGCAGCGCGGGGGTGAACTTGTATTCGACCTGCCCGTATGCCGAGTAGTAGCTGTCGCTGCGGCCGTCGTCGGCCGGCGCCATCAGCGTTCCCTTGGTGTCGAGCTGGTACTCGCGGAGCGAAGCGCCCACCACGAACCGGCCGGCGTCGCCGGCGAGCCCGCCGTTATACTGGGCCTCCACGTGGAAGATGCTCGAGTGCTCCTCGAGCCCGAGCCCCGAAGCGAGCGAGTACTGCGGGTCTTTCGTGTCCCGGCCCGTGTACCACGCCATGACGTTGTAGCGCGGGGCCGCCCACGCCACCCGGCTCCACGGTTTCAACGTCTTGCTCACTTGTACGCGCCCAATGCCGGTGACAAACACCTCGTTCTCCACCTGCGCAACGCCGCCCTCCACGGTGCCGACCGCGCCGTTGTCGGCGTAGTAGTCAATCCGCGCCGTGCCGTACGTGTTCACCAAGTCGTCCCGCTCGCCGCTTGCCGCGCGAGTGGTCGGCACGGTGTCCTGGCCATTGAGCGGCCGGACTTCTTGCGGCACTGGCGTGATCGGGCCCTCCGTCCCCTCGGCGTATTCGGCTTGGAAGTCGCTCGTGTCGCGGGCCGTGCGGGAGCGGGTCCAGGTGTCGCTGCGGTTAGAGCCGACGTTGAGTCGGTAGCCCAGCCGGCCGCCCGAGACTACGCCGGCGTGGCGCACGTCCGCGCGTAGGCTGCTCAGCTCGCCGCCCGCGAGCGTGGCCTTGGTCCCCGCGACTTCACGCGCCGTGGGCGTGCTGATGTTCACCACGCCGGCGAAGGCATTCGCGCCGTACAGCGCCGAGCCGGGGCCGCGCACGACCTCGATCGGGCCCATGTCCTCGAGCGGCAGCGCCAGGCCATTCCACTCCTGGGCGCCGAGGAACGCGATCGACAGGTCGCGGCTGTCCTGCATCACGAGCACCCGGCGGTTCAGACTCGAGTTGAAGCCCCGCGCGTTGAGATTGAAATCGTTCACGCCGCTCTGCACGAGGTCCACTCCGGGCACGGTGGCTAGCGCGAGCGGGGCCTGCCCGGTCACGGAAAAGGCCCGCGTCACTGCGGGCTCGACCGCCGACACGGCAGCCGGCGCCTCGACCGCGCGCTCGGGCGCTCGTGAGGCGGTCGACACGACCACCTCGCCCAGAGTGATGGGCTGCGCTTCGAGCGCCACGTCGACGCGCTGCGTACTGCCGGTCGTCACCTGGGCTTGCGCTTCCAACGGTTTGTAGCCGAGCCAGCGGAACACGAGGGTCTGCGGGCCTTCTGGAACCCGCTGGATGGTGAACTGGCCGTTTGTGCCAGTGACTGTGCTCGTGCTCATGCCCTTGATAGTCACGGAGACACCGGCGAGTCGGCTGCTGTCGCTCGCGCGGGTGACGGTTCCGGTCAGCGTGCCGGTGCCGCGATCCTGGGCCGCGAGCCCCGCGGGGAGGAGGACGGCGACGAGCGAAACGAGGACGGCGAGACGCGAAAGGCGCGTGAGCATTGCGACCTCCTCGAGGGCTGGGGGCTGGGGGCTGGGGGCTGGACCGGTCCAACATGCACCGGGGCGGGGGAGCAGGCGAGTGGGTCCGGGGGTAGGGGCGATAACACGAAAGGAGGCGACGGCGGCCCACGCCTCCTCAGGGGGTGAGATGCGCGTGTTCCGGCTCGATCGGCCGCACTACAGGGACAGCACGAGCCGGAGTCCTGCATTCACTGCGGTCAGAGTCTCGCTCGAGACTTTGCCCGCCCGCTCGGTCAAGTCGCCGCGATCGAGCGTCAGAATCTGAGAAACGTTCGCGACGGAATCCTTCGGCAGCCCCGACTCGCGCTTCGGCACCAAGACATTTCCGGGAGCGTCGACCAGGCGCACATTCGACGTCAGGATGACCGCGATCGTCGTTTCAATTCTGCTGCGATTGAACGCATCAGCTTGTACGATCAACAGGGGGCGGCGGAATCCGGGCTCCGATCGAGTCGGCTCGCCGAGATCCGCCCACCAGATCTCGCCACGCTGAATTACCACTCGGACCGCTTCGCGACTCGTCGCTGCCCGCGGCGGGCGCCTTCGTCGAGCCGGCTCGGCTCTGAGGCATAGACTTCATTCAAGCGCTCGGTCACCCTGGCGGTACGGTGTTTGGCCAAGTACTCGGTCAACGCGGTGGCAAAGAGCCGACTGCGAGACATGCCAAGTTTGCGTGCCAGGGCATCAGCGGAGCTGAAGAGCTCATCCGGGATCGAGATGGCGGTTTTCATACTGAGAGTATACCACGGTTATACCATACTGGGAAGCCGCGCAAATCGGCTGCGAGCATGACCGGGTATGACTTGCGAACCGTGACGGGTCTCCCATGGAGAAGCGTGCGACAGCAAGGGTGCGCCTGGCTCGTATTGCAGTTGGCGATCAGTTGCCGCGCGCGTCACTCTGACCGCCGCAATGTCACACCCCTCTGCCAGGCTTCGTACATGGACCTCGGACCCGTCATCCGCATCATCGAAAACGTCCCCTCCGCTCTGCCCGCCGAGCGGCAGCCCGCGACACCGGCTCCCAAAGAACCCGCACCGAGCAGGCTCAAGGAGCCAATCCCCGCGTGACCATTGGCGTGATGCGTCCCGTTGTACCACCGGCCCCGTTCGTTCAGTGGAACAGCGACACCGAGCTCGTCGCGTGGCGCGCGTGGCGTCTTGGGTTCTTTCTTCGCCGAAGAGGAGGGGACGGCGGCCCGCGTCTCCTCTCGCTCTCCGCTTTCTGCATCTGGAACGGTCCAGTCGTCCGCGACGGCGTTCCGCTCCCGACAGTCGACCAACCGAGCGGCATCTATGCACTCAAGCCTGAGGTCGCCGATCGCGTGCAGTGGCAGAACGAATACTGCTGGGTCACCGGTATCGTCGCGCTGTCGGGGCGCGTCGTCGAACACGCGCTCGGCTACCGCGCCGAGCGCGCCGTCGTGCGCGAGTTGCGTCTCGGCGTGGGGACACATCTCGCTGTCCGATCGCTCAAGCAATTGCGGAACGTGATTGATGAACTCGAGAGTCGCTACCAGGTGAGCGTGACCATTGGACAGTCGGACCGGGAAGTCGCCGATCGCATGCTCCTGAGCGGTCACAAGCCGGCGAAGCTGCCATTCGTGTGGGACCGGCACCCGTGGAGACTGATTTGAAGTCCAGCGTGTCACGGTTAGTGTGATCCGTCGGCTGAAGCCGCGGCTCGGCCACTACGCCAGCCCTTAAGGGCTGCCGCCTTCGCCGAGCCGGTCCTTCAGGACACGGACAACGAGCGCCGGAGGAACTGCATCTGTGTCATCGGCATCTGTGGAGGCTGATCTGGGACTAGGGCGGGCTCACCACTCGCACCGGCACGACCTCCGCAATTGTGGCGAAATCGGCCCGGCTGTGCGTCATCACGGCCGCGTCGTACGCCAGACTCCAGTTACGGTATCAGTATGATGCGAGTCCGAGCATTTGAACGCAGGCGCCGCTTCCGGACGGCAACGAAATGAGCCGTCGCCCCAAACACCCACGTTTCGACGCGAGCGACGATCTTTTGGACAGCCGAGTGGACGCTGAGCTCGACCTGCACGGCTACAGCGCGACCGAGATGCCTGCCGCCGTGCGTTCGTTCGTCGACAGATGGAGGCGGCGAAAGCCAGGTGCCCTCGTCCACATTATCACCGGCAGGGGAAAGGGATCCGCCCACGGGCCGGTGCTGCGGGGAATGGTGAAGACCCTGTTACAGGGAGAACTGCGGAGCATGGTGGCGCAATGGGATTTGGACGACGCCGAGGGCGGGTACAAGGTTCGACTGAGGTGATGCGCCTAGGCCGGAGAGCTGTCGCTCTCCGGCTTTGTTGGTCCGCTGCGGAGCGCTGACGCTACGGGCGGTCCAGCCAGGAATTGAAGCACTCGAGGACCTCTACCAGGTGGGAAACCTCGACCTACTGCAGGAGCCGGATAACTCCGAATATCAGACCGACGGTTGTCGCCGCCTGCGCAATCCAGAACCCAAAGAGACGCTTCGTGAGGCGCGTCTCGAGCTCCGCGAAGCGAGTGTTCATCTCGGCCCGCAACTCGGCGAGCCGCTGCTCGAGCTTGGCATCAAAACGTACAAAATTCAGCTCGTTCAGTTCGCGCAAGTCCGACCGATACGTCGCATCCACAGCGTTGAACCACTCCACGAGCTCGTTGGCGATATCATCGCCGAACTTCTCATAGAACTTGCGCGAAAGTTTGGCGGTGACCGGCACACGAGCTCCTGGGAGATGCCGGCTCACTATACACTACGCTAGGCCGCTCGAAGGATCAATAAACTCCGTGTCGTACCCTTCGTATCCGTCGGCTGAAGCCGGCGTTTCAACGCACGGACAAACTCCGGAGGATTAGACGATTAATGCCTCACGTGAAGCTTTCTGCGAATCGCCGGGTAATGGCCCAATATCCCTAACTCAACGAGGATCCCATGGCCGACAAAGGCGGAGCGTTCAACAAGCAGGGCCAGAACGTGGGGCGGCAGCAGGGCAAATTCAACAAGAAGGGTCAGAACCTGCAGGATCAGGACGGGAAGCAGCGCCACAAGGGCCAGAAGGAATGGCCCGTGGATGAGTTCCCTGCGGACCGCTGAGCGACCCGCTTCGTTGAAATTAAATGAGAACAGCGCGCTCTGAAGGAGCGCGCTGTTCTCTATCGCGGTCAGACCGTCACGTACGAATCTTCGTTATTCTCACCGACCTCATGTCGCCTTACGTAGGAATTCACGCGCGGCTTCTCTTCCAGCCTCGAGGCGATGCTCGATCACATCGCGAGAAAAATCGAGCACATCGCCGAGGGGCTTAGCCGGCCGGATGACGCCAATCTCGTAGTCGCCGTAGGGTCTTCCAGCCTCGCTTTCCAGCACAAAACCCTTCTGCCTCGCCTGTCGAACGAGGTGGTTGATGCGGACGAACTCGCGCACATCGTTCACCATGATCTCATTGATCGCGATGTCGTTGATGCTGCGCTTGATGGCGGCAATGATGTCCTTGGGTCGTTCTGCGGGCTCTGGTGGATCGGGACTACAGTTCACCACTACCAGCGTGCCTGGTCCGACATCGATCGCATCGCCCAGCGGCGTCACGTTCCGCAGGCCGCCATCGACCCACGCTCCCTTGCCGATCGGCTCCCACATGACCGGCATCGTGGCACTGTGCCAAACGGCATCGAGAATGTCGGGGGAATCACTGCTGACAAGGTCATACGCGCCCGACAGGAGTGACACCCGGCCAACATACAGAGGGACGCGGAAGGGACGTCCGGCCGCGTGCTTTTCAATCGTCTTGCGCAGTGCGCTCGCGTCGTAGATCCCGGCTTTTCTCAATACCGCGAGACGCCAGGCGATCACTGGCCACGAAACCTTTTGGTACACGTCCTCCTGGCGAATCGTGCGCCAGACCTCGAGTAGCCGCTGATACTCTGCCTGGGCGAGCAGCAAGCCGTTGAGCGCACCGACTGAGACACCGAAGATGCGTTCCCACTGGAAGCCGCCTTCTTCTCGCAGCACCTGCTCGGCCCCGACCTGGAAGGCCCCTTTCGTCCCACCGCCTGATAGGACTAATGACGCACGTCTCGGTCTCATGGCTCCTTTACCCTGGAAGTATCATTGGGTCCATGAAGCAGCTCGTGATCCCACGGTACGGCCCACCCGAGGTGCTGACGGTGCGTGACGTCACGGATCCAGTGGTCACTCCTGGCTCCGTTCGCATCCGAGTACACGCCGCGGGAATCAACTTCTCCGATTTGCTCGCCCGCCAGGGACTGTACCCCGGCGCTCCCAAACCGCCGCTGGTTGTCGGGTACGAAGTCGCCGGCATCGTCGACGCCGTCGGCAACGGCGCAGAGGCGCCGGCGGTTGGCAGCAAGGTCATCGCGCTGACGCGGTTCGGAGGGCAGAGCAGCTTGGTGGTGGTGCCCGCCGCGAACGTGTTTCCGCTGCCGAGCGAGTGGAGCTTTGAAGAGGGTGCTGCGTTTCCCGTCGTCTATCTCACCGCGCACCACATGCTGACGCGCGTTGCCCCGGCGAGGCGCGGCGAGACAGTCCTCGTCCATGCCGCCGCGGGCGGCGTCGGACTCGCTGTCGCGGAGTTGAGTCGCATTTTCGGACTGCGAGTCATTGGACTCGCTTCGCGCGGCAAACACGACATTCTACGGGAGTACGGCGTCGAGCCGCTCGATGCTCGCGATCCACGGTGGGCCGCGCAGGTGCGCGAGATGATGCCGCGCGGCGTGGATATCGTCCTGGATGCGATTGGCGGTGACTCCTGGCGACAGGGATACGATCTACTCGCGCCGATGGGGCGGCTCGTCTGCTACGGCGCAGCCGAGCTGTCGACGGGCCGCGGCCGCACCCTCGTGCGCACGGTCTGGAAGGCGCTGCGGTGGCCGCGCTTCTCGGCGATCAAGCTCATGAGCCAGAATCGCGCGGTCATAGGCGTGAACCTCGGCAATCTCTGGGGCGCCGCGCACATCATCCGGCCGCAGGTCGAGACGCTACTTCGCTACGCCGCGGATGGCTCAATCCGGCCGCGCGTGGATCGGGCCTTTCCATTCGATCAAGCTGCCGAGGCGCATCGCTATATCCACGAGAGGAGAAATATCGGGAAGGTCCTGCTCATACCTGATTAAGGCGACGGTAGGTGAATCGACGGTAGATAAGGCGACGGTAGATGAGCTTTGTAGCTCTTTTGAGTGAGACTACCTAATGCCGACGATTGGTGTCGTCGGCGGGAGAATGCCGGTAGTCTTCGGTCGTGCAGTACGATGCGATACTTGAGGTAATGGATGACCATCAGCAACGACTATGGGTGATATGGTGACGTCCGACGACGGCGCACCGCCCAGGGTGCGTCCGAGACTTTGTCCGCGCTGTTTCAAATCGGTGGACCCGCTCGACCCCAACTCCCGGCGGAATGCGGACACGCGCAAATGGGAGCACAAGGAATGTCGCGCGTCGCCGCGCGTGCGTCCCTACTCTAATAAACCGTTGAGTAGGTAGCGGGCGAATCTCCAGCCAGTAACAGGCCATGCCATGCCGGCGGCATGTGGCGCCTCGCATACGAATGCGAGGCGCCGCGGGTGCATTCGGGGTGCACCAGAACGTCCTCAAACCGTCCACACTTAGAGACACCATAGATCGGGCCTGAGCACAGACCCGAGCGGCGCGAGTTTCGCATGGAACATGGGTCTTGGAGCTCACTTGGCCGAACATAGAGGAAAGGAGATCCCATGAATCCGTTACTTCGTAGGCGGCTGGAGATCGCGGTGCGAGTGCGGGATCTATTAAGGGCGCACAACACGGACGGAGTTGGGGAAGGGCTCGGGCTCGGCCGGCTCGAGCAGCTGATCGAGCGCGCACAGGTGCTAGCCGCGCGACAGCGGGCGGAATTCCGGCTGGCGCGGGGCGGCAGTCAAGAGGCGTTCGTCATGACGGTGCGAGGGATGCTGGAAAAAGCGATCGCGCAGCAGGAGCAGCTCGTGAAGCAGGGGATGCCGGCGAGCTTGCTCGATGATCTTACGGCCGCACTCGGCGAGTTCGAGAAGACGCTCGACGCGTCGCGGGCTGAGCGGCGCGAGCATGTGCGAGTCATCGATGATCTGATCGCCGTTGCCGACCAGCTTGACGAGCAGATACGGGTGCTCGACGGTCTCGTCCGATTCCGGTTTAAAGACGACGCGGAGATGATGGAGGCGTGGGCGCTCATTTCATGGCGTGCAAAGGAACCGTCGAAAGAAGTGCGTCAAATAGAGTTCGTGTAAGCAGGGAGCAGGGAGCAGGGAGCAGGGAGCAGCAGGGAGCAGCAGGGAGCAAACTGCTCCGTGCTCCGTGCTCTGTGCTTCGTGCAACTATATTCGACCATGGTCTCACGCATTACCGTCGCCATGGTCGTGCTTGCGATTTTGACCTCCGCCTGCGGGCCCCGCACTCAGCCCCGCGCCAACGACGCGCAAGCGGCGAGCGAAACGTCCTCACCCCCAGGGGACGCACCGTCTAAATCGGCAACGAGCGCTGGGGCACGGCAGGACCCCGCATTCATCGGCACGGTCGCGCCCGTACAAAAGACTCGCTCGCTCCGGCCTTACGCGGCGCGACCCGTGCTGCGCGCGGTTCAGGCCGATCGAGGACCGGGTCCCGGCTACGATCGCGTCGTGTTCGAGTTCACGGGCGATAGCGTGCCGGGCTACCGCGTGGAGTACACCACGCGACCGGTGCAGCGCTGCGGCTCAGGCGATCCCGTTTCCGTCGCCGGAACGGGGCGACTCCTGGTGCGCTTCGAGCCCGCCCAGGCGCACGACGAACACGGCAACCCGACTCCGCCCCTCGCTGCGCGCCAGAGCACGCCCGAACTCACAGCCGTCCGAGAGATGACGCTAATCTGCGATTTCGAAGGCCAGGTCGAATGGGTCCTCGGCATCACCGCACCGGCCGCGTACCGCGTCTCGGAGCTCACGGGACCTGCGCGGGTCGTGCTGGACGTGAGTTGGTGAAGACGTGGGCCTGGGGCCTGGGGGTGTTCGTGCTCCTCGCGCTTGGCACGAGCTGCCGGAAATCTCCCGTTCAGCCCTGCCCCACCGCTCGACTCGCCCGGATCGCCCCCAGGCCCCACGCCCCTAGCCCCCAATACGATTCCCTCTTCCGCGCGGCGGGCGCCGAGTTTCGTGTGTCGCCGACGCTGCTCGCGGGCGTCGGTTGGATGGAGACGCGCTGGCAGATGGTGCGCGGTGCCGAGGAGTTTCCCGGCCGGCCCGCGGCCTTCGGGGTGATGGGACTGAGCGGGCCGGCGCTCGAGCGCGCCGCCGCCCTCGCGGGTGTGTCGATCGAGGCCGCGCAGCGCGAGCCTGTTGCCAACATCCGCGCCGGGGCGGCGTTGCTCGCCGCGTACGCGGCTGAGGCGGGTGGTGACTGGGATGCGGCGACCGCGCGCTTCAGCGGGATCGACCACCCCGCGGGCCGCGCCGCATACCTCGCGGGTGTCGCGACGGCCGAGGATCGCCCCCAGCCAGCGCCGAGCCTCGACGCGGCCACGTGCCCGCCTCCGCCCGACTCCGGGCCGGACTTCGGATCGTCAATCTGGCGGGCGTCTCCCAACTTCGACGCGCGCGCCGCCGACTCGACCGGCGTGCCTCACATGCTGATCATCCATACCTGCGAAAGCAATTACGCCAGTTGCTGGAGCTGGCTCGTGAATGTGGCCTCGCAGGTGAGCGCGCATTACGTCGTTAGCGAAGAGGGCCGCGAGGTCTCACAACTCGTGCGCGAGCGGGACCGCGCGTGGCACATCGCGGCGCTGTACGATTGCGCGTTGAACCGCCGGCATGAGTGCTGGCGGAACGGGGTGCAGAGCAACCACTTCACCGTCGGGATCGAGCACGCCGGCTTTGCTTCGCAGGATTCCTTCCCTCAAGGATTGCTCGAACGGTCGGCCGCGCTGGTGTGCGATATCACGCGCGACCGCGCGATTCCGCGCGACTGGCAGCACATCGTTGGCCACGGACAGCTACAGCCCGCTAACCGCACCGACCCGGGGCCGAACTGGCCGTGGATCGCCTACGTGCACCGGGTGCAAGCGCTGTGCGGGGAGCTCGTGGTGGACGATTCGTCGCAGTTCAATGCACCGTCGGATGCTCGCGTCGTGGTGCCGGCTGGATGGCAAGCCGCCGACACTACGCCCGACTATTACGGCGGCGGTTACCGCTGGGCGTCCACGAATCCGACGGCGACCGATGGCGTCGAGTTCTCATTCTACGTCGCGGCGTCCGGTGCTAGAACGCTGGATGCCCGATGGACGAGCGGCACCAATCGCTCGCCGCAGGCGACCTATGCCCTCATAACGTCCGCCGGGGACACACTCCAGATAGCGCCTGTGGATCAGCGCGTCGGGGGAGGAGCTTGGCATACGCTCGGGACGTGGACGTTGCCGCTGGGATGGAATCGCGTGGTTTTGATGCGGCGAGGGGCGAGCGGTGCGGTACTGGTGGCGGATGCGGTGCGGGTGAGGCAATACGAATGATCATTGATCATTGATCATTGATCAATGATCGATGATCGATGAAGCCTCCAGGGCGCTGCGTGCGCGCGCGAGCAATGTGTGCGAGGAGATCTTGTGCGCGGGGCTGGCGGCGCTATAGCCCGAGCGTACGTCGATGCCATCGCCATAGTTCCTCGCCCGATCGGTCAGACGATGGACGAGTCGTCCTGCCGACCAGTTATTGCTCGCCGGTGCAAACACCGTGAACTCGGCCCGCCCGGTGCGGCCCACGGCATCCGAGGCACGCCCGACGGATTTGAACGTTTGCGCCAGCCGTTCGCTGGTCATGTGACTGGGGAGCGCCTCGGCCGGGCGGAACACCATACAGGCGAGCGCCAAGCCATGCCGAGTTGCCAGTGCGGCGAGCTCGTCGGCGCGCTTGGCGAGGCCGACGTGGTTGTACAGCCCGCTGACGCGATCCACCAGGCATTCCTCACTGACGCGATCGAGCTCGAGCTTCGGCTCAACGTAGGCGCCGAGCCGAATGAGGAACTCCTCGATGTCGAGTGGCGTGCCGCGGAACTCCCAGGCACCCGCGCGCAGAGCCTCGAGGCTGTCGGCGCGCGTCGGCTGTCCAGGGCAGGTGAGCACGATCGGGGTGGCGAGAGACACGGAGCGCAGGGTTCGACACAGACCGTATCCGGGCGGGGCCACAGCGACATCGAGCACGATGCCATGGGGGCGGAGACTGAGCGCCTTGTCCACCACGTCGCGCTCGTCCTGGGCGGTGACGACGCGAAAGCCATCACCCATCAAGGATCTCGTCAAATCCTGCCAGAGCCTCGCGTCTTTACAAGCGAGGAGAATCAGCGGTGGAGGATGGTGTTGATGCGCCTGGTTCGGCATCCCACAAACGGACCTCCGCAGCACAACCGAGCCAATCCTGCCGTGGAGCTAATTCTGACGGGGGAGTGTCCGAAACGACACGCGGTGAGGTGAAGTCAGTTGCGCGACGCCGAGCGGAGGCGGTGCAGCCGGGCTCCGCGCCACGCAGACTCGGGGGCGGGGCCGTTCACCACCGGATCGCTGCACACGCACAGGCCGTTGTGGGGCGTCGCGGGAGGAATCGCGGCCGACCCCTCCCGATACGTCGTTCGCGCTGGATTGCCGATAAACCCACCGCAGCGATGACAATGACTGTCCAGCATGAACGCTCCCTTCGCTTCGCTCAGCGCCCGATCGGTTGATTCTGCGCGGGCTGCTGCGCCGCGATCTTGTGGAACGTCGAGTTCGACACCTCGTAGCTCTCGACTTCCGGTGTCCCCTCGACCACGCGCTCCAAGGTTCTGAGCACAGCGGGATACGTGTCGCGGCTGTACGCCTCCGCATTCTCTTTGCGTTCCCACAAGCTGATCGCCAGCGCCTCTTTGCCTTCGGGGGCGAGGAATGTGATTTCGTCTTTGAAGCCCTGCTGCTTGCGCAGCATCGGCAGCACGTCGTTCTCGAGCGTGCGGGTGAATTCGGCGGCCTTGTCGGCCTTGAGGTGGAGCGTGACGTTGCGAGCGTACATAACAGACTCCTTGCGTACATCTGCGTGAACTCGCTTCCATGAACACTACCGAACTGGCTCAACCTACCCGACTGTACTAGATTTGTCAAACGTCGTTCTTACGACACCGCCGAGATTAACGGAGGTAGTTAAGATGGATGTTGCTATGGTGTTACGCCAACGCCTGGACGAGCTGGGGCTGGACCAGCGCGACCTGGCGCGCGCGGCCCAGGTCACGGAGTCCTACGTGTCGCAGATCCTCACCCGCAAGAAGGCGCCGCCCGCGCCCGACCGGACCGATATCTACGATCGCATGGACCGCTTTCTCCGGTTGCCTGCCGGTGAGCTGGCGCGGGTCGCCGATGCGCACCTCAAGGAAGAACTGAAACGCCGCCTCGGCGACACCGCCCCGCTGTTTCCCGAGCTGCGCGAATTGCTGCTGCGCAAGTGCGTGGCGGATCAAATCGAGCAGCTGCGCGGGATCTTCGCGCGGCAACCGTTCGGCGAGCTCGAGCGCCTCGTCGCGCGGCAGCTGCTCCACGTCGCGAGATTGGGCGCTGACGTGCTGCACGTCACCGCGAAACAGCGCGACCGGCTGAATGCCCTGATTGCCGCCTGGAAGTGGGATGCGAGGACCTTCGCGCTCGAGATCACGCTGCGGGGCCGCGCGAAGGAGACGGTCAAGCGATTCGAATATGTCGAGCGCGAGATCGAGCCAGAGGTCGAGAAAGGGCTGCTGGAATTTCTGCGCGATCCGTCGCTGAGGGGCACCGCCACGGTTGAAGAACTGGCCTTCTTAAAGGCGCTACGGTTCACGGACCGCCGGCCGACGGCGCTCTACTATTACCGCGAGCTCCAGAACCTGCGCGACCCGATGCACTTTCGCAGGTTAGCGCTTTCTCGGTGACGCGCCTACGCTGGATTCATGCAGAAACGCACCGCTTCTGCCGCGGAAAGTACGCCGGGCGCGACAAGTCGCCGTCAAGGTTACCTTCTCACCCATGACTCAGCCCCGGAACCTGCGTCTCCCCACGCGGAAACGCGGCCGACTCGGCCTGTGGCTGCTGGTCGGCGCCACCGTGCTGCTGTTTTTCATCTCGCCGCTGGTGCGCATTCTTGCCGAGTGGCCGTGGTTCACCGCGCTGGGCTACGGGCGCGTGTTCGGCACCCGCTTGATCGGCTCGCTGCTGCTCGGCATCGTGACCGGCGGCGCGGTGTTCGGGTTTTTGTACGGCAACCTGCGCTTCGCGCAGCGTGGGGTCGTGCCGAACCCGGTCGTGATGCAGCTGAACGCCCAGACGCCCGCGGTGGACGTGGCGCGCCTGGTCCGTCGCATGGCGCTGCCGGCGGCACTCGTGCTGTCCCTGTTCATCGGCCTCGCGGCGTCCTCTGCCTGGCTGCCGGTGCTCCAATTCCTGAACCAGACGCCGTTCGGGGCGACCGATCCGGTGTACGGGCGCGATATCGCATACTACGTGTTCACGCTACCCATCGTCGGGGGCGCACTCGGCCTGCTGATGTTTCTGACGATCATTGCGCTGCTCGCCTGCGGCGCGGTGTACGCGATCCGCGGCGATGTGGTGGTCTTCGGAAAGAACGTCACGGTCGAGCCGTCAGCTCGAATGCATCTCGCGCTGCTGCTCGGGTTGCTGCTGTTGTTGACGGCACTACGCGTGTTCTTCGTGCGATTGCCGGGCACGCTTTACTCCGGAACCGGCCCGCTGTTCGGCGCGAGCTACGCGAACCTCTACGGCACGGTGATCGGTCTCAAGCTCGCCGGGGCGGCCGCGCTGATCGGCGCCGTGCTCGTCCTTGCCAGCGCGCGCAGCAAACGCCTGGTACGTAACGCGGCGGCTGCGATCGTGCTGTACGTCGGCGTCTCGCTGCTCGCCGTCGGCGTCTATCCCGCGGTGGTCCAGCGGCTCGTCGTGGCGCCGAACGAGCTCTCGAAGGAAACGCCGCAGCTGCGTCACCACATCAACGCCACGCGGCGCGCGTGGGGCCTGGACAGCGTGCTGGTGCGCGACTTGTCCGGCGAGGCGCGGCTCACGGAGCGCGACATTCAGGCCAACCGGCCCACGATCGACAACGTGCGGCTGTGGGACCGTGACCCGCTGCTCCAGACGTTCGGGCAGCTGCAGGAAATCCGCACCTATTACGACTACGTGTCGGTGGACGACGATCGCTACATCGTGGACGGGCGCTACCGCCAGGTGATGCTGTCGCCGCGCGAGCTGAACTCGGCCTCGCTGCCGACGCGCACGTTCATCAATGAGCGGCTCACCTTCACCCACGGGATGGGACTGACGCTCGGGCCCGTGAACGAGGTAACCGAAGAGGGGCTCCCGGTCCTGTACATAAAGGATCTCCCACCGGCGTCCACGGTGTCGCTCAGCGTGAAGCGGCCCGAGATCTATTTCGGCGAGCTCACCGATGCGTGGGTGTTCGCCAACACGGGGCAACCCGAGTTCGACTATCCCTCGGGAGACGAGAACATCTTCACCGCGTATAACGGGAGCGGCGGCGTCCGCGTGGGCGGGTTGCTGCGCCGCCTGGTGCTGTCGGCCTATTTCCGCTCGCTCAAAGTGCTGCTGTCGAGCGATATCACGAGCGACAGCCGGGCGCTGTACATCCGCAACATCCACCAGCGGGCGCGGACGGCGCTGCCGTTTTTGACGTTCGACGGCGATCCCTACATGGTGATCGACGCCGCGGGACGGCTCCAGTGGATCCTCGATGCGTACACGGCGACGACGCAGTATCCGTACGCGCAGCCGCTGCGCAACCGCATCAACTACATGCGCAACAGCGTGAAGGTCGTGATCGACGCGTTCGAGGGCAGCGTCACCGCCTATCTCGCCGACCCCGCCGATCCGCTGATCCGCACGTTCGCAAAGATTTTTCCCGGCATCTTCCAGCCGCTCGATTCCATGCCGGCCGATCTGCGGGCGCACCTGCGCTATCCCGAGGATCTGTTCCGGATCCAGAGCGATCTGTACGCGACTTACCACATGGCCGAGCCGGGGATCTTCTATCATCGGGAGGACCAGTGGCAGAAGCCGGTGTTGTCGATCGCGCCGGAGCGTACCGATCCTTTTCTGCGCCACATGGTGATGCGGCTGCCGGAGGAACGACAGGCGGAATTCATATTCATGGTGCCGTTCACGCCGCGCGGCAAGGACAACCTGGCGTCGTGGATGGTGGCGCGGAACGACGGTGAGCATTACGGCGAGCTGGTGGTGTACCGCTTCCCGAAACAGAGCCTGGTGTTCGGGCCTACCCAGATCGTCAATCGAATCAATCAGGATACCGAGATCGCGCGCCAGGTGGCGCTGTGGGACCAGGGCGGGTCGCAGGTGATCCGTGGCAATCTGCTCGTCATTCCGATTGAGGAATCGCTCATCTACGTGATGCCGCTCTACCTCCGCGCGCAGGGCGGGCGGATTCCCGAGCTCAAGCGGGTCGTGGTGGCGTATCAGAACCGCGTCGTGATGGAGGAGACGTTGGAGGAAGGGCTGTCGGCGTTGTTCGGCCGGGGCGCCGGGGCGCCAGGTCGTCCGGTCGAGCGGGTGGCCACGGCGCCCGGCGCCGAGCCGGCCGCGAATGCGCGGGCGATCGATCTGACGCGCCGCGCGAACGAGTCGTACCGGCGGGCCCTCGAGGCGCAGCGGGCGGGGGATTGGGCGCGCTACGGCGAGGAGTTGCGCCGGCTCGAGGAGGCGCTGCGGCAGTTGCAAGCGGTGCTCGGCGGCACAAACTAGGCGGCGGCGAGGTGAGGCGGCGGCGAGGTGAGGCGGCGGCGAGGTGAGGCGGCGGCGAGGTGAGGCGGCGGCGAGGTGAGGCGGCGGCGAGGTGAAGCGGCGGCGAGGTGAAGCGGCGGCGAGGTGAAGCGGCGGCGAGGTGAAGCGGCGGCGAGGTGAGGCGGCGGCGAGGTGAGGCGGCGGCCACCCTGGCAAATCGTTCACGCATCTCGGCCCGCAGCTCGGCTCGTAACTCGCTGATGCGTTGATCGGCTTCGCTTCGAACCGCGCGAAATCGATCCGTTGAGCTCTTTCAGGTCTGACCGATACGTGGCATCAACCGAATTGAACCACTCCACGAGCTCGTCCGCGATAAACTCAGAGATCCCTCGCTGCGCTCGGGACAGGCTTGCTGGATAACTTCGCGGTCACCGGCACGGTCGCCGCGGAAGAAACGGCGGCGCTCGATTGGATTGCGCGAGTAAACTCGCGGCTCGGCATCTGTCGGTGAACCGACGGGCGCCGCGATCGCGGCAGGTGCCGAGCCGCGGCTTGAGCCGCGCAATCAAAACCGCAAGTATGCCCAACATCGGCAAAATGGGCAGACAATTGGGATCATGGCGGTCACGCTGACTCTAGAACTAGGTTTCCAAACCACGCCATGACTACTCGCCGGGAGTTTGTTGGAACGGCGGCAGCGCTCCTGCTTCCTTGGCAAGGCGCGAAAAAGCTGCCGCTGGGCTTCTCCACCCTCGGCTGCCCCACGTGGCCCTGGTCCAAGATCCTCGACTTCGCGACCGAGCACCAGTTCGCTGCCGTGGAGCTGCGCGGCATCCTGACGAACATGGATCTCACGAAGGTGGCGGAGCTCGCGGTCGAGCGCATCGCCGACGCGAGGCGCCAGCTCGCGGCGCGCGGGCTCGTCGTTTCCTGTCTCGGTGCGTCGGCGAACATGCACGACATTGACCCGGCCAAACATGCCGCACAGCTCGACGAGGCGCGACGCTTCATCGATCTGGCCGGCGCGCTCGGCGCTCCTTACGTGCGCGTGTTCGGGAACGAGTACCAGCCCGGCGTGCCGCGCGCCGAGATGCTGGCGCACATCGCCGGCGCGCTACGCGGTCTCGGCGACTATGCCCGCCCCAAGAATGTCACAGTGCTCATCGAGTCCCATGGCGACTTCACCGACTCGCCCGCGTTGCTCGAGATCCTGCAGCGCGCCGACTCACCCAACGTGGCGTTGTTGTGGGACGCGCATCACACCTTCGTGTCGGGCAAAGAGCAGCCGGAGGACACCGTGCGGCGGCTGGGGCGCTACATCCGGCACACCCATCTCAAGGACTCCCGGCCCGCGGGCGTCGACCGCCGCTACGTCCTTACCGGCACGGGCGAGGTGCCCGTGAAGCGGCAGATCGCAGCGCTCGCGAAGATCAGCTACCGCGGGTTGTACAGCTTCGAGTGGGAGAAGCGCTGGCACCCGGAGATCGAAGAGCCAGAGGTCGCGTTCGCGCAGTATGCGCAGGTTGCGGCGGGGTACTTGCGGGACGCAGGCGCGGGTTGAAGTACGAGAATGCATTGCAGCGTCGCACCCAGACCGTAGACTATCCTCATGACCCCCCGCTCCTCCGGCCATCAGGCCGGTCGGCCGTCCCGGCCGTCCCGGCCGTCCGACCGTCCGTCCAAGACCGAGCGCTGGCTCAACCTCCTTGCCTTCCTCCTAGATCGCCGCTACCCGGCCTCGCGCGAGGAGATCTTGAGCCAGGTCTCCGACTATAAAGAGGATTGGCAGAACGGCGACACGAAAACTCGAGAGTCCGTGCGTCGCAAATTCGAACGAGATAAGAAAGAGCTAAAGGACCTCGGGGTCATTCTCGAGCCGCTGAAAGAGAAGATTCAAGCGAATCACTCAGACCAGCAAGTCGAAGCCTACCAGCTCAAGGCACGTGATTTCTATCTCCCGTACGTGAAGGTGCCAGGACGCGCCGCTAATCATCCGTACTTTCTGAACGAGATCGCGCTCGTTTCTGAAGATCTGCCCATCCTGCGCCGAGCCGCCGAGCGCATCGCGGCTCTGAAGGACACGCCGCTCGGCGCCGCCGCGGCTTCGGCAATCCGCAAACTGTCGTTCGACATCCCCCAGCTGGCCGTGCGATCCGAGGAAAAGGCTTTCCCCGCGCCGGCTGACGTGGAGACCCAGTTCACAGTGCTGCGGCAAGCGGTCGAAGGACGCCGAGCCGTGCGATGCCGCTATTACACGATCCGGCGCGATGTCGAGACCGAGCGCGTGATCGAGCCGTTCGGCCTCATGCTTTCGTGGGGGCATTGGTATTGCGTCGCACGTTCCCCCTCTCCGGAACAGCCTGCCCTGAGCCGGCAGGCGAAGGGGAGCGGGGGCCAGGGGGAGAGGACGAAGGTCTTCCGGCTGGATCGGATGAAAGAAGCGACTCTGTTGGACCACGAATTCACCGTCCCTCGCGACTTTAGGATCGCGACCTACCTCAATCGCGCCCCCTGGGAACTGTCTGACGAGAAGCCCGTCACGGCGCGGGTGCGCATCAACTTTCCGCAGTCGCGCTGGGTGATCGGCGAGCGGCTCGGCAAGGTCGTCAAAGCGGTCACCGACGATGCGGGCAGCGAGTTCGAATTCGAAGTGCGGGCCGTCGATGCGTTCGTGCGTTGGCTGCTCCCCCTCGGGCAGCAGGTCGAAGTCCTTTCGCCGTCGTCCATCAAGAAACAACTCGCCGACGCTCGCGCGGCGCTCCGCGCTGTCTATCGCTAGATGACTGGTACCGCCGTCGCGCAGGCCCCCCGACTCATCGAGCTGATCGCGTGGCTGTCACAGAGCGACACCAAGACGACGATCTCGTATAAAGCTGCCGCCAAACGCCTGGGCGTCACGGAGCAGCAGGTACGCGACGATCTCGATGTGCTGATCGATCTGACCGATGAGCACAAGGACTGGCTCGCGAGCCTCCGCGTCGCCATCACCGCCGAGGGATTCACCGTCATCAGCCGCGGTGCGTTCCTGCGGCCGATTCAGTTCACACCAGAAGAAGGGCTCGCGCTGCAGCTCGGCCTCGGTGCCGTGCACGGTGGACGCAAAATCGCGTCGCAATTCACCAAGGGAACCGCGGTTCTGGAGTCAGCCTTCGCGGTCGGCGCCGCGCCGAGTGCGGAGCTCGACGGCGTGCTCGCGATTGCGCGTGCCGCGCGGGATCAAACGCGAAAGCTCGAGATCCTGTATTGCGGCTCGGCTGGTGAGCCGTCGCGCCGGGTCGTCCATGTGCACCAGATCGTGGAGAGCGCGGGGCGGTGGTACGTGATCGCGTGGTGCGAGAAGATGAAGGAGTTCCGGCGCTTTCGAGCTGAGCGTATTCTCGAGGCTAAGGCGCTGGCGCTGGACTTCCGGCCTCAAATCACGTTCAAGCCCCTCAAGGATCCGCGCGAGCTGCTGAGTGCGGACGGGACTGTGCCGGCGCAGGTGGCGTTCAGCAAGAAGATCGCGCGCTGGCTCAAGGAGAAGTATCCGAATGGGCGCGAGCAGCGCGATGGACGGTATGTGGTGACGTTTCAGGTGGCGGATCCGGCGTGGTTTGTACGCGAGGTGCTGCAATACGGTGCGGAGGCGGAGGTTGTGGGGCCGGAAGGGCTGCGGGAAGCAATCAAGGGCTCGATTGGATTGCGCGAGTAAACTCGCGGCTCGGCATCACCGCTTCCTGAGGTTTTCACACTTTTCTTAGACTCACCTCGTTAGCCTCGCTCGAGGACCCACCAAGGAGTCTCTGTGCGCACCTACTCGATCGCGGCGGCGCTGCTGCTTGCTGCCACTCCCCTCGCGGCTCAAAACCGCGAAATCATACTGTCGGTCTACGGCGGCGGCGCGGACCACCTGGCGGATGTCGAGGAATCAGCCACCGCGTGGTTCATGCCGGGCTATACCCTCGGCGCCAGCATCGGCTACCCGCTCAACCGCACGTTCGCCATTCACGGCGACTTCACCTACACGCGTAACCCCGTCGACGGCAGCGGTCCCCTCGCCGCCGGTGACGTGAACCGCTTCTTCTACGGCGTCCACGCGGAATACCGCTATCCCTGGCAGCAATGGGCGCCCTTCGTCTTCGGCGGCCTCGGCGCGGTCTCGATCGACCAGCTTGGCGCGGATGAAAGTTTCGACCCGACCACGCGCCCGGCTGCGATGATCGGTGGCGGCGTGTTCTACGCGATCCCAGGGTCTCGTCTGGAGATCACGGGCGAAGTGAAAGGCCTGATCTACAACTGGAACATGGCCGGCTACGACCGGAACATGTTCGACGTCACGTACACGGCGGGATTCGCCTATCGGTTGCCGTTGTAGGCGTCGCCCGAAGCATCAACACGTGGGGGCTGATGCCGCGGCGGGCGCGGGACCGGCATCGACGAGCTGCCTCGTGACGGGTTCCACGCGGAAGTTGAGCCCTTCGAGCGTTCGAGCGCCCAGCAAGGTAAGGTCGCCTGGCTGTCCGAAAACGACTTCGTCGCCGGCGCGCTTTCCCGCTACATACACCGATACAGTACCGGTCCACCGCTCGAGGATCGTTCCATTCGCTTGACGGAATCGCCACTGATTGTTGCGCGCGACGTCTAACGATTCGAGCACCTCCGCGGGTACCCAGCTCAACTCGGCGCCGGTATCGACCAGCACGGACCTGATCAGTCGTTTCTCGCCCGGCCGGGCAGGATTCTCGAGCTCCATGTCAACGCGAAACGTCCCCAGATCGTCCGCCATGGTACCTCCTGAAGTCATGCCGAGTAGTACCATATCGATGCCGGCGGTGTCAATTCCTTGCCCGAAGACCTCCAAGTCGACATGCGACCCCTGTCGATTCCGCGTCTCGTCGTTCGTCGTGGATATGGTAGACCTTCAAAACCTTAAACATTGGAGACATGGATGTTGCGCTCTGCACTGATTGCCGCCGCTCTTGTACTCCCAAGCCTCGCCGAGGCCCAGGCGCCTCAAACTTCCCAGGGAGTGGGCAGGCGAGTCCAAGTGAACGGCATGCGGATGTATTACGAAGTCTCCGGCCAGGGCGACCCCTTGATCGTACTGCATGGAGCCTACATGAACATCCCGTCCATGGGCGCGATCATCCCGAGACTCGCAAAGACGCATCGGGTATTTGCCCTCGAGCTCCAGGGCCACGGTCGCACGACCGATATCAACCGGCCGATCACGTACCCCAACATGGCCGACGACGTCGCGGCATTCATGGACGCGGTGGGGCTGCCAAAGGCCGACGTGTTCGGCTACTCGATGGGCGCGGGTGTGGGACTCCAGCTTGCGATCCGTCATCCGGCAAAGGTGAACAGGCTCGCGGCGGCGTCGGCCGCCTACGACACCTCAGGGCTCCAGCCGGAGTTCAAGGCCTTCATCCCGCGAATGTCGGTGGAAATGTTTCTGCAGACGCCGTTCGCCGCGGAGTATCGCAAGATCTCGCCGACTCCTGACAGCTTTCCCGCGCTGGTGAGAAAGTTGATCGCGCTCGAGCACGAGCCGTTCGCATGGGCCGAGGATTTGAAGCGGCTCAAGACTCCAGTGCTGGTGATCTCAGGGGACGCGGACGTCATCACCAACGAGCACGTGGTTCAGATGTTCCGGTTGCTTGGCGGTGGCGCTCCTGGTGACTTGGGCAAGCCGCTCGCGGCCTCGCGCCTCGCGATCCTGCCCGCGACGTCACACACCGCGGTCATCACGCAGGTCGACGTGCTGCATGGGTTCATCGAGCAGTTTCTGAAGGGCGAGACGCCGAAGAGCTTCTTTCAGTAGAGGCTCGGGTTCCTATGCTCAACTGACAGCTCTCTTCACGAGCGCCGCGATCTTCGTCTCTTCGGCGGCGGTCATCTCCGTCACCGCGAAGCTGGTCGGCCACATACGGCCTTCGTCCAGCTTTGCCGTGTCGTTGAAGCCGAACGTCGCGTAGCGCGACTTGAACTTCAGCGCGGGTGTGAAGAAGCAGACGACCTTGTCGTTCTTGGCGTACGCGGGCATCCCATACCACGTTTTCGGCGATAGCTCCGGCGCGCTGGCTTTGACGATGGCATGGATCCGCTCCGCCAAGACGCGATCAGTCCCCTTCATTTGTGCAATCTTTGCGCGCACCGCACTTTCCCCATCCACTTTGCCCGCTTTCCTCTCCCTGATGGTCTCCCGCATCGCGTCGAGTTCTTCGTCGCTCAATACCTTGACCTTCTTGGCCGGCTTCTTGGCAGTCTTCATTGGTGGGCTCCTCCCAGGTAGTGAAGAAATGTGATCGGAATTGAACTTATCTGCCAAGGCTCATACGTTCACTTTATGCAAAGGCGCGTCTTGCACCTCGCGACCATTGCCCTCCTGGCCGGTTGTGCGGCGCGAATCTCGCAGTTCAGCCCCATCGCCTATGAGCAAGCCACTGCGCTCAAGGTGGACGCCAATGCACTCATGTCCAAGGCAACTCAACCGTTTGCAGATCACGCACAGGAAGTCGAGGCGTTGAATCTGCGAGTCGCGAAAGCCTACGAATTCGCCAAAGGCCGCCCGCACAACGAAATCTCGACGCGTCAGTGGGCCATCCTCGCCGATAGCACCCGCAATCTGCTGGGCGGCTTTCTCGCGCGTTGGAAGCGCGAGTCTAAGCTCTCACCAACTTTCGTGAGTGAGTCGCAGCAACTCGTCGCTCAGGCGTTCGACACCATTATCGCGCTGGAGAGCGGGAAACTGAAACCAGCGGACATCCCCTAGAGCTCGCATCGTGCCCGACATCCGAGACTTTCTAAGGGCAATCAAAGACGGCGTGAAGGAGTTGATTGCCCGCACGCTGTCGGATCACAAAAGAGCAGCCGCGAAAGATGCCGCGGCATTCCTGAAGCGTGCGCGCGTCGATCTGGAGCGTTGGGTGTGGCAGTATGCCACCGGAGCCCTGACTCGGGACGAATTCGAGTTCCTGGTGCGGGGACAAAACGACCTCGCTGACATGGAAGCGTTGAAGCAGGCCGGCCTTGCGCTGGCCCGCCTGGATCAGTTCCGGGCTTCGCTGTTCGATCTGGTCATTGGAACAGCGGTCAAGATGTTTCGCGTGCCATAAAGCCGTTAGCCGCGCAGCTTGGCGATCGGCTCACGCAACGACTGTGGCGAACGGTTGATCTCGGCCCAGAGATCACCGACTTCCGCCAAGCGTGCGGCCATGGTGCGCAGCGTCCACCCCGCCGGCTGCGCCGTGCCGCGCTCGACTTCCTCCCACGTGCAGGGAGCGGACACGGGCGCGCCGCGTTTGGGGCGCACCGCGTAAACCGCGGCGAACGTGGCGCCGTACTCGTTCCGCGCGGTATCCACGAGGATTCGGCCGCCGCGGTCCGCCTTATAGAACTCCTGGGTGAGGTTCTTGGGGTCGCGTTCAACGAGGCGCGTCCCCACGGTGTGAGCAAAGCGTGCCACGACGCGGTAATCCGATTTGCCGTCGAGCGGCACGGCGACATGAAACCCCTTGGACCCGGACGTTTTCACCCAACTCCGAAGTCCCAGCTCCTTCAGAAAGTTTCTGAGACGAAGCGCGGCCGCCCGCAGTCGAGCCGGCTCGTCCGCCGCTGGGTCCAGGTCGAAGATGCAGATATCCGGACGCATGAGTGCAGGCGCACGCGATGTCCACACGTGTGGCGTGATGCAGTTCTGGTTCGCGAGCCAGACAAGCCCGCGCGCGTCTGTCACGATGGGATGATGCACGACGCCGTCCTTCTTGGGTGCGGCGACGCGCTCGAGCCACGCCGGAAATCCCTTGGCCACGTTCTTCTGGAAGAATCCCGGCGCAGCGATGCCGCGATGGAATCGTTCCATCGTCACCGGTCGGCTTCGCACGTGGGGCAGCATCACCGGTGCCACGGCCTCGTAGTACGCAGCGAGCTCACCTTTCGTGATCCCGTCGTCCGGAAACATCACCTTTTCCGGATGCGTGATTACAACGTCTCGCGTACGACCTCGCGCGGCGACTTGTCCTCCCGGATGCCCACGAGCCGTGAGTGCCTGAGCTTGCCATGCACCGTCCATTCGATGAAGGCGGCCTGCACGACGATCTCGGGGCGCACCCAGTGCGCGCCAACCCGCGGCAGCCCCACGGCGCGCGTGAACGGCGATGTGCGCCGCTTCGCTCGGTCGAGCCGCTTGCGCAGCTCGCGGAGGAGCTTGGTATCGAAACCCGTTCCTACCTTGCCGGCGAAGACGAAGTCGTCGCCCTCGTAGTAACCGACGAGCAGCGCGCCCAACCCCACGCGCGCACCGCGAGGGTCCGTGAAGCCTCCGACCACGAGCTCCTGGGTCGCCTCGCATTTCATCTTCAACCAGTGCGGTGAGCGCCGATGCTCGTACGGCGCGTCGCGGCGTTTGGCGATCACGCCCTCCCACCCTTCAGCGCGCGCGCGCTCCCACGGTTCAGTCCCTTTGATCTCGGCGACGCGCCGCAATGGCGCCACGAGCGGGAGATGCGATAACAACGCGCGCCGCTCGTGCAGCGGGAGACGCGTCACGTTCGAACCGTCGAGCCAGAGGATATCGAACACGTGGTAGGAATTACCGCCGTGCCAGGCCACCTCACCATCGAGGATCACATTGCGCACCGGAAGCGCCAGCACCGCCGCTTCGATGGCCGGGTGCCGCTGCGGCAACCGGTTCCGTGACAGGAGTCGAACGTGGCGGCCGCTCCTGAACGTCAGCAGTCGGATACCGTCGTACTTCCGCTCGAAAAGCCACTCCGGTCCGCTGAAGCGCTCGTGCGTGAGCGTCGCAGCCATGGGGTGGAGCCAGTCGGGAAATGGGGTGCGCGGCATCGCGTTCCGGCCTCGATCTGACGCCGGCCGTGCGGGGTCATCCGACCGGCGGCAATGAGCCCGTTGGTATTTGGGACGACGGGCGCCACAGATAATTGTACAGCGTTTCCGTCAAGGAGAGCCTACCATCGGCAACATCCACTTCGTGCGCCGCTAGCGCACGGCAGCCAGGATGTCCTGAAACCCGTAAATGCGCCGCCACATCGGCGTGGCAGGACTGCTGTAGTTCGCTCCCGTCAACACAATCACAAGGTCGAGCTCGGGGAACGCCACGGAAACCTGCCCGCCGTTGCCGGCGAGGAAATAGGCGCGCGTCTTGCGGCCGGCGTGATCGTACTCGCGTGAGTTCCACAGCAGGCGGTATTGCTGGCTAGGGGAGAGATCGAGCAGCGGGGCGCGCGAGCGTTGCACCCAGTCCTGGCTCAGGATCTGTTCGCCGCCCCAACGCCCGTCGAGCATCAGTTGCGCAAACTTGAGAAAGTCGCGCGACGTGAACAGATGGCCGCCGCCTCCATACACTTCGCCCGAAGGCTGCAGGCCGAGGTGATAGCGGCGCAGCTGCAGCGGCCGGCCGAGCAGCCGATCGAACAGCTCGAGCTGCGGCTGGCGCGTGATCTTCTCCACCATCCCACCGGCGAGATTCGGCTCCGCGCTGCAGTAGTAGACTTTCTCTCCCGGCGCGGCGTTCAGCGGCACGTTCAGCGTGTAGCGGTAATAGTCCTGCACCCGGTTCTGCCCCATCACGTCTTCGTCGGCGGTCCGCGGTGCCGCCGAGTCTGGATCGCACTCGAATCCCGCATTCATCGACAGCAGGTGCTCCAGCGTCATCGTGCGTTTGCGTGGGTCGAGATCCGCCGGTGGCGTGCCAAGCATTGTCTGATAGACGGGCGCGTCGAGTGAAATTCGAATCCCGGCGGTGTTCGCGGCGCCGATGAGGACGGACAGCATCGTCTTTGACGCCGAGCGTAGCTCGTGAGGAAGGTCGCGGTCGTAAACGTGGAAGTACTCTTCGACGACGAGCTTACCGTGGCGCGCGATGAGCAAGCTGTGCACCTGCACGGAGCTCAGCGAGTCCATCGGCAAGTCGATTAAGAGCTGCACCAGGCGCTCGATCGAATCACGCGAGATCCCGACGTCGTCGACCGATCCGACCGGCCAGCCGTCGTCGAGTTGGAGCGGCGCGGCGTAGCGATAGCGCGCCGCCGGACGACCACGCGGGTAGTAGCCGGACGCGGTAGTGTCCGGCACTCTGGCGAAGTCGTAGGCGCCGCCGCGCAGCCGCACACCCCAGATCCCGCCTTCGTCGTAGATGCCGTGGGTGAGCACGCGTTCGCCGTCGCCCTGGTTGCCGATGAATTGCACGGTATCGCGGTGAACCTCGACTCGCGAGACGCGAAAGAAGCGGCCGAGGTTGCGATCAGGATTGCGGAGATGCGTGTTGTATTTGCCTGGGCTGGTGGCTGTCAGAGGGAAGTACATGGTGAAGCGATCATCCCACGGCGTCACGGTGCCGCGCCAACGCCCGGCGCCATCCGGTACGAGGGTCACGGGTGTTGCATAGCGCCCACCGTTGTAGTTGGTGCGGGGCTGGATCCAGTAGCCATGGATTTCGCGACCTACCGTCTTGCCATTGAAGTTGCCTTGCTTGTCCGGCAACTCGAACGACAGCGTCTGGCTCGTGACGGAGTAGCCCGAGATGTCGGCGCGCCATCCGTCGGACGTGCGCATCACGAGCAGGGTACCGCGGACGTCAGGGCCGAAGCGCAGACTCGCGGTCCAGAGTCCCGTGAGATCGGGGACCTGCGGAGCCTGGGTTTGGGCCAGGAGGACTAGCAGGGCGGATGTGATCATAGGTAGTAGAATTGAGACACGGCGAGCAGACCGATAGTTGATTGGAGTGAGTTGTCCTTTAGATGGCGCGACGTGCCGGGTGCTGACGTTCGGCTAGGCCCAAAGCGATGGTCTTTGCTAAGAGGGAGACAAGAAAAAAGAAGCAGGAAGGTTCTGCGAGATGTGCGTTCACGGGGAGACGTGGAACGAATACTTCCAGCGAGTCACGATGCTGCCCCCGCTGCCCCCGCTGCCCCCGCTGCCTGTTACCGGCTGTGAAGTGAAGTCACCGCCGAACGACTTGCCATCGGCCGCGAGCTGGTTCCGATCGGAGTCGGTACCGAACCAGCCGGCGTGGGTCATGAACAGCATCAGCGCCGGCGGCTCGGAGCTTCCCGGACAGGTCACCGTATAGGTCGGGATATCGGCCGGCCAGGGTCCCTGCAGTCCCGACACCACTATCTTCCCAGCCTCTTCCCAGATCTGGAGCGTCGCGACCTCATCGCCCGGCCCCATGTCCCGGATGGGAAGATTTCCCTGTGCCTGCCCGGTACAGGAGCCCGTGACGTTCACCTGCCAGCTCAGCGTCCCCGACTCGACCTTCCAGTATTGGCGCGGCTGATCCTTCTGTATGAACGACGAGTCGACAATGAAACGCATGCTCGACCGCACGACCTCGGTGATCGTGATGCTCGGGTCCGTGGTCGTGATCGTGTTCGTCGTGACCGTGGTGCCGCTCCATGCGGTGCAACCTACGGGGTAGGCCTTGACGGTCGGGGTCTCTCGCGGAATCAGCGGCTGCTCGTTCTCCCAGTCACTGTTGCCGAAGACGATCGCAAGCTCCTCGATGTCCTCCTTCGAGTCGTCGCGGCACCACGCCAGCTGGAACTCCCGCGTCCAGTCCTTCGGGTCTTTCCACGTGCCGCCGATCTTCACGATCCCCCAGACGCTGGTGTGCGGCTGCCCCATCTCTGCGATCGTATTGTGGAAAACCACCGAGCGGACGGAGGGCCGGAACGCGAAGTGCTGGTAGTGGCCCGCCAGATAGGGAAGAGACCTTGCGTTCCCGGCGGCGTCGAATGGGAACTCGATTTTCTTGGTGACCAAACCGGCGGGGGTTTCGACGTTCTGCCGACCGCCCCAGACGAAGACCGTATCCTTGAGCCGGTCCCACGTCCGGTAGCCGTCTGGCTGATCGACCGGCGGCCGGGTCCAGTTCCGTACCAGGAATTTCGGCCAGGTTTCCTCGAAGCCTCTGGTGAGCACGCGGTCCACCCCCCGCCGCACCTGCTTGTACTCGTTGCGGTAAGCCTGAATCCTCTGCTGGACCGTCGGGGGCGGCGCGCCCGGGCTCGGCATTACCGTCGGCGCCAGTCGCTCGAAGTTTTCCCACATCGTGCGCATGAAGGCCGTGTTGTTCGTCGTCATCTCGCGAAAGTACGGCAGCAGGTACGCGCCGTAGGCGTGGTGCTGGCTCGCTTCGCTGTCGAGGGGCCGGTGGGGCAAGACGAGGAACTCTTTCGCCTCGCTGTGCTCCGAGTCCTCCGTGGGGTAAACGAGATTCGCCGCCCAGGTCGCGGTCGACTCCCGGATCCAGATCACGTTGCAGGCGACGGGCGTGTTGTACGCGAACTGGATCGCGTGAAACAACTCGTGCGTCGCAACCGAGAGGATTCCGTTCGTCCTCCGGTTCCCCACCAGCGGGTTGTTGCTGTCGATCAGAATGAACCGCGAGTCGTGGCAGGTGTTCTTCGGGTCGGATGACTTGGCCCAACCATCCCAGAGGTGCGCCTTTCCCGTCAGCGGGTTGGGGGTGGGATTCCGAGGCGCATGGACGAGATAGAAATCGAGCGCATCGTCGCCTCCGTTCTTCACGAAGGCCGCATCGGTCTTGGGCGTCTTCCTCATGAGTGTGGTCAGCTTGTCCCAGATGAGCGACGTCAACGCGTTCGCCAGCGCTTGTGCCTTCGCCGCATCGCCGGGATAGCGATTCTGCGCCCAGACCTTCGCTTTCCCGCCCGCGGCGGGAAACGACCGCCATCCGCTCTGGCTGACGCGCGCGTCAGCCTCCGCATAACGCCCGACGAACCCGTCGCCACCTCCGCGACTGGACGAGCCCTGGGCGTCATCCGGCGGCTTCGGAGCATCGGGCGTCGGCTCCTGCCCGCTCACAGTGGCGAGCGTGATCCAGCTCCCCGGCTCGTCGGGGCGCATGAAGAACGGCGCCAGCTCGGACCGAGTCTGCGGTGAGAACTTATCGAGCAGGGATCCGGCGATCTCGACCTCGGCCGGCGGTTCCGGGCGCGTGTCGTTGCCGCGATACGCGGCGGGCAAACGCGAGTCACCGAACGCGGCGAAGACGCGGTACTTGTGCGCGGTCTCTTCGTCGATGCGTTTTGCCTCGAGCGCGCGGTTTATGAGCTGGTAGCTCGACGGCGACGGGTCAGCCTGGCCGGGAGCCTGCGTACCGGCTATCTGCGGACTGCCAACGGGCAGCACCGACGCAAGGATTATCAACGGAGCGATGATTCTCACGTGCGCTCGATCTTGTGATCGGCGTGGTGTTGCAGAGTGGTTCCGGGACCCCTGATACTACCGCTCTCTCGATGCCCTGCAAGTGTCGCAGGAAACGACGGGACGCGAAACGAGAACTAATCGTTGTTGATTGGTGACAATCCCACCGACGTTCTTTTACAATTCCGCGCGAGGCTCCTGCACCACTCAACTGGAGCTTGTCGTGAAGAAACACTCTCTCCCGCTCGTGGCACTGGCGATCGTTGCTGCAGCTTGCGAGCAAACTCCCAACCAGCCGGCAGACGCTCTCTCGGCGAGCACGTTCGACCACTTCGAGGCCATCTCCGCCTCGGCGCAGTGCGTCGCCCCGCCGTCGACCGCGGCTGGATTCGCCAGCTACGAACCGTTCGTTCTTCCCGCCGGCTACACGCAGCGCATCATCGCGTCGCAGATCAACGACTTCACGCCCATCGCCGGCGCGGGTGGCGATCTGCCAGACATGAACACACTGAACGAGACCGGACCGTTCGCCGGCCAATTCCTGTACCGAACGCACGAAGTGGGATCGAACGGCGCAGTGAGCGTGACCGATTTGCGCACCGGCGTGACGAGTCTCGTGACGCAGTTACCTGAGTACAACCGCCTCGACGGAATCGTGTGGTCGCGGTGGCAGACCGTTCTCTTTGCGGAGGAGACGGCCGGCGGTCTGGTGTACGAGGTCGATCCCGCGACGGGCGTGGTAGCCTCTCGTCCCGCGGTGGGCCGGCGCTCGCACGAAGGACTGCGGCTCGACCCGCAAGGCAATCTGTACGGCATCTCGGAGACGGCGGCCGGCGCGATCTTCAAGTTCGTTCCCGATAGCCCGGGCGATCTCTCGAGTGGGCAGCTGTACGCTCTCAAGGTGCTCGATGCGTCGCGGACTGGCGCCGCAGTGTGGGTGCCGCTCGACCTCACGCAGTCGGCGATCAACTCCGATGCCGCGGCGGCCGCAGCGGGCGCGACCGGTTGGGGCCGGCCCGAAGACGTCGAGATCGGGACAAGCACCGGCAACGCCAACAACCAGGTGATGTACGTGGCGGTGACGAGCGAGGACCTGATTCTCAAGATCGATCTGAGTGGTGACGAGGCGTTCGTCACGAACTTCGTGCACGCCCCAGCCGGCTTCGATAACCCCGACAACCTGGCGCTCGATGCGCAGGGCAATCTGTTCATCGCGGAAGACAACGGTCCGGGCGACATCTGGGTCGCGCGTGCCGGCTCCGGCGGCGCGATCGAGCGGTTCGCGAGTCTGAGCGACTGTTCGGCCGAGCCATCGGGGATCTATTTCGACAAGGGCGCGCACATCCTGTATGTGAACGTGCAGCATGCGGGTGGGCCGCTGAGCAACGATTTGGCGGTGGTGATTAGTCCGACAAAGTAAAGGAAAGGCGTAGAAAGAAGGCGTAGAAAGAAAGGCGTAGAAGGCGTACACAGCTGAAGCCTGTGCTCGGCAGGCATTGTCCCAGAGGACACGGCTTGCCGAGCACAGTTTTTGGGCGGCATGCATCTTACCTCATGCACGCGCTGTTGCTGATTGTTGCCCTCATTCAAGTTCCCGACTCGGTGCCCGCCGAGCGGCTCGCGGCCCGCGAGTGGTATCGCGACGCCAGGTTCGGGATGTTCATCCATTGGGGCGTCTACAGCCTGCTCGGCAACGGCGAGTGGGTGATGCAGACGCGCCCGATTCAGGTTCCCGATTACGAGTGGCTCGCGTCGACGTTCAATCCTGTCAACTTCGACGCGCGCGCGTGGGTTGCGCTCGCGAAGTCCGCCGGCATGAAATACATCACAATCACCGCCCGTCATCACGATGGGTTCTCGATGTTCGCGACGAGGGCGACACGCTACAACATCGTGGACTGGACGCCGTTCAAACGTGATCCACTGAAGGAGCTGGCGGACGAATGCCGGCGGCAAGGGGTCAAGCTCTTCTTCTATTACTCACAGCTCGACTGGCATCATCCTGATTATTTCCCTCGCGGCTCGACGGGCCATAAAACCGGGAGAGTGGAGTCCGGAGACTGGGGTCAGTATCTCGATTTCATGGATGCGCAGCTGACGGAGCTGCTTTCGAATTACGGGCCGCTCGGCGGCATTTGGTTCGACGGCATGTGGGACAAGCCCGAGGCCGATTGGCGGCTTGGGCCGACGTACGCGCTGATTCACCGGTTGCAGCCGGCCGCACTGATCGTGCCGAATCATCACAAGGCGCCACTTCCCGGCGAGGACGTGCAGACGTTCGAGCAGGATTTGCCGGGCGCGAACACCGCGGGCTTCAATACCACGACGATCGGCGGGTTGCCGCTGGAGACGTCGCTCACCATGAACAACTCGTGGGGCTTCAATGTCACCGATCATCATTACAAGTCGACGCGAGAGCTGATTCACTATCTCGTGCGTGCGACCGGTGTGGGCGCGAACCTCCTCCTCAACATCGGGCCGCGGCCGGATGGGACGATTCCGCCCGAAGCTGAGGAGCGGCTGCGTGAGGTGGGGCGGTGGCTCGAGGTGAATGGCTCGTCGATCTACCGAACGCGCGCGGGTCCAATTGCGCCGCGGAGCTGGGGTGTGACGACGCAGCGGGGCGACACGGTGTTTGTGCATGTGCTGGATTGGAAGGATGCAACGCTGGCATTGCCGCTCGCGGGCAAATGGAGAGCGAAGAGCTGGCCGGATGGGAAGGTGCTTGCGACCTCACCGTCTCAGGGTGGGTTGACGGTCTCCGTGCCGGAGGGAAGTGACGGTCCGGATAGGATCATCGCGCTGACCAGGTGATCGTCCCACGTGCGTCTGTCGAACTAAACGAATCGCGCCAGCAGCCGATCGAGCGCCGCGTAGCTCTAGTTGAGTCCGTCCGCCATGCCGCTCTCGAGCATGCCATCGCGTCCGTGGCGCGATTGAGCGGGTGCTAATGCGTCACGACACGATCGGGCTCGGACGCTCCATGCCGGAGCGAGAACACAGTCCGACGACGCCACCCGACGGCCAGCTCCAGGACGATATGGGTCCGATCGCGGGCCATGCGCCAGGATCGCTTCCCCGAGGGCTCCCGGCCGTCGCGTGATCGCGTCGCGGCCGCTAGCGCCGCCAGCGCAACATCCTTCGGCGGCTCAGCTGTCTCGAGCCGCGCACACGTTGCGCAACGGCGAGACTGAGCCACGAGATCCGCCGTACATACCTGGCGGCCGCAATAGCCGCACGCGGCCCGATGCTGAGAACAGGCATCCTTCCCGCACACGGGGCAGGCCTCGACGCCCTGAACCGAGAACACACCGCCATCCACGTGGCACGTCCGGCGATGCGCGGGGCAGGCGGATGATCCCTCGACATCGAGCAGCGGCGCAAGATGCGTCAGGCAATGGCGTGCCCCCTCGGTCACGCACTCAGCCGAGTGAGTGTCGCACACCTCCTTGCGGCACGTCGCGCACGTGCTCACCTCGTCGGATGCGAAGACCGCTTCCGGTTCGGCCACGCATGACGCGCGGTGCCGTTCGCAGACGAAGCGGCCCGAACCGTCGACCCGGCGCAGGTGACTGGAGCAATGCACCTCTCCGTCTACGGCACACACGGCCTGGTGCGTGGTGCAGACCGATCGGCCGCAGCTCACGCACTGCGCCACCTCGTCCACGCCGACGGGCTCGTTCGTGCCGCCCTCGCAATAGCGCCGACACGCCGCGCACAAGCGGCGGCTCCCCTTGGGTGCGTCGGGCCGAGTCCGCTCCGCATGACTGTTGCACACGATCCGGCCGCAACTGCCGCAGGGTTCGAGACACGCGGAACAGGCCGGGTGCTCGCCTTCGGCGCACGTGCCTTCATGCGTCGAACAGTGCGCCATGCGGCACGACTGACACACGCGCGCGTGTTGTTCACACGCGGGCTGTTCGTCAACTCGGCAGGCTGCCATGCCGTGATCGGCGCAGAAGTCCGACTCGCAAACCGAACAGCGCTTGGAACACGCGTCACATGCGCAGTGGCCTTCCTTCCGAGGGGGAGAGGGGGTGAGGTCCGCGTGAACGCAGACAACCAACTCCGCCGGCGGATGGCCGCATTTCGGACAGGCGAGAATCCAGGCCGCCGATCCGGCGATAGGCCGCTGGGCTGCGAACCGGGCGCGAACGCCGCGCGCCGACTGAATTTCCCATTCGACTCGCTGCATCAGCACTTGGGCGTCGACGAGCTGGAGCGGATGCACGATCGCTTTCACCTGATGGCGGCGCATCTCCTCGGCCCGGCGCCGCTCGTGCAAGGCGGTGATGGTGCGCACCTCGTCAGGATCAGTCTTGTCCGCGAGAACTGACGCGAAGTAGCGATCGAGCCGTTCCAGCTCCGCGCCGACCTCCTTCTCAGCGGCGGCCTGCCGCGCGCCCACGCGCTCGGCGCTCTGTTCCCGCAGATCGGCGAGCAGGAGCTGCAGCATTTCCGCGGGCTCCCGCGCGGGCACCAGTTTCGCGTCGGGCACGTCGTCCGGATCGGCCGGTGCGATGCGTTGCGCCTCTAATCCCTCGAACAACGCGGTCACCTGGTGGTCCGTGCGGGTGCCGGTGGCGAGATCGATGACGACGCTCTCGAGCAGGATCTCCTCGACCGCCGCGCCGGCGCGCAGCACAATGCGCGCGAGCAGCCGCCCGATCGCGTGCGTGGCCAGGACGGATTTGCGGCGCTTGGCAGTGCCATTGCGGACGGGAAGTGTAAGGTCGGTGCTCTTGCCCAACCCCGGGCGGAAGCCCGGGGTTTTCGGGACTGTACGGTCCGTGTTCTTGACCCCGGGCTTCCGCCCGGGGTTAGTGGGTGGCGGTGGCGGCACCATGCCGAGCGACAGGCGCCCCGCCCGGGTGCGCACGGCCTCGAGCAGAGATCCAAGGAACGGGCTGCCGAGCATCGCCATCTCGGCGTCGGGGTCGCGCTCCAAGGCCTCGAGCGACAAGGCCACGCGCACGGTCGCGCGGTCGCGGAAGTACGGACGCTCGGCGAGCGGGAGCTTCAGCTCGTACAGATCGGCGCCGCGCGGGAGCAGCTTTACCTTGGCGAGCTTGCAGTAGCGTTCGAGCAGCGTGCGGATGCGGGGGTCGCTCGCCGCCATCGGCGCGGGTGTCTCCGGTGCGTGGTGCGTGGTGCGTGGTCTGTGTCGGTGCGGAGGTCGTTTACGCTTCACACGGTCTCCACGGAGATATCGACGAGCGTGAGCGGCATTCGTTCGACCTGCGCCACGAGGGTGATGGCGCGTCCCGAACTCGTCAGGCCGGTGAGGCGCACGAGTGCGCCGTACTCCGGATGACTCCCGGCCGGCTGCGTGGTGGTGGCGCCGCCGATCGGCTCAATGGACTCGAGCGCCTCGAGGAGCTCGGTGACATGGACGCCGAGCCGCATGCGCTTGGCCTCCCATCCCGCGGCCTTCACGACGTGGCTCGTGCCCAGACCGAGCCGCACGCGGGCGGGAACGGAGAGGGTGTCGAACCGGCGCTCGAGTCGCGTGGCGTTGTCGTCCGGCGCGATGATGGAGTTCAGCTGCTCCTGTTCCCGGCCGGCCGCGCTGCTCCGTTCGATATCGAGGCCCAGTGTCTCCACGCGGCGCGCGAAGTCCTCGTCGTTCTCCGCCTTCAGCCACTCGTCCGCGAGCCGCACCTCGAACTTCTGCGCGCCGCCGAACTCGCCGAGGATGAGGTCGAGCTCGCCGACGACCAGCTCGAACAGTTTGATCTTCTTGTCGAGCAGGTGGAGGATGTACGACTCGATGGTACCGGCCGCGGCGAGGTTCACGATGTGGACCTCACGCTTTTGCCCGATGCGGTGCACGCGTCCGATGCGCTGCTCGACCACCATGGGATTCCACGGCAAGTCGTAGTTCACGAGCACGTTACAGATCTGCAGGTTCCGGCCTTCGCTGCCCGCGCGCGTGGCGATCAAGACGCTGCGCTCGTCGTCGTGGAATGCGCGAATCCGCTTATCGCGCTCTGGCGTCGTAAGGGCGCCCCAGTATACGATCGGCGTGCGCCGCAGCGACTTCACCCGCTGCTCGATCAGCTCGATCGTGGGGCGGTGATCGCTGAAGACCACCACACGATCGGGCGTCTCCTTGAGGATCTTGGTGAGCACGTTGAGCTTGGCGTGCGTGGTGACCTTGCGTGCGCGCGCGGCGAGTTGGCGGGCGATGGCACGATATTCGGGCTTGATGCGGTCCCCTTCGGCCAGATGCTCGAGCGATTCCGCCAGCGCTTTCGACGAGGAACAGAGGCGCTGGCGCAGATGGATCATCGCGAGCTGGACCATCCCTTTGCCGGTCCGCCGCCGTGAGCCGGCCTCCGGTTCGCTCTCTTCCTCCTCATGCTGCACGAAGCCCTCGCGATACAGCCGGCGGAGGAACTGCGTCGTGCGTTCGTAGAGATCGGCTTCCGCCTTCGTCAGCTTGACCTCGGGGTGCCGGGGACGGCGCGGCGGCAGGTCCAGATCGTCGACCACGCTCGCGCGGCGCGTGCGGATCATGACGGCGTGGGTGAGCGCGCGCAGCGCCTCGGGGTCTTTCGGCTGGCGATGATCGCCCCCCACCAGGTGCGCGGCGCGGAATTCCTCCCAGGTGCCGAGCTGTCCGGGGCGGAGCAGGGTAATGAGGTTGTACAGCTCGCGCAGATCGTTCTGCAGCGGCGTGGCGGTGAGTAGCAGGATGAAGTCGCGCTCGATCTTCTCGATGAACTTGTACGTCGCGCCGCGATGGCTCTTGATCTTGTGCGCCTCGTCGACAATCACCAGGTCCCAATGGTGCCGCAGGATCTCCTCGGCGTGGCGGCGGGCGCGGGCGCGGTCGTGCGACACGATCGCCTTGGTGATGCGTTGCCAATCGGCCGGATCCATCGGTGTCTCAAAGCGCTGGAAGAATTTTTCTTCCAGCTCTCCCTGCCACTGCCCCACCAGCGAGGCAGGCGTGAGAATGAGCGTCCGGCGGGCTAGCCCGCGCACCGCCAGCTCCTTGTAGATGATGCTCGCCTCGATCGTCTTGCCGAGGCCGACTTCATCGGCGAGGATCGCGCGGCCACCCATCTGCCGGAGCACCCGCTGCACGACGTCGATCTGGTGCGGCAGTTCCTTGATCGCGTGCCCACCCAGAGTGATGAGCCGGTCGAAGCCGGGCACGAGGGCGACGTGCTCCGCCTCCCGCCGCAGCTCGTACCACGCGCGGTGCGCCTGTGGCGCGTCGAGTTGCCTGGCGAACACGGCGAACGAGCCCTCGTCGATCGACCAGAGATCGGCGGCAGGTAAACCTGAGGACGCAATCGGAATGGCCGGATCGGGCATCAGCAGCAGCCCCCGAAAAGGGGCCGCAATATTCAATTCGCGATTGCCGTGCGCCAGCCCGTCCTACTGCAGTACTCGATCTCCCCTGTGCAAGGTCACTCGTCACGTACCGTCAGCGGCCAACAGTAGATCCCATTGCTCACGTAAGCAGATCCCTCGCTCGCGCGCTGTCGCGCGCTCGCTCGGGATGACATGCTCGCCGCTTTCTTAAGAGAGGGGGGAGAGGAGAGGGGCTATTTATGCCTGTAGATAATCCTGCCTCGCGTCAAATCATAGGGCGACAGCTCGCACGTCACCCGATCTCCCGCCAGCACCCGAATGCGGAACTTGCGCATCTTTCCGGCAATCGTCGCCAGCACCGAATGGCCATTGCTGAGCACGACGCGGAATGTGGAGTTGCGCAGCAGTTCCTCCACTTTTCCCTCCATCTCCAGCACACCTTCTTTCGTCATGTCAGGCCTTCTGCTCCTCGTCGAGTTTGCCGGTGCGTCGCTCGATGTACGCCCGGTGACCGCACGCGCACACTTCCATCGCGCGGCCGGCACGATCCGTCTTGAACTCCATATACTCCCCACACGTGGGACAGCGCAGCGAGCGGTCGCCCACCAGGCCAAGCCGCTCGGCGGCCTTGTTCACGCTTAGTTCCGCGACGCGGAGCGGATTCTAGAGATCTCCGCCGGCGCCAGTTCGGGGGTGCCGTACACGATGGAATGATCGCAGACACAGAGCGCGCTATGGGGGGCGACTGGCGGCGTCGAGGTATCGGGCGCGCGATAACGCGTGCCGTCTGGATTACCGATGAAGCCGCCGCAGAGATGACAATGAATGGTAGGCATTGCACAAGCTAGCGGGTGGGACCACCAAAGTCACCTTTTGGCGCCGAGCTGAGCACGAAAACACCGGACCGTGACGAGTGGGTCCAGCCTTTTTTGAGAAATCCTACTTCGAACCACACACATATACACTACGGACCACGCACCACCTTTACGGCACCGTCAGCGCCGGCACATCCATCTCCCGCACGCGGCGATTGAACGCCGGCACATCGGTCTCGAGCACCGCCTTGAGCCGGTCGAGCTGCACCTGGAGCTCGGCCGAGAGCTCCGCGAAGACCTTTACCGACTGCTCGGTCGGCGGCGCGTCGGCGCTGCCGACGACACCCGCGAGCCAGCTGATGCGATTGTTGAGCTTGATCGGATAGTTGAGCGGATCCTGATTGCTCCGGTTCTTGACCTGATAGATCTGGCCCTCGATCGCACTCAACTTCACCTTGAGCGACTCGGCCTCGGCCGCGAGATCCACCGCCTGCCCGCCATTGCTCCCTGCTCCGTGCTCCGTGCTCCGTGCTCCATTGGCATCAGTTGAGGTCGCCGCCGCACTCGGCCGTCCACGCCTGGACCTTTGAGCCACAGCGTCCAGCTGCTCCTTCACCGCTCTAATCCGTCGTACTGCGTCATTGGCTTGACTCACACGGTTGCGGATGCCGATGAGGAAGTCGAACTGGCGCTGCAGATCTGCCTGCGTCACGGTCACACGTGGATCCTTCTTGAGCTCGAAGCTTTGCGTGGCGTTCCAGTCCCCCGCAGTGAGCCGCACCTTATACGTCCCCGGCACCGCGACCGGCCCCTGAATCCCGCCCTGGCCGCCCCAGAGAATCATCCCTTCGAAGCGGCTCGCGGGCGGATAGCGCAGGTTCCACACGAACCGGTTCATTCCCGCCGAGACTCGCAGCGAATCGATCGGGGCCCGTGGCTTCGTCGTGAATCGCCGGATCACAGAGTCGCGGGCATCGAGAAACTCGAGCGTGACCTCGCCTTCTGGTTTCTGGCGGAAGTACGCGAACACGACAGCGCCATTCGCTGGATTCTGGCCAATGCCGCGCTGTCGTTCCCCAGGCCCCAGGCCCTGGGCCCCAGGCCCGCCCCTTACACGCCACACATCTCTTGGCTTAAACAGATGCCGCTCCGCGCGCAGGACCTCGGGGGTCAACTGATGGAGCGGGGTGACGTCATCAAGAATCCAGAACGAGCGACCATGCGTCGCTACGATGAGATCGTTGTCCTTCACCACGAGGTCGTGGATTGGCACAACCGGCAGGTTCTGCCGCAGCGACTGCCACGCCGCTCCATCGTCGAACGACACATACACGCCGAACTCGCCGCCGGCGTACAGCAGCCCGCGCCGCACGGGATCCTCACGCACCACCCGGATGAAATGATTCTCCGGGATCCCCGCGGTGATCCGGCGCCAGGTGCGGCCGTAGTCAGTCGTCTTATAGATGAAGGGCCGGAAGTCGTCCAGCTTGTAGCGCGTGGCCGCGACGTACGCCGTGGCTGGATCGTGCGTGGACGCCTCGACGATGCTGATCAAAGCCCACTCCGGCAGTTCCTTAGGCGTGACGTTCGTCCAGGTCTTCCCGCCGTCGCGCGTGATGTGTACAAGCCCGTCGTCGGTGCCCGCCCAGATCGTGTTGGAATCGTGCGGCGACGGCGCGACCGCGAAGATCACGTCGTAGTATTCGACGCTCGTGTTGTCCTTCGTGATCGGCCCGCCCGACGGCCCTTGCTTGGTCTTGTCGTTACGCGTCAGATCGCCACTGATCGGCGTCCAGCTCTGCCCGTCATCGGTGGACTTGAACAGCACGTTCGCGGCGGCGTACAGCACGTTCGGATTCTGCGGCGAGTGCACGATGGGAAAGGTCCACTGCCAGCGATACTTCAAGTCGCCGGCGCCGTAGCCCATCCCGTAATCGGGCCAGATGGAGACGTTGCGCTCCAGGCCTGTCTTCGCATCGTGCCGCTCGAGCATGCCGTGATAGCAGCCGGCGAACGTGACGTCTGGATCGTCGCGTCGCGCGGAGATGTAGCCCGACTCGCAGCCGCCGACCGGATACCAATCGGTGCGATCGATGCCGGCTTCACTGGTGCGACTCGCAATGCACATGGTCGAGTTGTCCTGCTGCGCGCCGCACACCTTGTAGGGAAAGTGCGTCGTCGTCGTGACGTGATAGAACTGCGCTGTCGGCTGATTGTCCTGCCGAGTCCACGTCACGCCGCCGTTGAACGACACGTTGGCGCCGCCGTCGTTGCCGTTGACCATGCGCCGAGCGTCGTTGTGCGCGATCCACAGCGCGTGGTTGTCGCCGTGCGGGGTGCGGATCGGCGTGAACGTTCGCCCGCCGTCCACCGAGCGGAAGAACCCGACGTTCATGACGTACACCGCGTCTACGTTCTGCGGATCGGCGTGGATGTGCGAGTAGTACCAAGCCCGCTGCCTAAGCGATCTATCGTCGTTGGTACGCCGCCAGGTTTTACCGCCGTCCTCCGAGCGGAACACGCCGCCTGAGTCGGCCTCGACTATCGCCCATACCCGCTCATGATCGACCGGCGATACCGTGACCCCGATCTTGCCGACGATGCCGCCTGGCAGTCCGTGGTTACGCGTGATCTCGGTCCACGTGTCGCCGCCGTCGGTGGTCTTGAACAACCCACTTCCCGGGCCACCGCTCGACATGTACCACGGGCCGCGGCGCACCTGCCAGAACGCCGCATACAGAATGCGCGGGTTCACGGGATCCATCGCGAGGTCGATCGCGCCTGCGGAGTCGGAGCGGAACAAGATCTTGTCCCAGGTGCGGCCGCCATCCTTGGAGCGAAACACGCCGCGCGTGGGATTCGGTCCGAATGCGTGGCCGAGCACGGCGACATACACGAGGTTCTCGTCTCGTGGGTGGACCTCGATGTCGGCGATCTGTCCCGCGTCGCGGAGGCCGATGTGGCTCCAGGTTTTTCCGGCGTCGCTCGACTTGTACATGCCGTCGCCGGGCGAGGTGTTGCCGCGAAGTGGCGACTCGCCTGTGCCGACGTAGACGACGTTGGCGTCGGACGGCGACACAGCGATCGCCCCGATCGACCCGGCGCCGAGTGCGCTGTCGGTGACGGGCGCCCAAGTCGCGCCGGCGTCAGTCGTCTTCCAGACGCCGCCGCCCGTCGCACCGAAGTAATAGACGAACGGTTCATCGTGGTGCCCGGCGACCGCGGTGACACGCCCGCCACGGAAGGGGCCGATCTCGCGCCACTTCAAGGCCGAGAACAGTGTGGTGTCGACCCGGTTGGACGGTTGGACAGTTGGACGGTTGGAACGTGAAGGTGCTTGCTGCGCGGCCAACGGAGCGAAGGCGAGAAGCGCGAGGACGGCGAGGAGCGGGCGGTACATGACGGCAACCTCCGTGACGGAAACGGATAGCGCAGAAGGCTTATGAATGCTGTGCAGATGGGAGGGCGAGCGGAAGGGTGACCTGCTTCAGGTTGGCGCATCGACGCGGCGAGGTCTACGTTGGTGCCCGAGCCACAACCAAGGGGGCCGATGACACATCTGCAGTTCGGTTGCGTGGCTCTACTTGTGGCCTGTTGGCCAGTCCCGCTCGCCGGCCAGTCGGTTCGGATCCAGATCGTCGATGTCGGCCAAGGCGACGGCATCCTGATACGCACACCAAACCGGCGTTGGGTCCTGATCGATGCCGGCCCGAATCGCAGGCTGGCGGATTCGCTCACGCCGCAGTTCGGGGTCACGCAGCTCGATCTGGTCATCGTGTCCCATCGACATAGCGATCACTTCGCGGGGATGGAGCGAATTCTGCGGTCGCTGCCGGTCGATCGATTCGTGGGCAATCTGGCGGACTGTCCCAATCGCGCTACCGACAATGATATTCGCGATGCGCTGACTGATCGCGGTATTCCGGCGCAGAGTCTCGGCGCCGACACCATCACGATCGACAGTGTGCGTTTCATCGTGCTGCCGCCTGACCCGACGGACGATCCCTGTCCGAACGAGGAGAACAACAACTCCGTCGTCGTACGCCTCGAATATGGCAGTTTCTCGATGTTGCTCACTGGGGACGCGGAGGATGAGCAACGGGACTGGCTCGTTGCCAACCATCCGGCTTTGCTCGATGTCGACGTGCTCAAAGCCGCTCACCACGGCAGTGACAATGGCACGTCTCCGAGCTGGCTCGCAGCTGTGACTCCGCGGGCGGTGGTCATTTCGGCGGGGGTCAACGCGACGTATCGCCATCCCACGCCGACGGCCGTGGCTGCGTACGCAACGGCAGCCGGCGGCCGAGTGCACTGTACGAATCGGCACGGGACAATGCGGGTGCGGGGTTATCGGGACGGTCATTTTACGATCGGGCGGCAGCGGAGCACGACGAAGTCCTGCGGCTACGACGGGACGCATTATTAAGGAAGGGCTAGATTTGCTTTATGTTGGTTCGACGCCTCGCCACGCCCATCGGCGATCTCACTCTCACCGCTTCAGACACCGCGCTGACAAGCGTCGAGTTCCCCTCTTCGCGGCGCCCTCTTGCCGGCCGCAATGCGCGCAACGAGATCCTCGACGACGCTTGTGAACAGCTCACCGAATACTTCACGGGCAAGCGGACGGTTTTCGATTTGCCCCTCGACCCATCGGGCTCTGAATTCGAGCACCGCGTGTGGGATCTCCTCCGCGCGATTCCCTACGGCGCGACCACCAGCTACGGCGCGCTCGCGCTGCGGCTTGGCGATCCCACCAGGGCACGCGCCGTCGGCGCCGCGAACGGCAAGAATCCGATCCCCATCATCGTGCCGTGTCATCGCGTGATCGGCGCAAACGGAGATCTCACCGGCTTCGGTGGCGGGATCGAACGGAAGCGCTGGTTGCTACAGCACGAGGGCGCGCTGCTGATCTAGTCGCCGCGGAGGCCCTGCTTCAGATTGGCGCACCGACGCCGCTAGGTCTACGTTGGACGCGATGACGCATCCATCCACCGTCACCGCGCCACAACGCCCCGATGGGCCCGGCAGCGGCCGGTTGTTCTATTGGTCCATCACCGCCGCGCTCGCCGGCTTTCTGTTCGGCTTCGACACGGTCGTCATCTCGGGCGCCGAGCAGACCATTCAGCAGTTGTGGAAGCTGAGCGCCGGAATGCACGGCGTCGCGATGGGCGCCGCCCTCTACGGCACGGTGGTCGGCTCGATCGTGGGCTCGTGGCCGGCCGATCGCTTCGGCCGCAGGCATACCCTGCTTGGCATCGGCGTGCTGTTCCTTGCGTCGGCGATCGGCTGCGCGCTTGCGCAGAGCGCGGCGGTCTTCATCGCCTCGCGATTCGTCGGCGGTCTCGGCATTGGCATCAGCACAGTGGCCGCGCCGCTCTATATCTCGGAGATCGCGCCGCCGGCGCGACGGGGACGGCTCGCGGCGATGTTTCAGCTCAACATCGTGCTCGGCATCGTCATCGCGTTCGCGTCGAATGCGCTGCTAGCCCGGATCATCGGCGGGAACGATGCCTGGCGCTGGATGCTCGGTATCGCGGCCGTGCCGTCTCTCATCTATACGGTCATGTGCTTCGGTCTGCCGGAAAGCCCGCGCTGGCTGCTCACGCGTCGAGGAGATCGCTTTGCCGCGCTGCGTGTGCTGGCGCTCATCACGCCGGGCGCCGGCGTGGCCGACCTGGAAGCGACCGCGGACACGATCATGGCGGGGAGCGCCGAGCAGACAAGGCACACAGGGTTCTGGACATGGCGACTGCGCGTCCCGATCGCGCTGGCGTTCCTGGTGGCGTTCTTCAACCAGCTCTCAGGGATCAACGCCATCCTCTATTTCGCGCCGCGCATCTTCGAGCTGACAGGTCTGGGCAAGCAGGCGGCGCTGCTGCAATCCGTGGGCATCGGCATCACGAACTTGGTGTTCACATTCGTAGGGCTGTGGTTGATCGACCGGCTGGGCCGCCGCACCCTGCTGCTGATAGGATCGGTTGGCTACATCGCCTCACTCGGCGCGTGCGCGTGGGCGTTTTACACACGCCACGAGAGCATCGTGCCAGCCTGTATCTTCGCCTTCATCGCGGCCCACGCGATCGGCCAGGGCACCGTCATCTGGGTCCTCATCTCTGAGATCTTCCCAAACCGTTACCGCGCGGCGGGGCAATCCCTGGGCAGCGCCACGCACTGGGTGTTCGCCGCGCTGCTCACCACAGCGTTTCCTCTCATGGTCAGCGCCTTTCACCCGGGCACCATTTTCCTGATCTTCTGCGCCATGATGGCGCTGCAGCTCGTGTGGGTGCTGGCGATGGTTCCCGAGACAAAGGGCGTCGCGCTAGAGGAGATTCAGAGGCGCCTCGGTCTCCTCTAGCGACGCTACTGCGCGTCGCGCACCATGTAGCGCCTTGCCCGCGCCGGACGCTCCATTCGCGCCGGGAGCGTATCCTCGGTCACGACGCCAATGATCGTAACCGGCTCGCTAGATCCCGTCGTCGGAGAACAACCCGGCGGGAACGTCCCCACCACATAGATCGCCGTACCGCCGTCTGCCAGCTGCCAATCGCTGCGGGTCTGCGGCGGCGGTCCGACTGCGAGTGGTGTGCTATAACCCATACATCTTCCCGTCACGCGCACTCGCTTTCCGACGAGCGCGTTGGAGGCCGCGATCTCCGCAACCGTAACAGACGTGTCCGGCTTCTGTCGCGGCACGGTGATCGCGACCTGTGGACGCGCCGAGTCGGCCGCTGCCCGGGGACGGTCCGTGGGCCGCTGGATGCGAACCGAGTCCACCCCCACCGCAGAATCCCCGGGAGAAACTGTACCGGTCGTATCGCGCGCCGAGCCGCGCTGCGCTCCACCAGTGCAAGCCAGCGCTAGACTCAGCGGCACGAGAAGATACAGCCGCGCTCTCATGGCCTAGGCGTTTTGGGCACCACGAATGCCGGCGCGCGCGTGTTCGAACCGGAGACCCTCGTTCGCGGCCTCGACAGGAATTCCCTGATTCTGGCGAATTGCGCGGGCGTGATCTCGTGAGTGTTTGGTGCTACGGAGCTTCGGCGACTTTGGAGCTCAGGCGTCGTGGTAGCAGTGATTGTCACGTATGCCGCGTATTGCATGTCACTGTACGCTCCGGCTTCGGCCTCGGCCAACGTCGGCGTCGGGTCATTCGACCAAGGCACCTGCTTGGACAGACTCGGGTAGTTTGGCGAATACAGTGATGTGAGCGGGCTTACCTGGTCGCCTCGGTACATGATGTCGTAAGCCGGCCGGTAGTCCTGCGGATCGCTGTACAGGCTCGCGTAGAACTTGTACACCCCAACCTGGATATAGCGGTTCGTCAGATAGCCTTCGTAGAAGCTGCCCGTGTTGTACGAATCATTCGTCAGGGTCCCGTTTGGAGTGACGGACCCGAGATACGGGATAAACACGTCTCCGTTCGGCTCCAGAATCCAAAGATCGACGTCGCCATTGCGATTGACGAGCTCGGAATCCCAGACAAGGTACGCCTCGAACCTCGCGTTGCCCTGATCGCGGAACGTCGCAGTCCCGCTGGTGGCAAGCCAGTCGTTCAAGAATGTCGTCCACGCTTTTCCTGCGTAGAGCGTCTCATACGCTGTGAAACTCGCCGGCCCAGCGTTCGGAAGCTGGTCCCCAGTGCCTCCGCTCGGCATGAGAACATTGATCCCATTGGAGCGACTCACATCATTCGCCCCTCCCACGACGTTGTGAAAACGACTCCGCACGCGAAACGTCCCGGTCGCTTGTGCCTTCACCGCATCGATTTGATTCCGCAATATGACATCGGTCGTGCGCGCTCGCAGCGAATCCAGGAAATTCACCAGATCTTTCAAGAAGGGGTACTCATAGGACTGGCTGACGGCGGCCGCCTCACCGATCGCTGTTCCGAGTGCGGGGAGGTTGTTCCGAAGCGTACCCGCAAGCGTATTGAGTGCGGTCTCAAACGCCGCGTATCCCGAAAGATCATAGGCCGACTTCGTCGTTGACGAGCGGCTCGATTGATAGCTTGCATCGTATTGATCGACAATGATCCCTGCGAACGCTCTGCCATCAGCGCTCGGATTTGCCTGAAGAGCGTCGAGAATCTCCTGGTACGGATTGCCTTCACCAGGCTCGACCTCCTGTGAGAACACCGCATTCGAGACGAGCCCAGTCAGCAGTGCCGTCGTCTCGTACGCTCCCATGAGACACATGTCGAAGTCGAGTACGTCGATTGGCCCCAGGCCGTTCAGCGCGATCGGGAGGTCTGAGAGGGACATGAGTGCTTCACCGGCGGTCGTGAGATCCTGGAGCAGCCCCGTGTAGCCGGCACCGTGATTCCACAGCACAACGGCATAATGTTGCGCGGGATAGTTTTGCTTCCCCCATTGCACGAAGTCGCGGAGTTGGGCCGGGTCGATCATGTTGCGATTGCCGAGGTCCGTCGTCGGACCGTTGGGTCCGATGACGTTCGTACCCTGGCCACTGAAGGAATAGCGGAACGTGTTGAAGTTCGGCCTATTGAAGCATGCGGCGGTGCAGCCTTCCAACCCGAGGTAATCGGGGCTGAACTCGGCCTGCACAACCACCTGCACCTCAGGATCATATCCCGCCGCTTCCATCTCATCGATATCCTGGATGCCCGATATCGCGAGGTTGTTGTCGGCGGCCATATAGACAAGGAAGGTCCAGTACGGCAGGCGCGTTGTCGCATTGAATCGGACAGGACTTCCAGTGACGCCGCTCGCCGTCGCCGCCAGGGTGTTGGTTACGACTGTCGAGCCCAGTTTCCAACTTCCGACCGTCGCGACACCGCTTGCGTTCGTGACGGCCGTCGCGCCTGTCACCGACCCACCGCCGGCTTCGATCGCGAATGTGACGCTCACGCCGGAAACAGGCTGATTGTTCGCATCGCGAACGATGACCGCGGGTGCGACAGCGACATTCGAATTGATGCGCGCGGTTTGGCCATCGCCGCTCGCGATCGACATGGTGCGGGTCGTAGTCCCTGGGCCGGTGCCCCCATCACCACCGCCACCACAACTTGCGACGAGAGTCGCGAGCAGTTGGACCGACAGGCCTGTGAGACAAAGACGCGTGAGTAGGGTTGAACTGGGCATGAATCCTCCAGGCCGCCGGTGTCGCGAGAACTCTGGACAACAAGGGACCTTGGACTAGGGCTATTGCGGCATTAGGAGGTCGAAACGGCGGATCCTAGATCAGGAGCGCGCACCATCCTCCGTGTGGCGTGCGGTCTCTATACGGTAGCCTAACGTTCCAAGTTGCAAGTACCTCTCTGGGCCGGTGCGATCAGGACATTTCAATAATTGTCGAAATGTCACGCGGGGGGCCGATTTGCGATGTCGCACCCCATTCTCAGATTGGACCCATGCCCCCCAAGCCCCACCGCCTCTCGAAATCCCGCTACACCGCCGGTGTCCAATGCCACAAGCTCCTCTGGTGGAAGGTCCACGAGCCCATGGCGGTCGAGCTCCAGCCCGGCAAGGTCCTCCAGGACCGGTTCGACCAAGGCTCCCAGGTCGGGGCCCTCGCGCGCGACCGCTTTCCAGGCGGGGTCCTTGTCGATCTCCCGTACTACGCGGTCGATGCACGCCTCACGCTCACGCGGAAGCTGATCGACGACGGCGCGCCCGCGATCTTCGAGGCGAGCGCTCTCGCCGATAACACATTCGTCGCCGTCGATGTGCTGACACCGCAGGACGGTGGGTTTCATCTGACCGAGGTGAAGTCGTCGTCTTCGCAGAAAGAAGAGCACTTGCAGGATGTCGCGGTGCAGATCCACGTCCTCGAGCGGAGCGGCATCCACATCACGGGTGCGGACATCATGCACCTCAATAAGGCGTGTCAGTTCCCCGATCTGACGAATCTCTTTGAACGCACCGATGTAACCGAATTGGTGCGGCCGCTGATCAACAAGGTCAGCTGGGAACTCGACAAGCAGTCCGAGATGCTCGACGGTCCATTACCCGATATTCCCATCGGCTTGCAGTGTCACGAGCCGTACGAGTGCCCGTTCATGGAGCGCTGCTGGCCCAAAGACCCCGATCACATCATGCGGCTTTTCAGTATCGGACCACAGAAGGGCTGCAACTTCCTGCAGAGGGGTGTGAGCCGGATCCCGGAGCTGCCGGCAGACGAGAGGCTCAACACGACGCAGAAGCGCCAGATCCGCGCCATGCAGGAGCAGCGGATCATCGTCGAGTCGTCCCTTGCCAAAGCGCTCGAAGCATTCGACTGCAAACTGGGCTTTCTCGATTTCGAAACGATCCAGCGCGCCGTCCCCGTGTGGCCGGGCATGGTGCCGTGGGAGCAGGCGCCCGCGCAGTTCAGCTATCATGAGGCCAACGGCGACGGCACATACCAGCACGCCGAGTACCTGGCCGAGGGGCCGAAGGACTGCCGGCCGGAGCTCGCTCAGCGCATGGTCGACGCCACGCGGACCGCCGAGAAGGTCGTGACGTACTCGGGCTTTGAGAAGACGCGGATCCGGGGATTACAGAAAGCGGTCCCCGACTTGAAGGCCGAGCTCGAGGCGTTGGAGAACAAGCTCATCGATCTGCTACCGGTCGTGCGTAACAACGTGTACCACCCCGATTTCCTCGGCAGCTTCAGTCTCAAATACGTGCTGTCGCCGCTCGTGCCACAGCTGACCTATGACGATCTCGTGATCGTCGATGGGCTCGTGGCGAGTGTGGAGATCGCGCGACTGCTGTTCGTGGCGGGGAAGATTCCGAAGGAAGAGCACGATCGGGTGCGGCAGGATCTGCTCAACTATTGCGAGCGGGATACGTGGGCGATGGTGAAGGTGTTGGAAAAGCTTCGAGAGTTGGCTGCCTAGGAGGGGCGCAGCAAGCTGCGCCCCTACCCATTCAGTAGACGCGCCCCGGTTAACGCGCGATAGGCTGCTGCGACTGCGCGCTGATCTTATGGAATGTGGAAATCGGGACCTCGTAGCTCTCCACCTTGGGCGTTCCGACGACCACCCGCTCGAGCTTCTGCAGCACGGCCGGATAGGTCTCGCGGCTGTACGCTTCGGCGTTCTCCCTCTTGTCCCACAGACTGATTGCGACCGCCTCATCTCCTTCGGTCGCGAGGAAGGTAATTTCATCCTTGAACCCAGGCTGGCGGCGCAGCATCGGAAGCACATCCGTCTCGAGCATGCGGGTAAATTCGGAGGCCTTGTCGGCCTTCAGGTGCAGGGTAACGTTGCGAGCGAACATGGCGACTCCTTTTCTGGAGTGAACCGCGCATCAGTCAATGCTTCGGTATTGAGCAACGTATCCGTCGGAACGAGCCAACCAATAGCTATTTGTGATTAACTCCTGGACGACGTGGGAGCTAACTCCAGGGTTAACCCGGGGTGAGAACAGGATAGGCGGCCATCGGTTCTAGACCTGTAATCGTCGGCGCGGGCGAAGTGCTCTGGGACGTGTTCGCAGACGACGAGCACTTTGGCGGCGCGCCTGCCAATGTCGCAGTACACGCAGCGGCGTTGGGCGCCAAGACGTGGATGGTCAGTGCGGTGGGCCGGGACGCGCGTGGCGAA
>DATFEG010000148.1:0-2802 GCA_035251445.1 Gemmatimonadales bacterium | reverse complement strand
AGTATGGCCCCGACATTGCCGCCGCGGCCGACGTCGTCTGGCAGGCCAGCGGCCGCATCGGGGCCCATCGCCTGCATCCCTTCCTGCCCGAACTGCTCGATCGACTCCTGCGCTGCGGCGAAGTGCACTTGCCGCCGGCCGTCGACAAGCTCTTGCGCCAGGCCAGCCGCCCCACCCTGGCGCGTCTCCTGGCGCCCGCCCGCGCCCGCTACCCCCGGCGCGGGGCCACCACCACCCGGCCCAGCACCTGGCTCAAGCAGCAGATCCCCATTCGCACCTTCACCGAGTGGGACGACGTCGTCCCCGGCTTCGGGGAGATCGATCTCGTCGCCCATTGCGGCCCCAGTACGCAGGGCTTCTTCCTCTTCACCCTGTGTGCCGTCGATGTCGCCACGAGCTGGGTCGAGTTGCAGCCGCTCTGGGGCAAAGGCCAGCATCGCGTCACCGCCGCGATCCATGAAGTCCGCGCCCGGTGGCCCGTGCCGCTGCGTGGTATCGATAGCGACAACGGCTCGGAGTTCATCAACCAGACGCTCTACGGGTACTGCCAGCGGGAGGGGCTGACCTTCACCCGCAGCCGCGCCTGGAAGAAAAACGACAGCGCCCACGTCGAGCAGAAGAACGGCGCCGTGGTCCGTCACCTCGTCGGCTATGATCGCTTCGCTAGCCGTCGCGCCTATGCCCAACTCGCCCAGTGCTACGCGTTGGCCCGCTTGCACGTGAACTTCTTCCAGCCCGTCGAGAAGCTCGTCGCCAAGCAGCGGACTGGCGCCCGGGTGCGCCGCCGCTTCGATCGCCCGCAAACTCCGTATCAGCGGGTGTGCGCCGCCGGCGTCCTGTCGCCGACTAAGCACGCCGAGCTCGACGCGCTCTACCAGCGGCTCAACCCGCTGCAGCTCCGGCGTGACCTCGAGGCCGCCCTCGATCATCTCTGGACGCTCGCCGCCCCCGATCCGCAGCGCGATGCCGGCCATCCCGAACCAACTCCCCTCAGCCTTGCTCCCGCGCCGGGCGCCTCACCGGCCGCCGCCTCGGTAACCCTGATTTCTGAGTTGACCACTCTCGGAGGGTAACCCTGACTTATGAGCAGCTACGGAATCGCCCGGTGTTCATGGCTGGAGAGCGAGCCGGTCTGCCCGGCTGCGAGATGAATTGGTAGGGGAGAGGGGATTCGAACCCCTAAGCCCTTGCGGGCATGGCGTTTTGAGCGCCACGTGGTTGCCAGGTTTCACCACTCCCCCGTCGCCAGCATACCCGACACTCACGCCAACAGAAACGGTAGCGCCTTGGCGCGTTTGCGGGTGAGGCAGGGGACGTCTGGGGCGTAGTAGATCCAGCGCAGCACTCGGATCGATTCGCGTTTGGCATAACGCAGGGCGTAGAGGAGGCCATGTGCAGACTTGCGGTTGACATTGATCACGCCTCGAACGCCGATGAGTCGCGTGACCGTCGCCTGAATCCATTCGAGAAACGCGGGGCTCGCCGACACCAGATTGACATACAGCCGGTCGTAGACATAGAGCGCATTCTTTCGCGCGTGATATCGATCCGTGTATCTCAGGATGGCTCCGTCACCGTCGATGCAGCCTCGCAGAAAGTCGGCGAAGCAGTTGTCGGGGACGCTGAGCGCCGGGAGCGTGCGACTTTTTGCGGGAGTCAGTCCGATGCTGCGTAGCCAGTCGTAGAAGCTTCGGTCGCCCCACTGCAGTCGGTAGATGAGGTGACGGCCGTTCTTCCACTGCCGGCAGATTGTGTTCGTCAAACCCAGGCAGGTTCGTACCGACTCCAGCAATGAACGGTCAATTGACGGAATAGTCAGATGGCGACCGTCGCGCGAAAGGTTGCCGTCAGTAGCGATCAGGCCTACGACGTACCCAAGCTGGGACGTCCAAACGGTGGGCGTAGACAGCTCGCGGCGTCGAACGATCGGCCCCCGCGCCCGCGTGGGGATGCGAAACTCTCGCAGTCGTCGCCTGATCGTCGTTCCTGCGCGACCGAGTCTCGTCGCGATCTGTTCGGTCGTGAGGCGCTCATCGACATACATTCGTCGAAGGGTTCTAGCGTGGATCACGAGACGAGCATTGAACACACGGCACTCTCCATGGCACCCGGGCATCAACACGGCGACCACGATCGTGACGTTTGCGATGGTCGCCCAGGAGAACTCGACCGACGAGGAGCTGGCCGAACTGCAGGCCGAGCTCGACCGGCTGCACCAGCGGCTCACCCGGCGCCGGACGGGTGAGCACGCGGAATCTGTGACACAATGACGGCAACTCCCTGGCGAGGTGCGGCATGGGTGAGCGGTCGTTCGCGGAAGACGTCAAGCAACTGGGCCTCGGCGCCGGGGAGATCCTGCGGGGCGAGGGCATTCTCGCCATCACCAAGGCGTTGCTGCAGTCGGGTGTCTCCTACGTAGGGGGCTACCCGGGCTCGCCGATCTCGCACCTGCTCGACGTCATGGCCGACGCCAACGAGTCGCTGCTCGAGCCGCTGGGGATCTATTTCGAGCTGTCGGGCAGCGAGGCGGCGGCGGCCGCGCTGCTGGGCGCGTCCATCAACTACCCGATGCGCGGCGCCGTCACCTGGAAATCGGTGGTCGGCACCAACGTGGCGTCCGACGCGCTTTCCCACGTGGCCTCGGCCGGCGTGCGGGGCGGGTCGCTGATCGTCATCGGCGAGGACTACGGCGAGGGCGCCTCGATCCTGCAAGAGCGCACGCACGCCGCCGCCCTCAAGTCGTCGATCCCGCTGCTCGATCCGCGCAACAGCCTGACGTCGTTCGCCCGATTCGTCGAAGAA
>DATFEG010000141.1:0-11973 GCA_035251445.1 Gemmatimonadales bacterium | reverse complement strand
GAATTCACTTCGTGAGCGGCGAGCAGCATAAGATGACCGGCTGGATCTTCCTTGAATGGCAGGAAAAGGAGATTCACGAGCGGTTCGGGGAGTTCTCCGCGGTCGAGCTTCTCCACTTCGTGGAGTCGCTGTAGCGCATTTTGCTGCACATTTGAGCGTACAGTTTGCACATTTTTGGGGGTGGCCAAAGCGGATTTCGGTGTTTTTACTGCAAAACGTGCGCAGTTTTCTTGACACTCCTGCAGGTGCCACCTACCTTCTCGTATGGCCTACCGCTTGCGAAGCACTCCACCGACCCGAGAAGGAGATCCCCGCCAATGACTGCTACGCTGGAACCCACCGTCGCCGGTGGGGCGAAACCATCTGCCGGCCCGTTGCCCGCCGATGTGATTCGCAAAGCCAAGGAGGCTGGAGTGCAGGTCGTCGACGTCCGATTTACCGACCTGCCGGGCACTTGGCAGCATTTCTCGATTCCCCTGAGGGAGCTCGAGGAGGACACCTTTACCGACGGTTTGGGATTCGATGGCTCGTCGATCCGCGGCTTCCAGGCAATCAACGAAAGCGACATGCTGCTGTTGCCGGATCCGTCCAGCGCATTCGTCGATCCATGCCTGCAGGTGCCGACCCTCTCTCTGACCTGCGACATTGTGGATCCGATCACACGCGAGCCGTATTCGCGTGATCCGCGCTATGTCGCGCGCAAGGCGGAGGCGTTTCTGAAGAAGAGCGGCGTCGCGACGACCGCGTACTTCGGCCCCGAAGCGGAGTTCTACGTCTTCAACTCCGTGCGTTTCGATCAGAACGCGCACGAGGGTTATTACCACATCGACTCTGAGGAAGGCATCTGGAACTCCGGGACGAACGGCACGGCGAACCTGGGTCATCGCCCGCGACATAAAGAGGGCTACTTTCCGGTCCCGCCCACCGACAAGCTGCAGGACCTGCGTTCCAAGATCATGCTCGCGATGATCGCCGCTGGAATCGACGTCGAAGTCCATCACCACGAAGTCGGAACCGCCGGCCAGACGGAAATTGACATGCGCTACAGCACGCTGGTGCGCATGGCCGATCAGATCATGATGTACAAGTACATCGTCAAGAACGTGTGCTGCCAGCACGGCTACACGGCGACGTTCATGCCCAAGCCGATGTTCGGCGACAACGGCTCGGGGATGCACGTGCACATGAGCCTGTGGAACGGGACGAACAACCTGTTTTTCGACAAGAACGGCTACGCGCTGATCTCCGATGCGGCGCGGTGGTACATCGGCGGGCTGATCAGGCACGCGGCGGCTCTGTTGGCCTTCGCGGCCCCAACGACGAACAGCTATCGCCGGCTCGTACCAGGTTATGAAGCGCCGATCAACCTGATCTACTCGCAGCGCAATCGCTCGGCGATCTGCCGGATTCCGATGTATTCGACGTCGCCCAAGGCCAAGCGGCTCGAGTTCCGGGCGCCCGATCCGTCGGCGAATCCCTATCTCACGTTCGCCGCGCTGCTCATGGCCGGTCTCGACGGCATCAAGAACAGGATCGAGCCGCCGAAACCAATGGACGTCGATCTGTACGAGCTGGAGCCGGAAGAGCGGCGGCATGTGAAGAATACGCCGGGGAGCCTGCAGGAATCACTGGCGGCGCTGGAAGCCGACCACGCGTTCCTGCTCGAGGGCGGGGTCTTCACGCGGGACGTGATCGACACGTGGCTAACGATGAAGAAAGTGAAGGATGTCGACGCCGTGGCTCTGAGGCCGCACCCGTACGAGTTTTTCCTCTACTACGACGCGTAATTGAAGGCGGTAGGGGGCGGTAGGAGGCGGTACACCTACCGCCCCTGACCGCCCCCTACCGCCCCTAATCTCTCCATGACTACCAAACGCGAGATTCTCGACGCAGCCAAGAAGCAGAACGTAACCTCCCTCAGGTTGCAGTTCACCGACATCCTCGGCGTCAACAAAAACGTCGAGGTGCCCGCGAGCCAGTTCGAAAAGGCCCTCGAGGGCGACATCATGTTCGATGGCTCGTCGATCGAAGGTTTCGTGCGGATCGAAGAATCGGACATGGTACTCAAGCCGGATCTGGAAACATTCCGCATCCTTCCCAACGGCGACGCAGCCGGGAGGGTGGCGCGGGTCATCTGTGATATCTATAACCCGGACGGCACGTCCTTCGCGGGATGCACGCGACAGGCGCTCAAGCGCCAAATCGCCAAAGCGAAGTCGCTAGGCTACGAGATGATGGCGGGCGTCGAGGCGGAGTTTTTCATTTTCCAGCTCAACGCGAGCGGCGATCCGACTACCGCGACGCACGATCGCGGCGGGTATTTCGACCAGACGCCCGTGGACCGGGCGGAGGAGATTCGTCGGCTGATGGTCACGGATCTCGTGTCGATGGGATTCGAGGTCGAGGCGGGCCATCACGAGGTCGCGCCCGGCCAGCACGAGATCGATTTTCGCTACGCCGAGGCGCTGCAGACGGCGGACAATCTGGCGACGTTCCGCTTTATCGTGCGTAATGTCGCCTACCGGCACGGGTTTCTCGCGACGTTCATGCCCAAGCCGATATTCGGCCAGAACGGGTCGGGCATGCATACCCACCAGTCGCTGTTCCGTAACGGGGCGAACGCGTTTTACGATCCGAAGGCGCAGTGGGAGCTGTCGGCGGTCGCGTTGTCGTACATTGCGGGACTGTTGACGCACGCGCGAGGCTTTTGCGCCGTCACGAACCCGCTGGTGAACAGTTACAAACGCCTCGTGCCGGGGTATGAGGCGCCGGTAAATGTTGCGTGGTCGATGCGGAATCGCTCGCCGCTGGTGAGAATTCCAGACCGGCGGGGCACCGGAACTCGCTGCGAGCTGCGGATGCCGGACCCTTCGGCAAACCCCTATCTTGCGCTGGCTGTGCAGCTGGCAGCGGGGATCGACGGGGTTGCGCACAAGCTCACGCCCCCCGACCCGGTAAACAAGAACATTTTCGAGATGAGCTTCCGGGAGCGGCGTAAATATCGCATCGACGAGCTGCCCCGCGATCTGCACGAGGCGCTGGAGATGCTGGACAAGGACACGGTGGTCAAGGACGCGCTGGGCACGCACATCTGCGAGCGGTTCGTCGAAGCCAAGCGTGAGGAGTGGCAGGAGTACATCGGAAAGGTGAGCGAGTGGGAGCTCGAGCGGTACTTGAGTGTGTACTGATCGGGGGTTGGGTGCTCGGGCTTGGGGCTTGCGACATACTCCCGCGGCCCGGCGACACTGATGGCGTGCAGCAGAAAGGCGAATGGCACCAGCACGGGCGCATCGTCGTGGAGCCCGACCCGCGCTACACGGTCGTGCACATGCACGTGGACACGGCCGGGGTGGTCGAGCGTCATGACGTTCTGCTCGCGCGATTCGATTTCGACCCCAGTGAGGGTTCCGGCGACGAATACGCGCTGACGATCGCGCTCGATCTCGGCAACGCGCGCACGCGCTCCGCGAATCGCCCGTACTCGCTGGGCGACTCCATTCCCGCCTTTGCCACCGTGACCTGCCTCTGTCGTCCCCTGCGCCCTGATTCCGTGCGCGGTACCTACGCCATTCAGACGCGTGGCCTGCGCCAGCTCGCCGGACGCATCGATGCGACGTTGTATTTCACGGCGTGGGACGATCCCAGTAAGCACGCGACGTATCAGTTGCGGCAACGCATACATGGGGTGAGACCCTGAAAGCGGTTGGACGGTTGGACGGTTGGACGGTCGGCTTTGCGATGGCGATCGTCCCCGCGTTGGCGTTCGCGAGACTGGACGGGCAGACAAACAGTCCAACAGTCCAACCGTCCACCCCCCCAACCGTCGATACCATCATCGTGGAGAACCGCAACATCTTCGACAGCAGCGACCCGACGCCCGACTGGGTCGCCAATCTGGCAAACGGATTGCACGTGCGGACCCGTCACTGGGTGATCCGACGCCGGCTCTTGCTGAATCCCGGCGAGGCATTCGATCCGGCGCGGCTCGAGGAGAGTGAACGGTCGCTGCGGACACTGGGCGTGTTCCGGTCGGTTCGCGTCGATACCGTGCGAGCGCAGCCGGGCGACCGGCTCGCAGTGCGGGCCGTCACGTCGGACGGTTGGAGCACCCAGCCCCAAGCGAGCTACACGACCGTCGGTGGCGACAAGACGTGGGAGATCGGGTTCAAAGAGCGGAATTTCCTGGGCACGGCGACGGAGCTGGCGCTCATTTATGGGGAGAATCCCGATCGCAACCGACTCGATTTTACGTTCATCAATCAGCACTTTGTCGGCCGCCGCACCTTGATGCAGCTGAAATACGCGGCGCTGTCCGACGGCAACCAGGGGGAGTGGGTGCTCGGCTTGCCGTTTCACGAAACGGCCGCTCCGCATTCGCTCATCACGTACGGGCAAACCGCGGATGAGCGCGTGTTGAGCTTTCGTGACGATTCATTGATCCTGACGACCTGGCACCGCCTGTTGCGAGTCGGGATCACGGGCGGAATCGCGCTGAAGCCAAACACGCACACCTACAGCCGGCTCTGGGCCGCCTGGGAGTGGCGCCGCGAGGATTATGCCGACAGCGGGACCTCACCCTTCCCCCGGTCACTGTTTACGACGGTGCGGGCGGGGATCGATCTGGGAACGGTGCGGTTCCGCGTGCTCGAGCACTTCAACTCCTACGCGCGCCGCGAAGACGTCGATCTCTCGACGGGCCTGCGGCTGGGCGCGGTGTTTCAATCGGGCATCGGATACGAGGCGCAGGCGCAGGCGTCGGCCGTATGGAATCGCGGCTTCGTGATGGCGCAGGTCGCGGCCACGGGCGGTGGCCTCGATTCGACGCGGACGCGCGCGCGCGTAACCGCTGTGAGCCAGAACCTCGACCGCCACACATTGATCTTGCATGCGGAAGGCGGTTTACTGACCAACCCGAAGGCGGGCCGCGAGTTCGATCCGTGGCTCGAGCAACGCGGTCCGCGCCTGTTCGGCATCCACGACTTCACCGGGACACGGATGACGTGGTTCGTCTTGGAGGACCGGATCGTCCTCGTCGACGATGTTATCGGGCTGATGGCCCTCGGTCTGGCTCCCTTTATCGAGTACGGAGGCGCGTGGTATGCCGACGAACCCACGCGACAGGGGGGAAATGCCGGGATGTCGCTGCGCTTCGGTCCAACACGCGCGGTGCGGGGTGAAGCAGCCGAGCTCGCGGTTGGCTATCGGTTCGGGCAGGGCGTGAAGGGGAAGCCATGGGCTTGGTCGCTCAGGAAGGGATTCTCGTTCTGAAGCCATTCAAGGAGCACGCGCGATGAAAAGCGTGGATTGGATCGGTTGGCTTGCGACGGCGGTGTTTCTCGCTTCCTACTACACGCGGCAGCCGAAGTCGCTGCGACGCGTACAGGGTGTGGCGGCGGGACTCTGGGCGTTATATGGCGTGCTGATCAACTCGCTCCCTGTGATCGTGGCCAACATCCTTGTCGCCTCGGTCGCGGTCATCTCATCGTTTCGCAGATCTACCCCTTCCGCTTCTCCTCCATGAGCGCCATAGGGTTGTCGTCGGGGTCGTGGAAGAACGCCATCCAGAGATCGTAATCCGCCGCCTGGTGCACGCGGTGCGGCTCGCCGACGAATTTGACGCCGCGCTCCAACAATCTGCGATACACGGCGTCGATGCCGGACACGCGAAAGTAGAGTACCGAGCCGGGGTGATCCTGCCGGGCGTTCTCGGGCGGCGACAGCATCAGCCGCACAGCGCCCATCTGGAAGAACGCGAGCGAAGGCGGCGCCTGAAACAGCAACGGCAGGCCGAGGACGTCGCGGTGGAACCGGACGGCGCGGTCGAGATCGTGGACGACGTTGGTGACCTGTGCGAGCTCGGGTGCGGCAGAGGCCATTGAGACTCCGAGGAAATTAGTTAGCTTTAGCTAAGTAATTATGCCTGGCGCCCCCCGTCAAGCCCCACCCGCCGCCATCGCCGACCGGCTGCACTCGGCCGCCATTCACGTGCTGCGTCGGCTACGTGTCGAGGACAAGGCGATCGGGCTGTCGGGACCCCGCGCGTCGGCGTTGTCCGTGATCGTGTTTCGGGGGCCCTTAACCATGAGCGCTCTGGCCGAAGCGGAGCAGGTGCGGCCACCGACGATCACACGCCTGGTGGCGGGCTTAGAGCGGCAAGGGCTCGTGCGGCGCGTCAGCGACGCCCGCGATGGACGGGTACAGCTGGTCGCGGCAACGGCGGCGGGCCGGCGCTTGCTGAACCGAGGCCGTGCGCGGCGGGTGGCGCGACTCGCGCAAGGAGTTGCCCAGTTAACGAAGCAAGATCAGGGGGTGCTCGAGCGCGCGGCCGAGCTCATGGAGAACTTCGCAGCGACTCACTTCCCGCCGTAACCGACCGTAAATGCCAGCGCCTCCAGCGTCTGCCGCCGGGCGCTCCCGACGAGTCGCACGTCATCGATCCCATACGTCAGCCGCGCCCACAGCGGCCCGAGGGCGCGCCGCAGCGTCACGCCCACCTCTCCTCCCTGAGCCCGGTCCACGGTCACTGGCGTGTTTACCTCGGTTGAAAGCGCGCGCCATATCTCGACGTGGCCGCGGATCGACGGATTCACGATCATGCGCTCGGCGCGCAACCGGGCCTGCCAGAACAGCCAATGCTCTGTGCCGGCGGCCGTGACGTAGCTCCGCGCTTCCGCTCCTCCCTTCACCTTGAGCCACGATGTCGCACGCAACGCAAGCAGCGCGTACCCGTCGATCACATCCTGCTTCTGTGTGCCGGGAGGAGCCGCATCGAGCCCACCCTGCCAGTATCCCAACGCGAGCGCCAACCGCCCGAACTCGACGCCGCTCGATGCTCCCACCGCGACGCCCGACACGTCCGATGATGCGCCGGTAGCAAAGCGGCTCTGCAATCGAATCGCCCTCGCGCCTCCTCCCAGCGTGAGCCAGTTCGCTGTCTGAGCCCCGAGTGCCTGGCCGCCGCTCTCCAGCGCGACCACGCACAGAGCCGCCGTCAACAGCCGGCGCGTCATCGCCCCCCCCCAAGCCCGTCAATGACAGTCGCCGGTCCGACCCACACGATCAACTGCGCGGCGTCGCGCCGGCGCGCGTTCTCGGCTCGCGCCGCCTCGGCGCGACGCTGCCATTCGGCGCGCGTCGCTGCATTCGCCGCGACGTGGCGACGCTGTACCCTACCCGGCTCGGTCACGAAGCCCACGATGCCTGCCAGACTCAGGACCCCCGCGACCGCGAATTGCGCGCCAGACGGCTCAGTGCCGTCGGCGACGAGCGACGGGAGCGCGATCGCCGCGCCGGCTGCGAGCAGGCCCGTGGCGAGCGAGCCGGTTCCGGCGCCGAGCGACACCTGTTCTGGCAGGAGCAGCGAGTCCGGCAGCGTGGGCAGGGCGATGGTGTCAGGGATAACAATTTCTGCCCGCAACGGTAGCTTCACGACGCGCACGACAGGCCCGCTCACGGACCGGCGCGACGAGACCGACAGCACGTAGCGTCCCGACCGCACCTCGCCGTCATTCATATCGAGCCCGTTCCATCGCACGTCCAGGCTGTCGCTCACCGGCCCCACATACAGCGTACGGACCACCGCGCCATCTTCACGGCCAATGCGGACCTCGATCTCGTGCGACGAGGTCGCGTGCAGCCGGACAGCCAACCCTCCGCCATTGACCGCGGGCTTGAAACGCGCCTCGGGGGGGGCTTCTACGCGCACCGCCTTGGTCGCCCGGCGCACATCCTCGTAAACGGCGAGCACCTGTGGTGGAAATATGAGAGGATCCAGGCGATGCCGTGGATCGAATAGCACCAAACGGCGGAAAACCGCTTGCGCCGAGTCCCGGCGTTGGGGCCCGGCAAGGACCTCTGCTGCGCCGAGATAGTCGAGGGTTTGGATTTGCTCGCTGTCACTGAGAGAACCGGCAAGGGCGCGCCGGAACAAGGTGGCGGCCGCTTCGAGCTCGACGTCGTGGTAAGCGCGCACACCGCGCTCAAGCAAGCCGTCGCTTTGCGCGGAAGCCTGGGCCGCGGCGAGGACCAGCGTCAACGCAATTCCGCCTGCCCACGCCGCAAGACGATGAGTCACGGTGCGGTCTCCTGCTGCAGCACAATGCCGGTCAGTTTCAACGATTGCCCCGGCGCGAGGTTCACAACGTCCTCATAGGGGCGGAAGCCAGCTCGCTGAAGTCGCAGGCGGTGACGTCCTGCTTTCAGCCGCAAGTCCATGACCGGGGTGTTTCCCACCAGCCGGCCATCAACATACAACTCCGCCCAGGGCACAGAGCTCACGACGATCACCGCCGGGGGCAGTGGTCGTGGAGTCGCGGGCCGCGCCGTGGGCGGACTGGCGGGTGGTTCGGCGGGGGCCGACGGAGCACGCTCTACGTCGAGTAAACGTGGCTCAGGTCGCGCCACCCCGGGGGAGGGGGGGACCGGACGAATCACTGCACTCTCCGTCCGCGACCCTGTGGCCGCCTCCGTCCCCGACCTCGTGGCCGCCGAGGAGGCGAACCAGAGGCCGCCCGCTGCGAGCACGATTAACGCTGCGACGACGCCCATGATGCGCCAGAGTTTCCCACGAGGCCGCACTGGACCTGGCGCAGCGTCGACCGGTGGATCCTCGTCGTCCGTCAGATCGTCGTCCTGCGTCGTCGCCGCTTCAGGCCACAGCACAACAGGCGCCGGAGGGCTGGTGACTGCCGCTGCGAACTCAGCCACGCTCATGAAGCGATCGGCCGGTGTCTCGCTCATGGCGCGCCGCACGGCTGCTGCGAGGCGCGATGGCACGTCGGTCCGGAAGTCTTTGAGATCGGGTGGCCCGGCACGTCGCCGAGTCGCGAGATCCTCGGCCGACGTGGCACCGAAGGCCGGTCGGCCGGCAAGGTACTCATAGGCCAGCACGCCGAGCGCATACTGGTCCGCCGCTGGTCCGGCCACGCCGTCTTTTGCCAGCTGCTCTGGAGCGATGTAGTCGAGTGCTCCCGGAGCGCATTCCTTTGTATCGAGGGTTGCCACGCCGCCGAGCGAGCGCAGGATACCGAAATCGGAGACTCGTATCCCGCCGCTCTCGTCGAGCAGGACATTGAAGGGTCTCAGATCAGCGTGCACAGCTCCGCTCCGGTGTGCGTACTCGAGCGCACTCGCGATGTGTTGCACGGCTCTGACGCATTCGATGATCGCCATCGGTTGGACGGTGCTGAGGGGCCCGCCCGGACAATAGTCCATCGAGTACCACAGGAACGACGGCGATACCCCGTGTCGGTGCAGCGAGACGATATGGGGATGGTCCAGCCGCGCCGCTGCTACCGTCTGGCGTCGAAATCGCGAGGCATTGCCTGGCGCGAGGAACCGGAGGCGCAGAATCGTCTTGAGCGCCACCGTGGCTCGTGTTTTCAAATCGCGCGCAAGATAAACCGACGCGAGCCGCCCGTGATACAGTGGGCGGAGGTCCGCAAAGATGTGTCCGAGCTCGCGCTGGACCGCCGCGTCTGGATCGGGATGAAGCTGCGCTTGAGCGATCATGGTAGAGCCTCAACAGTCACGGTCGCAGTCTGTGTGATTGCAACGGAGTTGATCGTGGCTGAAACAATCTTGGATTCCGGGACGGCCGAGCTGAGCGAGCCCGTCGCGACGCCGCTCGCGTTGGTGTTCCCGGCCGGCTGATCGAGCGTGTTGCCGGAACCCGTCGCGAAAAGCACTACCGCCGCGTTTTGGATCAGATTTCCAAACTCATCCTTAGCCGTTACGGTGATCGTGGAAGTTTCCGTCCCGGCGAGAATCGAGGTCGGAGCCGCTACAACCGTTGACTGGGTCGCGCTAACACTGCCGGGCGTCACGGTCACGGTCGCGGTCTGGTTGATCCCTACAGCGTTAATCGTCGCCGAGATTGTCTTGTCCTCGGCCACCGTGGAGCTCAGCGTCCCCGTCGCGACGCCGCTCGCATTCGTCAACCCTGGTTGGGTCACGGTGTTGCCGGAGCCCGAGGCCGCAAGCACTATCGTCGCTCCTTGGATCGGATTGCCGTTCGCGTCTCGTGCCGTCACGGTAATCGTCGAGGTCCCCGTCCCCGCGGTAATCGACGTAGGTGCTGCGATGACGGTCGATTGAGCCGCGTTCACGGCGCCGGCCGTCACCGTCACCGTTGCCGTCTGCGTGATCGCGACTCCGTTGACGGTCGCGGAGACCGTCTTGCTCCCGGCCGCCGTGGAGCTCAGGGTGCCTGTCGCCACGCCGCTCGCGTTCGTGGTTCCCACCGGCTGCGTTACCGTGTTGCCGCTCCCGCTGGCGGCGAGCACGACCGTAGCGCCCTGAATCGGGTTGTTGAACTGGTCGCGGGCGGTGACCGTGATCGTGCTGGTCGTGGCCCCGCTGGACGCGGCGATGGTGCCTGGTGCGGCGCTCACCGTGGTCGCGGCGGCCGACACGGCGGCCGGCGTCGCGGTGGCCGTGAACGTCACCGGGCTACCGGTGAGGCCGGTACTCGCCGCACTCAGGGTATTGGTGCCCGCCGTCGTGCCCAGCGTCCAGGTGGTGAGCGCGGCAATGCCGCTGGCGTTCGTAACAATGGTCGCCGGCGACGCCGGGGCGATCGTCCCACCGCCGCCCGTGACCGTGAACGTCACGCTCACACCGCTCACCACGTTGTTGAACGCGTCGCGCACCAGCACGGCCGGGTCGGTCGTCACCGCTGAGCTCACGGTGGCCGACTGACCGTTGCCGGCCTGAATTGCGATCTGCGTCGCCGCACCGGCGGTGCCCGTCGCGGTGAACGCCACGGGACTACCGGTCAGCCCGGTGCTTGCAGCAGTCAGGGTATTGGCGCCTGCGGTCGGCCCCAGCGTCCAGCTCGTCAGGGTCGCAATGCCGTTGATGTCGGTGGCGATCGTCGCCGGGGAGGCGGGGGAGATCGTCCCACCGCCGCCCGTGACCGTGAACGTCACGCTGACACTGCTGACGGGATTATTGAACGCGTCGCGCACGACCACCGACGGATCCGTCGCCACGGCTGAATTCACGGTGGCCGACTGACCATTCCCGGCCTGCATCGCGATCTGCGTCGCCGCACCGGCGGTGCCCGTCGCTGTAAACGTCACGGGACTACCGGCCAGCCCGGTGCTTGCAGCGGTCAGGGTATTGGCGCCTGCGGTCGGCCCCAGCGTCCAGCTCGCCAGGGTCGCGATGCCGTTAATGTCGGTGGCGATCGTCGCGGGCGAGGCCGGGGCGATCGTCCCACCGCCGCTCGTGACCGTGAACGTTACGCTGACGCCGCTGACGGGATTATTGAACGCGTCGCGCACAATCACCGACGGATCGATGGCGATGGCAGTGCCCACTGTGGCCGACTGGCTGTTGCCGGCCTGCATCGCGATCTGCGACGCCGCAGCGGCGGTACCGGTCGCGGTGAACGTCACCGGGCTGCCGGCGAGGCCGGTGCTCGATGCACTCAGCGTATTGGCGCCTGCCGTCGAGCCTAGCGTCCAGGTGGTGAGCGTTGCAATGCCGCTGGCGTTTGTAGCAACAATCGCTGGTGAGGCCGGCGTAATCGTACCGCCGCCGCCCGTGACGGTAAACGTCACGTTGACGTTGGCGACCGGATTGCCGAACGCGTCGCGCACGATCACCGACGGATCGGTCGTCACCGCTGTGTTCACGATGGCCGACTGACCATTGCCGGCCTGCATTGCGATCTGCGTCGCCGTACCGCTGGTACCCGTGGCTGTGAACGTCACCGGGCTGCCGGTGAGGCCGGTGCTTGCAGCGGTAATCGTGTTCGTGCCCGCAGTCGTTCCGAGCGTCCAGCTGTTCAGCGCCGCCACGCCACTCGAGTTGGTCGCGATGGTCGCGGGGGAGGCGGGCAAGATCGTGCCGCCGCCGCCCGTGACGGTAAACGTCACGTTGACGTTGGCGACGGGATTGCCGAACGCGTCGCGCACCAGCACGGCCGGATCGGTCGTCACCGCTGTGTTCACGGTGGCCGACTGGCTG
>DATFEG010000025.1:0-5501 GCA_035251445.1 Gemmatimonadales bacterium | reverse complement strand
CCAGATTCCACGTCGGTGGTGGTGGTGGAGGCGGCGGGGGGGGCGGCGGGGTGACGCCATTCCCGGAACCTCCGGATGCGCATGCGAGCACCCCGCAAAGCGCGAAACCGGTGAACACGACTCGCCTAAACACGCGCAGCTCGGCGCCACTGTTCGGCAATGACACCATGTCCAGCCGGTGTGGGATGAACACCATCGGCGGCCCAATACTCGGGCGGCGTCGATTTGACGCGGCTGTCGAACACCGCTTGCAATGGAACGAACGTTGCCTTCGCCTGCGCGGCGACGCGCGCCGCGGCCGCCCGACGCTGGTCGAATTCCGGAAACCAGCGAGCGCCCACCGCGCCCGTGCGCAACACAAACGGCTCAAGCACGATGAGACGCACTTGTGGCAACGCGCGGCGGGTGGCATCGAGCAGCGCCGCGTATTGCCGCTCATAATCCTGCACTGTCCCGGTGTAGCCATGATCCAGTTTGTGCCAAAAGTCGTTCACACCGATGAGGATGCTCAGCACATCGGGCTTGAAGGCGAGCGCATCCCGTTCCCACCGCTGCTCGAGATCCGGCACCTTGTTGCCGCTGATTCCGCGATTGAAGAACTGCAGCCGGTCCGCCGGTTTTGCGGCCAACACCGCGGCAGCGACGAGCAGCGGATAACCGTCTCCCAGCGCGCCGGCCTGGTTTGGCGCGGGAGAGTTGCGGTCGCGCCCGCAATCAGTGATCGAGTCGCCCTGAAAGAGGACGATGGTTCCCTTCTGCGGGGGCGGATCGGAAATCGCACCGACCGGCACCTGGGTGGCGACAGCGATCGCCGCACCGGCCGCGAGGAAATCGCGCCTGCTGATCTCACGCGTCACGTGACCTCCATGGCTTTCGCTTCGAAAGGCCAGGTCTTTCGTCTCCAGGACCACAGTCCAAAGCACACTAGGCCCAACGCCAAGGCGCCCAGGCTGAACGCAATTACTTTCGGCGCCGTAGTGCCAAAGATGAACAGCCACCCAATCAACGCAATCAAACTCGGCACCGGATAGAGCCACATGCGATAGGGGCGTGGCATGTCGGGAGCGCGGCGGCGCAGCAGGGTTACGGCACCGATCTGCCCGATAAACTGGACCAGAATGCGCATCGTGACGAGGGCAGCGATGACCGTGCCCAGCGACACAAAGCTGGCGAGAATCGCGAGGGCCCCAAGCACGACCAATGAGACGTACGGGAAGCCGCCCGTCGGGTGCAGTCGCCCAAAGACGTTGAAGAAGTAGCCGTCTTTCGCCGCCGCATACGGCACGCGCGAGTAGCCGAGCAAGAGAGCAAACACCGAGCCGAACGCCGTCCAGAGAATCATCGCGGTGAGAACGGTGGCGATCCCGGATCCGTAGATCCGTTCCATGAAGATCGACACGATGAAACCGGCCTGCGGATGATTCTCGACTGGCACGAAATCGCGCCACGGCACGACACCAATGATCGAGAAGTTGATCGAGACGTAAATGAGTGCCACTGCGACCGTGCTCAACAGAATGGAGCGTGGAATCACGCGCCCGGGATTCTGGACTTCGTCACCGATATAGCAGACGTCGTAGTAGCCAAGGTAGTCGTAGATGCCGATGGCCGACGCGGCTCCCAATCCCAGCCAGAACTCCCGCGAGAGATTGAACGCGCCGGGTGGGAAATCGAGCGCCACTTTCGAATCAAAGTGCACCGCTCCTGTCAGCACCACGACGACAACGGTGAGCAGTGTGCCGATCCACAGCGTCACCGTAATGGTGGCAATCGATGTGATACGCCGATAGAGCAGCGCGATGTTGATCAGACCAATCACGGTCACGACGAGCAGCATCTGCGGCCGGGTGATGCCCTTCCAGATGTAGCCGAGGTATTGCGAGAAACCGATGTATCCCGACGCGATCTCGAGCGGCCCGCTCAGTACGAATTGCCACACGAACAAGAATCCCATCAACCGGCCGAACGTCGCCGGACCGTAGCCGTGGCGCAGATAGCCGAACGAGCCGCCGGAGCCCGGCATGGCGGCGCCCAGCTCGCTCCACACCATCCCGTCACACAGCACGATCACCAAAGCGATCACCCACCCCAGCATCGCCTGCGGGCCGCCGAGCGCGGACATGAGCAGCGGGATCGTGATGAACGGCCCGATGCCGATCATGTTCGTCATGTTCAGCGCCGTAGCGTGCAGCAGACCAAAGCGGCGCGTCATCGACGTGGGCTGGGAAGTCATGTCGTGCCATCCGCGCCGTCGTGACGCCGCAGCCGCAGATCGAGGTGACGTCGCACGTCGGGCCATTCCGTTGCGAGAATGCTATACATGACGACGTCTCGTACCGAGCCGTCGCGGCGCGCTCCGAAGTGGCGGATCACGCCGTCCCGCTTGGCGCCCAATGCCTCGATCGCACGCTGGGAACGAAAGTTGAAGTTGTCCGTCCGGAGCCCCACCACTTTGCAGCCGAGCGTATCGAATGCGTGACTCAGCAGCAGCAGCTTGCAAGTGGTGTTGACGTGCGTTCGTTGCCGGCTCTGGCCGTACCAGGTGTGCCCAATTTCGACGCGGTCGATGGCCGGGGCGATGTCGTGGTAACGCGTCGAGCCGATGATCGTGCCGCTGGGCGCGTCGCGCACGACCCACGGAAGCATGTGACCCTCGCGCTGACCTTTAAGGGCATCGAGGACGTAGGTTCGCATCCCCTCGGGCGGCGGGACCGCGATGTACCAGAACTCCCACAGCCGGCCGTCGCTCGCGGCGGCCACCAACGCATCGTGGTGCTCGTCGGTGAGTGGCTCGAGCCGAATCCCGCGACCTTCGAGCACCAGCGGGCGCGGGGCGATCACGAGGGCGAAATCACGCTGGGTTCTTCCACAAATCGATCGGCTTGGCCACACCCTCGGGCCGGAACGGCAGCATGACCTTCCGCCCCAACCCGGCTGACGCATAGGCCGCGTACAGGACCTCCTGGACGACGCGGCCGGTTTCCCCATCCGAGATCGGTGTCTCCTTGCCCCGGACGCACCGGGCGAAATGTCGCATCTCCTGCGGAAACCCATAATTCCAGTGTTCTTCGAAAACGGGATAGCTCCAGCCTTTGGTGGTCGCCGCCTTTTCGACGGCATATCCGAAGCCGACTTCAGAATAGGTCGGGAGCGCATTGCCCATCAGCATGTCGGCGTAGGTTTGGCCCTTGTCCCCGAACACCTCGATGCTGTCATCCATGCCGCCTGGCCTGTTCCAGCTGTTCTCGACGATGCCAGTCGCACCGTTGTCGAATTCGACGATCGTGATCGCCTCGTCTTCGCCTTGCGTGCGATCGCCGTGCACCTGCGTCGACATCTGCGAGTACACGCTCTTGATCTTCGGCTTGCCGAGAAACCACCAGCAGAACGCGATGCCGTGACACCCCAGGTCCATCACCGCCCCGCCACCCGACTGCGTCACGTCCCAGAACCAGTCGGAGTGAGGTCCCGAGTGCTTCTCCCCCTGTTTGACGAGATGCACGCGACCGAAGGCCCCTTCGTCCGCCATCTGCTTCGCCTTTACATACTTTGGCGCGAAGAAGAGCTCCTCCGCGTAGAGCAGCAGCACCCCCGCGGTGCGGCAGGCATCGATCATCGCGTCGGCTTCTTCGAGTGTGATGCAGAGGGGCTTTTCGCAGACGACATGCTTACCGGCGCGTGCGGCATCGATCGTGATCTGCGCGTGCAGGCGATTGGGTGCGGTGACGGAGACCAGCTCGACTGCCGGGTTGCGCAACAGCTCGCGGTAGTCGGTGTACGCATGCGCGATGCCGTGTCGCTTCGCAAAGCCGGCCGCTTGCCCCTGCGTCGGAGAAGCAACCGCAACCACCTCGGCTTCTTCGGGGCCGGCTTTCACGGCGCTGGCGATGCAATCCGCCTGGAAGCGGGAGCCGATAATCCCGATTTTGACTTTCGACATGTCAGACAAGGTGCTGTCTGACCGGAGACCTGAGAAGAGGGACCAGCGATTAGAACTCGGGGCTGGGGGGTTTCGGCGGCTCCGGATCCCGCGGGATCTTCGCTGGCTCCCACGGCTCTGGCGGATGAGGCTTGGGCGGCAGCGGAAACGGAACCTTGGGGGGTTTTGGAACAGGGCTCTCGGGCATATGGCCTCCGCCAATGCATAGGGACTCCTGGCCATATCGTGTCTGCTAGCGCGGAAGTTTCGAAGGGTCAACAACCTTCCGGAAACAGCGGATCTGCACCGTCTCCCTGAACCCGAGTGCCGTGTGCGCTGCAGCGCTGACGTGATTGTCCACCAGCGCATCGGACGCGAGCTCGGCGCACCCCTGCGCGCGCGCCCAGTCCTCGGCGGCCAGGACGAGCGCCCGCCCGACTCCGTGCCGGCGACTTTCCGGGATCACGTACCAACCCTCCAAATAGGCAACGCGGTCCGTCACGCAGTCCTCCGCGTAGTTCCGAATCGACAACTCGGCAAATCCGACCGGCGCGCCAGTGCCGTCCAGGGCGATGAGCGTCTGCAGCGGCTCGCGCAATTGCCCGGCGAAGAAGCGCGTGACTTCAGCGCGATGTTCAGTCTCGGAACCTTCGGGCCACAGTGCGCGTCGCATCCGCACCCAGGCGTCGCGGTCAGCCTGCGCGACCGGTCGGACCTGAATCAAGAGCAGCTTTCCGGCGCAAGTCCCACCACATCGCGATCGGCCCGACAATAGCCAGCGCGAGAATCGGCGGAGACACATAGAACGGACGCAGGAGCGGCAGCTGGAAGTCGCCCGCGAGTCGAATGACGGCTTCGAAGAGTGCCACCAGCGCCACGACGATCATGCGCCCACGCCGGGTTCCCACGGTAGTCCGGGGATCGGTCACCATGAAGAACACGAACAACTGGTACATCGGTCCGGTGATGGGCGCGAGCTCGGCAAGTAACGGTCCCCCGACAATCAGATTGCGCACGATCGCCAGCCCGATGAAGCACGCGACGTACGTGAGGGTCACGTGCAGCACCCGCGCGCGCGCGGCGATGATCAGGCCGAAGGCCCAGATCACGAGATTGATGCGAAGATCATTGCCCCATTGGTGACTGAGAATCGCCACGCTATTCGACGCTGCCAGCACCATGAAGGCGATGGCAAAATTGCTCGGGTTCCAGAGATGCCGGTTGCGATAGACCAGCACGTACTTCGACGCGATCGCGAGAAAAGCGCCGAGCGCAAAGGGCCAGAGGATATTGGCCTGCGGCTTGGTCAGCAGCGCCAGGCTGATCCCCGTGATGTACGCGCTCGCGATATTCACGACACGGCCTCTGAGCCACCACGACAGAAACACTTCCGTGGCCACGCACAGCCCGAGCGTCGTCACGAGCCGCTCGTAGCCGCCGAGTATGCTGTAGCGCGCCTCGCCGGCCACGAGCACGAGCGTGATGAGGAAGACGATCAGGTACCTGGGATCGAGCGTGCTCACCCCCTTGCCTCCTCTCCCGACAGGAGAGGGAGAACGCGAGGTGGGTACTTGGGCGGGGG
>DATFEG010000133.1:0-3804 GCA_035251445.1 Gemmatimonadales bacterium | reverse complement strand
CATGATCGCGAAGTGATACCACAGCGCGGTCAGCGTCCCACCGCCGAGGACGCTCGTGAGACTCGAAAAAATGTGCGCCATTCCGACCGCGAGTGACGGCGCGCCGCCCGTGCGCGCGACCAGCGTCTGCTCGCCCATCTGCTGTGCCAGGAGCTGCATGTGCTCCGGTGTCACGACAAAGCCCGCCTGGCTCAGCGCCTGTGACGCGCCCGCCAGCGCCGCCGGCGTGGTGTTCATCGCGAAGTAGACACCCGGATCGAGGGTGCACGCCGCGATCAGCGCCATGATGCCCACGAACGACTCCATCAGCATTCCACCGTAGCCGATCAGGCGCGCGTCGGTCTCACGCGAGATCATCTTGGGCGTCGTGCCCGACGCAACGAGCGAATGGAAGCCGGAGATTGCGCCGCAAGCGATCGTGATGAACGCGAAGGGAAACAGCTTGCCGGCAAAAACCGGTCCCTCTCCGACCGTCGCAAACGACGTCAGCGCTGGCATGCGCAGCGGCGGAAGGATGATGAGTATCGCGATGCCCAGGACGACGACTGTGGTGATCTTGAGAAAGGTTGAGAGATAGTCGCGCGGGCACAGCAACATCCAAACGGGCAATACGGAGGCAATAAAGCCGTACGCGATCATCATACACGTGATTGACGTTCCGCTGTGCGTGAACACAGCGGAGAGGGTCGGATTGGCGGCCACACTGCCGCCACCCACAAGTGCGACGAGGAGCAACAGCGCACCCATAACCGATGCTTCGCCGACTCGTCCCGGGCGCCAGCGTTTCATCCACCAGCCCATCAGCAGCGCAATGGGAATCGTGCACGCGATGGTGAAGAGCCCCCACGGGGATGCGCGGAGTGCATTGACCACGATCAGCGCGAGTACCGCGAGCAGAATGATCATGATCGCGAGCACCGCGATCATCGCCGTGACACCCGTGACCTTGCTGACTTCTTCCTTCGCCATCTGGCCCAGGGACTTGCCGTCGCGGCGGAGCGAACAGAAGAGGATCGTGAAATCCTGCACTGCGCCGCCGAGCACGACCCCGATCACGAGCCAGAGCGTGCCGGGCAGGAATCCGAACTGGGCCGCGAGCACGGGTCCGACCAGCGGCCCCGCGCCTGCGATGGCCGCGAAGTGGTGACCGAACAGCACCCAGCGGTTCGTCGGGACGAAGTCGTGGCCATTGTTACAGCGCTCGGCGGGGGTGGCGCGACGCGGGTCGAGACCAAAAACGCGGTTGGCGAGGAACTTGGAGTAGAAGCGGTAGCCGATGGCATAGGTGCACACCGCGGCCGTGAGGAGCCAGGCGGCATTGATGGTCTCGCCGCGGGCCAGCGCGAGTATGCCGAAGGCCGCGGCACCGAGCAGCGCCACCGCCGCCCAAACGACGAAGGACACCAGTCGCACGTGGGCTAAGTTGTGGTGCCGCTTGCCGATGTTCAAGTTCGAACATAGGTTCGAACGGCTTGAGCCATTCCCAATCGTACCCTTGGTCGTCGAGTGGGCGCGGCACTGCTGCTGCACCTGCCGTGCAGGAACGACCCCAGCCCCAACTGAGCGGCGACACGTTCCGCGGTCGCGCCGTCATCGTCACCGGCGGCGCGACCGGCCTCGGTCGTGCCGTTGCGCTCGAGTTTGCGCAGGCGGGATGCGGCGTCGCATTCAATTATCTGGAACTGCCGGGGCGTGACGTGGGAGCGCAGGCGCTGCTGACCGAAACGTCGATTAAAGCGCTCGGTGTCCCGTGCTATTCCGCCTTGTGCGACGTCCGCAAATTGCCGGCGGTCGAGCAATTCGTTGCGGAGGCCAAGCACAAGCTGGGCGGCGTTCACTACCTCATCAACAACGCCGGCGTCACACACGACGGCGCGCTGTGGCGTCTCAGCGCCGAGGCCTGGCAAGAAGTCATCGACACCAATGTCAGCGGCGCGTTCAACTGTATCCACGCAGTTGCGCCGGTGCTGCGTGCGCAGCGCTTCGGCAAGATCGTCAACGTCGCGAGCCACCAGGCGTTCCGACCGGGCTTCGGTATCGCGAACTACGCGGCCAGCAAGGCCGCGCTGATCGGTCTCACCAAAGCCGCGGCGGTCGATCTCGGCTCGGCGGGGATCAACGTGAACGCCGTCGCGCCTGGATTCGTGAAGACGGAGCTGCTCACGCAGCTACCGAGGGAAGTCCTCGAGCGCGCCGAGCACGAGTCGGTATTGGGACGCGTCGCGGAGCCCGAGGATATATCGCGCGTCATTCTCTTCCTCTGCAGCGACGCCGCCCGACACATCACCGGACAGGTCATTGTAGTGGACGGCGGACTCACGCTCGCTTAGATTGCCGCGCGTGAGTAACCCTTTAAAACACAACCACTTCGTACGTCGTGCGTCCTGCGTCCTGGCGCTCGGCATCCTGGTGAGCTGCGGTCCCAAGAAGAAGTCCGATGAGAAGCCCGCTCCGGAGCCGCCGCCCACTGCTCCTTTGCCCACCGCCGGCCTGGCCGGCCAGCGCGTGCCGATCATGCCGCTCGCGCTCGTCGGTGCCGAGGACACGCTCAAGTGGGATTGGTTGACTGCCGAGCGGCGCGCCACCCTCGACAAGTGCGACAGCATCCTTGCCACGTTGCTTGGCGCGCGCGCACCCGAGGTGACGTGGGTGTATCCGGCCGAGCTGAGGCGCACGGCTCGCCGCGCTCCAGGAATTGCGGCCGATCCCGATCAAATGGGAACGCCGTTTTTGCGCGCGACCAACGTCGTCGACGTGCCCGACCCGCTGCGTTATCAGCTGCGCACGCTCGTGGGTCTGGTGGGGGGCCGGTTTGCACTGGTACCGGCCGGCCTCGTATTCCGCGTCCCGCCAGGCCGCCCGCCCGCCGGCCCGGTGGTCGCCACGGCGGAGCTTTCGATGGTCATGATCGATACTCGCGTCGGTCGCGTCGGCTGGCGGACGATCGCACGCGGCGAAGGTGAGGATCCCTGGACCGCGCTCACCCGCGCCGTAAAGGCCCTCACCCCAGGCTTGCCTTGAGCGAAGCGAAAGGTCTGTGACCAAGCGCGACGCCACGCTGATCCCGGGCGACGGCATCGGACCAGAGATCACGGCGGCCACACTCCAGGTCCTTGAAGCCGTCGGCGTCGAATTCGAGTGGGATGAAGAGTATGGCGGCATGGCCGCGGTGGAGCTTGCCGGGACGCCGCTTCCCAACGCGACGCTCGACTCGATTCGCAGGACCAAACTCTGCCTGAAGGGGCCGCTGACGACGCCCGTCGGTGGCGGTTACCGCTCGGTCAATGTGGCGCTACGGCAGGAGTTCGATCTCTACGCCAACGTCCGGCCCACGAAGACGATCGTTCCGGGCGGACGCTACGAGCACGTCGATCTCGTGATCATCCGCGAGAACACGGAAGGGCTGTACGTCGGTCTCGATCACACTTTCAAGATCGGCGGCGATCGTCGCGCGTTGGCGCAGGCAATGTCCATCGTGACACGCGAAGGGAGCGAGCGGATCGCGCGCTACGCGTTCGAATACGCCAAGACCCATGGCCGCAAGAAGGTCACGATCGTTCACAAGGCCAACATCCTCAAGGCGACGTCGGGGCTGTTTCTCGAGGTCTGCCGGCGGGTCGCCCAGCAGTACGCCGGCACCATTGCATCCGACGACAAGATCGTCGATAACACCGCGATGCAGCTTGTCATGAAGCCGGAGCAGTTCGATGTGATCGTGACGACGAACCTGTTCGGGGACATTCTCTCGGACGAAGCCGCTGGTCTGATCGGCGGGTTGGGCCTCGCGCCCGGCGCGAATATCGG
>DATFEG010000127.1:0-3061 GCA_035251445.1 Gemmatimonadales bacterium | reverse complement strand
CTCTTGCAGGCTGAGCGTCAGCAGCAGCGGCAAAAATATCATGGGGGGATTCTCACAGTGAGAACGCGGCCCTCGCGCGATACTTCGGCCTTCGGCGCACTCAGCGTGACCAATGGAGACTCGATGCGCACTCCGCCCTCCGCCTCGGACACTTTCACGCTCGAATCAGCGCCGACAACCGCTCGCACGACCTGCGCATTCTGGTCCTGTACGACGGGAGTATTAAAAGTCGCCTGGAGCGCATCTCCCGCGCATACTCGCACCCAACGCGTGTGAAGCAAGATGCCCGGCTCGACTTGCAGGAGATTCTGCGGATCGATGCCGCACAGGCCAACATAGCGGCCTTCGACCGCGACAACGAGCTGCACGCCGGGTGTCGCGAGGATGCTGTCGACCTGTGCCTTGCGGATCGTGCGCAGACGTCCGACTTGGGAATCAGCAGCGGTGCGCAGTTTCGCGATCACGAACGTCGATTCCGCCTGTCGCCTCAGCGCAACCTCCTGCGAGCGATAGCCGGTGGCGCCGGCCAGGGCATCGTGAAGCGTCTGATCTTGCTCGATGAGTCGGGTCTTCCAGGCCGGCCCCGCAAGCGCATCGAGCAGCGTGCCGAGCGCCGGCCCTGTGGCGTAAAAGCGTAGCCGAATCGAGCGCGTGACATCTTCGGTCAGCTTGTGGAGACCCGCACGCTTTCCGCTCGCAAGCTGCGTGGCACCCAATCGGTCAGGAAAATTGCGTTGACGGGCGGCGAGCTGTACTGAGCGGACGAGCGTATACTCCGCGAGTCCCTCATTCAGCTCGGCGAGCTGCTCGAACTGCGCCAGGTCCGGGCCGAGCGCCCGGTGACGCGATTCGCGTACCGCGAGAAACTGACGGGCGAGCGTGCGCTTGCGCTCCTTGCTCGATGCCCGATCGGCCGCTTCGAGGATTCTGCCTTCCAACGCCATACCGGATTCGTTTTGCGGATCGAAGACGGGATAACTCGTCACGAGAAAGGAATTCTCGCCCCTGCCAAACTTGCGTCCCGGTTTCTTCGACGCCGTTTCAAATACATGAAACGCCTCGTGGATCGTGAGGCCCACCAATGAGGCAAGGCTCACCGTGTCGTTGACCACGACTTGCGCCGTCGGCCGCTCGTCGAGCTGGGTGCCGGTGCTTGCCGCACCGGGATCGGTCGACGATTTCCAGCCAGAGCCGGCAAGTCCATCGATAGGAAGAAAGCCCGCCGGGAGATCACCGCGCCAGCCGAGCAGGAGCGTGCCCTGTCCGGGGACGACGTAGAGCACGGGAATCGTGTCGGGACGGAAGCCGGGCCAGATGGAGTCGCCCATCTCGCGCGAGAGGCGGCCGACCCATTCATGCGCGGTCGCGATGCGGCTGGTGACTTGGGGCGGGCCCTGGAGGAGAAGGGTGAAAGTTAGGGTGGCCAGCATAGGTGTCAGGTGTCAGGTGTCAGGGAGTCGAGCTCCGTAGAAATTAAATCGCGGACATGGCTGAACTCGCTTTCTCCGCCGAATCCAAAAATGCGCTCGATGATGCGGCCGTTACGATCCAGCAGCACGGAGTAGGGCAGGCCGCGGTAGTGGTATGCCGCCTTCATGCGACCGCGGCCCACGAGGATCGGAAACGGCGGCCTGAACTCGCGTACGAACGCGCGCATCTTGCTCTCGCTGACGTCGTCCGAGATTGCCGCGACGGCGAAGCCACGTGTCCCGAACTCCGCGTACAGCTCGGCCATGTGCGGGAACTCCTCGCGACAGGGATGGCACCAGGACGCCCAGAAGTTCACCAGTGTCACCTTGCCGCGATAGTCCGCGAGGCGCACCGGTTTGCCGGACAAATCGGGCAGCGCGAAGGCCGGCTCGAACAGCGGGCGGCCGAGTGTCGGTGTCTGCGCGAGCAGCGCGGCGTGATCGAGCACGCGGATCCGCCCCCGGCGGTTGACGGCGATGGCCGTAGCCGGTGTGCCGAGCTCCTGGCTCGAGATAACCTCGCCCGTTTCGGCGTTGAGGACGTCGAGCCGTAGCGTTCGGGCTGCCGAATCGGCGCCGCCGAGCACATAGAGGCGTCCGTCCGGTCCAACGTTCATCGCGATGTTGACGAGCGCATGCGCGACGCGCCGCTCCTTACCTGGAATGAACTGCGGATCGCGCTCGGCGCGGATCAAACCGCGCGAGCTGCGCCACACGATGGACCCCGCCGCATCGAGCCGCACGATCTCGTCGCGCACGAGCGGCGCGAAGTAGATATGCTCGTCCGACAGGGCGACCGCGCCCGCGTTCACCAGCTGGGCGAGGTACCGGATGTCGGGCATGTGCGTTATCCCAATGCCGTACCGGGTGTGGCCAAGTGTGTCTACTTCCCACAGGAGCGGCAGGCTTCCATCTTCGGCGACGAACTGCACGAAGTACGGCGAACGAGCGGCCACGATGCGATTCTGATTCGTTGCGTAGAGCGATGCGGGGAAGGGGCTTGCCCACTCGCGCACGGGCTTGCCGGCGGTGTCGAATACGACGCCCTCACCGGTGCGCTCGGTGATGAGGAGTTGGGAGTTGGGATATGGGGCGACAGCGACCGGGCTCGAAATGCGCGGGTCGGTGATCGTTTTGACCACGTTGAGATCGCCATCGAATGCGATGAGCCGGCTGCGCGGCGCGTCCGCTGCCCACGACACGCCTCCCAGCCGCGTGGCGGAAGAGCGGCCGAGGAACAGCAAGGTGAATCCGGCGTCGTCTGAGGGGCGACAAGCGCTGGTGGCAAGTGCACCGAGAAAGAAGACTACGCGCAGTGGCAGGGTATATTTGCGGCCATGACTACGGACTATCGCGCGCTGATCGACGCGTTCGGTAAGGGATGGGAGCGGGGCGATGTCGACGCGATTGCGTCCGTCTTCACGGACGACGCGGTCTTCATCGAAACGCCTTTCAGCGCACCCGATAGCGGTGTCGCCGCGATTCGCGAATACTGGAAGGATATCCCACTCCATCAGGCCGAAACTCATTTTTCGTCCGGCGAGATTTACGTCGCGGGGCCCTGGTTCGCCACGGAGTTCACGTGCACGTTC
>DATFEG010000123.1:0-5387 GCA_035251445.1 Gemmatimonadales bacterium | reverse complement strand
GGTACGGCGTGGACGCTGCTCGGCGCCGCCAGCGGCCTCGTGCTCGGTCTCGCGCTCCGCTGGGGGAAAGACGGCGGACGCCCCGAGACTGAGTCGTTCGATCTTCCCGATGCCCTCGAGCAATTACGGCGCGCCCATGATGCGCGCGCGGGTTGGGTGATCGGACTCTCGCAGGGCCCCGTCGAGGTCATCGGCGACACGACACTGGAGGAGCCGGGACGGGGCGCGACTGCACGGCGGCGCGGTGCGGCGTTTGTGCAGCTCGCGTCGGTGGACGGGCGCGTGCATGTAGCACACGAAGTCGAGGGGACCTACGTCGCCCTGGGCGATTTTCCCTACGGCACCGCGCTGCTGCTCACCGATCCTGAGGCCGATCAGCCTCGCGTCACCACAGCCGTCAATGATCTCCGCCGTCTCATTGAAACGATGCGGAAGGCGGAGCATCAGACGATGCAGAAAGAAGGTCAGCTGGTGGCACGTCAGCTCGCACTGGGCGTCGCCGGCGCGCAAACCGTGGCCGGCATTGCCCGCGCGGGCGTCGAGCTCGCGCAGCAGCTCACGCAGCGCGGCGCAGCACTCGTTATCCGGAGCGGGCGCGAACGAGAAGCGATTCACGTCATTGCCGTCTCGACCACTGCGGACCAGCGGCTCACGGGGCGCAGACTGAACTCGGACGGGCCCGTTGCGCGCGCGATTCATGAGACCACCCCGATCGTCACATCGGGCGCGGAGGATATCTTCGGTCCCGGCATGCCCGAGCGTCGGCGCCATGAACGGGGCGGCGCCGCATATCCCCTGATGGACGGACACCACGCGATCGGCGCGCTGGTGATCGTAGGCCGTGAGGCTGTCACAGGAGATCGCATCGCATCGCTCGTTGCCGAGCTGGGCCCGCGATTGGCGGCGGCCATCGCCGTCCAGGATGCGGAACAGCGGGCGGTGCTCGATCATCTCACGGGCCTGCGGAACCGCGGCGAGTTTCAACGCGTGTTCGAGTCCTATCGCGAATCAGATGACCCCCCGCCGGCGTCCCTGATTCATATCGACCTCGATTATTTCAAACGGCTGAACGATACGCTTGGTCATGCAGCCGGTGATGCCGCGCTCAAGCATATCGCGCGGGTGCTCGAAGCGGCGGTGCGCGACGGCGACCTCGTCGCGCGCATCGGCGGTGAAGAGTTCGCCGTGTGGCTGCCGCACGCACAGCTCGACGCGGCGTTGGAAGTGGCGGAGCGCATTCGCGATCTGATTGCCGAGACGACGTGGCATTGGAGCGCCACCGCGTATCCCCTGACCGCCTCGTGCGGCGTGGCGTCGTATCCCGACCCGATCGCCGACTTGCTCAATTTGCCCTCCGCCGCCGATGCCGCGCTGTTCCGCGCGAAGGAATTAGGCCGCAATCGAGTTGAAAAAGCGCGCCGTCCCAGCTAGAGTTGGACCCGGGGGGCGACAGGCTTCGACGGGTTTGGCGAGGGTACTGTTGCGTGCCCAGGTTCTCAGTCACCTGGTAAATCAACTGGGACTATACAAAAGCCAACTCTGAACTGGCTCTGGCTGCGTAAGCTTCGGCTTCACGCACCTGCGTGAGTGGCAGCCCGCCTGAGGCGGCGCTCACGTATCGCAAAGTCGGGCTGGCGGCACTTGGGGCCTCAACGGGTGCCGTAAGAGTTTTCAGAGGCTCGTCGTTACCAGGGCTGACCAGGCGCCGAGGTAGCGAGACCACAAAGCCAGGTCTACGCACGTAGATCGGTATCGGAGTCATGCTCGGACCGGGGTTCAATTCCCCGCGCCTCCATTGAACAGAAAAAAGCATCCATTGACGAATGGGAAACGTCAGGCACGTTTCCCATTTGTCGTTTGGGGGGATCGTAGGGCATGACGAGCGAACAGTTCGACGCACTGGTTCGCCACGTTGAAGGCTACGCTCAGGCCAACCGGCGCGCGTACCGGCTTCGTGTCGGCGCGCTCGCTTTGGCCGGCTACGCCTACGTCTGGCTGGTTCTCCTTGTCTGCATCGGCGCCCTCGCGGTCCTTGTTTGGCTGGCAGCGACAACGACAGGCGGCAAGACGGCGATCGGCAAGCTCGGCATCGCGATCGTCGTGCTCGCGTATGCCATCGCGCGCGCGTTATGGGTTCGGTTCGAGCCGCCGGTGGGCGTTCCGATCTCGCGTCAGGACGCACCTCAGCTGTTCGCGCTGCTCGATCAGCTGCGGGATGCTCTCCGAACTCCCCGGTTCCATCGTGTCTTGGTGACGGACGATTTCAATGCGGCGGTATCGCAGGAGCCGCGTCTCGGGCCCCTTGGCTGGTACCAGAACTACCTGCTGCTCGGGTTACCGTTGATGCACGCGCTGTCACCCGACGAGTTCAAGGCGGTGCTAGCCCATGAGCTGGGACACATCTCGCGCGAGCATGGCCGGTTCGGCGCGTGGATTTACCGCATTCGTATGGCCTGGGTTCGCATCGTGGAGCAGCTCGAGACCAGCAAGCACTGGGGCTATCAGCTCTTCGACTGGTTTCTCAAGCGCTGGGCGCCGTACTTCAACGCGTACTCGTTCGTGATGGCGCGTGAGCAGGAGTACGAGGCGGACCGCTACGCGGCGCTTATTGCGGGAACCGATCCCATGGCGCGCGCGCTCGTGGCCCTCGAGATCCAGGGCGCGCGACTCGCGGAGCGCTTCTGGCCAAGCGTTTTCCAAACCGCTGCCCGGCAACCGGAGCCACCGTCGGACGTTCTAACATCGCTTCGAGATTCGCTTCACCGACCCCCTGAACACGAGGACGGCCGGCGCTGGTTCACAGCCGCCCTGAACCGGGCCACGGGCAGCGATGATACACATCCGAGCTTGAGCGCGCGGCTCAAGGCGCTCGGCGTCTCGCCCCCAGCTGATGCCGCAGTCCGCGGCGCCCCGGAGCGCACGGCCGCGGATCACTACATGGGTGAAGGGCTGGTGCGCCTCTCTGCGCGCGTGGAAACACTGTGGCGGCACGCCGTAGAGCACGGTTGGCGCCAAAAGCACCAAGCGCATGTGCGCGGTGAGGCGCGCCTTCGCGAACTGGACGCTCGAGCGGCGACCGAACCGCTGGCGCTGCGGGACGCCTGGGAGCGTGCGGAGCTTGTTCTACAGCTGCGAGGGCAAGAGGCCGCGCTGGAACCGTTGCGCCAAGTACTCGCACTCGATGTCGATCACGCCGCCGCGAATTACGCCCTCGGCGACATCCTGCTCGACTCTCAGGACGAGGCGGGAGTCGCGCATATCGAGCGAGCGGTAACTCGCGATCCGTCTGCCCGCGCGCAGGGCTATCACCTCATCTGCGCGTTCTACGAAGGGATGGGGCGGACCGAACAAGCGGATGTATATCGGCGTCGTGCTTGGGAGGAGAGCGACCTCCTGGAGGTTGCAGACAAGGAGCGGCGTGACGTGAACGGCAAAGATACGCTCCTGCCCCACGAGCTTCCCGAGGCCAAACTCGCGCCGGTCCGCGAGGCGCTCGGCAAGTTCGAGGACGTCACCGAAGCGCATCTCGTCCGGAAGGCGGTCACGCATATGCCCGAGCGACCGTTCTACGTACTCGGCGTCAAGATGCGGTTGCCGTGGTATCGCTATCGCTCGGAGTCCAAGGAGCAGCGCTTGGTCGAGCGACTAGCTCACGAGGTACCTGTGCCCGGCCAATGCCTGGTTGTCGCGCTCAATGACCACACCGCGAAGATTCGTAAGAACATGAAGCGGGTGCCGGGGTCGCAGCTGCGGTAAGAAACGACTAGCGGCGCCCCCCGTAGGCGGTAAAATGACCTGGCGAGCTGCAGCACCCGGTCCCCCACAAGGAGTCATCGTGTCTCGCACGATGTCAGTCCCAACACTCATCGGTCTGTCTACGCTACTCATCAGCCCGCCGTTGTCCGCGCAGAGCGCCTGGACCAAGGCGCCACCGCTTCCCAAGGGCTGCTACCGCGGGCAGGGGCTGGACACCTTCGATGCCGACGTCGAAAAGGCCAGGACGTCGCTGGAGGCAGACATCGAAACACAGGAACAGATCAACAAGAGACTGAGGGACCAGGTGTTTAACATGGATCCGGCTACTCTCAATCAACGGATGATGGCAGTGATGCAGAAGGATCCTGCTCGGGCGCCGGAGATCATGCAGGCCATGCAGTCGATGGGAACCCAGCAGGGTCAGGCCCCCGTGACGGCGGCGGAGACGGAGAGGAGCGACTTCGACGCGAAGAAGAAGAAGCTAATGGCAGACTACGATGCCGATTGGAGAGCGGTGCTGACCCCGAGCTTCCAGCGGGTCCACGACGAAACCGGGACGACGGCTACGCGCGCGGCTGCGAAAGCGGAATACAACCGTCAGTACGAAACAGTGGTGTGCCCGCGCTGGTTCGGAAAGCAGGTCCCCGATCTGTTGGCATCGTACCGCACATTTCTCGTGGAGCGGCAGATTCCGGCGCGAGCCGAGGCCGAGAAAACGTCCGCGCGCATGTTCGAGCTGTTCGAAATCCCCGCCAATGACTATCGCCCTCTCGCGGAGCAGAAGGCCGTGCTGGATTACGTGCGGTTCGCGACCGATCTGTTCCTGGCGCGCTTCGCGGAGCCGCTCAAGTAGCAGTCTGTGGAGTTCAGCGACCGCGGCCGAGGACTCGTGGGGAGGGAGAGACAAGTCGCGGTGCGATTGAGAATGCACTCGGTGTGGCCGGGCGCATAGTCTGAATCGGTCGATCGAATCGGGACCGCGACTGACTGAAGAACGTTCCTGGATAGAGCGGATAATACGTGTACGTCACCGGCGCGGGTTGGTATATCACCTGTGGCGGGGCGGACGGCGCCGTCGCAAACGACACGCTCCCGCTGTTCACTCCGCAGAACGCATTCGTCAGGGACGCATTCGAGCAGTCCACCGAGTTCGTGGCAGCCGCGACCGCAGGAGCGGCGACCGGAGCGGAGCGCACGCAACCCAAACACACATCGGGCATCTGTACCGGTCCGCGAGCTAAGACGCTGCCATCCCTCGCGTATGTCACGACGCCATGGTCATACGGACGCCCGTGCGTGATGCGGTCTGCAATATCGAGCAGTGCCGCGAGCGGATCTCCTGCCGTGGGCTGAAGCAGCAGCGCATCGTAGTTCCACTCGATTCCCGACCGCAACGCATCAAAATCGAAACGCCACCGGGTGCGAACCGCAACGAAGGTTGCCGGATTTCCCTGGGCTTCCGGTGGCAAGTCGATGGTCACGGGCACGTCCGCCGATACGGCCGTACTGTCCCACGGGGCTGATGGAAAAAGTATTGCGAGACGACCAATCGGGTCGGCGTACAAGACGACGAGGTGGCCGGGTTGGCTGAGTTGAATGTGCGCCGTCGAGTCGGTACGCCAGACGCGAAC
>DATFEG010000118.1:0-8452 GCA_035251445.1 Gemmatimonadales bacterium | reverse complement strand
GAGCCCGCGCGCAAAATACGCGATCGCCGCGATGACCCAGTCGGCGATGGGCTCGGCGTGGACGCCGGCCGAGTTGGTAAACTGAATGCCGGTGCCCCGCAGCTGCGCGATGCTCGAGCCGACGCCCGCGGCGCCGCTGTGCACCCAGCGCAGCGTCCCCCGTGCCGCTGCCGCAACGCCTGGCGCGATCCCGTACCCGATATAGATCTCCGCGCCCTGCGCCGCCGCGATCGCCTCCGGCGACCCACTGCCGGACGCGCCGTCCCCATCGGAGGACGCCGGCGTCCGAACCTCGATGAGCTCCCAGTGCTTGCCGAGCGCAGCGCCGATCTCATCGACACGCTCTGGGGGAATTCGCCAGACCGCGCGCGGCGAAGCGAGATCCACAACGACGCGGCGAGCCGTCACTCCCCCGTGGAGACGGTGCGGACGAGGTTGTGATGCAGCAGCGTCACGATCGCCTGGTTGTACAGCCGCTTGGACCCCCGCAGCTCCAGCTCGATCACAAGATCGACGTTTTCCTGCCGGTTCGAGATGCTGATCAATTCGAGCCCCGTGCGCCGCACGAGCGTTTCCAGATCCTCGACGACGGATGGTCCGGGTCTGGCGTGGACCGTAATGGTCGAACGCATCGAGTGGCGCTGCACCAGCTTCTCGGCGCGACCGAGGCCGGAGAGCACGGCCAGCACCGCGAGTGTCGTCCCGACGCCCTCGAGGTAATAGCCGCAGCCGATCGCTACTCCGATCGCCGCAACGACCCAAATGGTCGCCGCGCTGGTGAGACCGACGACGGCGCCGCGCGCGTGCAGAATGGTCCCGGCGCCGATGAACCCGACGCCGGTGACGATCTGCGCCGCGACACGCGTCGTATCAGTTCCGGCCGGAATCAGGCCCGTCCCCGATGACGCGCGCAACATCGCGAGTGACAGATGCGTGTAGAGGACCGCGCCGATACAGATCAGGATGTTGGTCCGGAGTCCCGCGGGCTTGCCGCCCAGCTCCCGCTCCAGGCCAATCGCGCCGGCGAGCAGCGTCGCCAGCCCGAGCTGAAGCATGAGATCAAGACGAAAGATCTCGATGACGCGTTGCACCATGTCACCCATGGAGGAACCCCATCTTCTCGCGTACCTCTGCGATGGTCCGCTGCGCCAGCTGCCGGGCGCGTCCTGCCCCCGCGCGCAACCGCTCGATCACGCCGTCAGGATCGCGCTTCAACGCGGCGGCGCGCTCTCGCATCGGAGCCAGCGTCGCGATCATATTGTCGGCGAGTTTGCGCTTGCAGTCGATGCAGCCCCACCCCGCGTTGCGACATTTGCCGGCAACTTCCTCCACCACGGCTGGCGGCGAGAATCCCTGGTGCAACGTGAAAATGTTGCAGATCTCGGGCGTGCCGGGATCCTTCCGCGTCACACGCGCCGGGTCGGTGGCGGCGGGCTTTAGCTTCTCCCAAATCGACTCGGGGGACTCGAATAGGCCGATGGTGTTGCCCAGGCTCTTCGACATCTTGGCCTTGCCATCAAGCCCGAGCACCCGCTTGGTGGTGGTCAACAGCGCCTGCGGCTCAGGGAAATAGCCCTCGGCAAACCGCCCGTTCCAGCGCCGGGCGATCTCCCGCATCAGCTCCAGGTGCTGCACCTGATCCTCTCCCACCGGGACGAGGCTAGCTTTATAGAGCAGAACGTCAGCTGCCTGCAATACGGGGTAGGCCAGCAGCCCCATGGCAACGCTTTCCTGGCGTTGCGCTTTGTCCTTGAACTGCGTCTGGCGCTCGAGCTCGCCGAGCGGCGCAACAGTGGTGAGCAGCCAGTTGAGCTCGGTGTGCTCCGCGACGTGCGACTGCACGAACACGATGCACTGGTCGGGATCGAGGCCGGCCGCGTAGAGGCTGACCGCCATGTCCATCGTGAGCGATGGGAGCGCGGCCGGGTCGTAGGGCTGGGTGATCGCATGCAAATCGACGACACAGAACAGGCAGTCGTGCTGGGCCTGCAGCTTGACCCAGTTCTGCACGGCCCCGAGGTAGTTGCCGATGTGCAGCTCACCGGACGGCTGGATACCGCTGAAGATTCGTTTCATGGAGGCCACGGCGCCACAAGGTGCGTGATTACAACGACTTAGTCAAGCTGGCCGAGGAAGCGGCCCTGCGTGCGGGCGAGTATCTCCGCAGCGCGGCGCGTCCCGCCACGCATGCCTGGAGCGAGAAAGGCCAGCACGATTTCGCCACGGAAGTTGATCGAGCGGCGGAAGGCATAATCACCGAGATTCTGCACCGCGACGCACCCGACTCCATCATCGTCGGCGAAGAGCTGTCGCCGCAGCGGGCGGTGCGCGGCGACGTCGTCTGGATCGTGGATCCGCTGGATGGTACGACCAATTTCCTGCACGGCTATCCGCAGTATGCGGTGAGTATCGGCTGCCTGGTCGAAGGAAAACTGGCGGCTGGGGTGATTCATGACGTCTGTCGGACGAGCACCTATCGGGCCGTTCGCGGCGGTGGCGCGTTCGAGGGAACCACCCGGCTGAGCGTATCGCCGATCAGTGAGCCGCGACTCGCGCTCATCGGCACGGGGTTCCCGTTTCGCGCGCTCGAGCGGCTGCCGGCCTATCTGGCGCAGTTTGCGGCCGTGACCGGTGCCGCCAGCGGCATTCGCCGGGCGGGATCGGCTGCGCTCGACCTGGCGGACGTCGCCGCGGGCCGGCTGGACGGTTTTTGGGAGCTGCAGCTCTCTCCCTGGGATATCGCGGCCGGGGCACTGCTGATTCGCGAAGCCGGGGGCATTGTGACCACCCTGGATGGAGGCGGGGACGTCTTGAGCGGCGACGGCAACGGATCGATCGTCGCGGGCAATTCGGCGATGCACCGCTGGCTCCTCGAGCTTATAAGGAAGAGTTGATGACTTCTCGACTGGTCGAATGCGTCCCGAACTTCTCGGAAGGTCGTAATCCGGCGACGATCGACGCGCTGCGATCGGCGATCGCCGGCGTGGCGGGCGTGCAGCTGCTCGACGTACAAACCGATGCGTCGCACAACAGGTCGGTCTTCACGTTCGTGGCGCCGCCGGACGCCGCCCTGGCGGCGGCGCTGGCGGCGATGCGGGTGGCCACGCAGCGCATCGATCTCACCACGCACAGCGGGGAGCACCCGCGCATGGGGTCCACGGACGTCGTGCCGTTCGTCCCCGTCGCGGGCGTCACGATGGAGGAGTGCGTCGCGCTGGCCCGGCGGCTGGGGGAGCAGGCCGCCAAAGAGCTCGAGATCCCGGTGTTTCTCTACGCGCGGGCGGCCGCCCGGCCTGAACGAGTGCTGCTTCCCGACGTACGGAAAGGCGAGTTCGAGGGCATGCGCGGCCGGAAGCTGGATCCGGACTTCGGACCAGACCGAGTCCATCCCACGGCGGGTGCGACAGCGATCGGAGCCCGGCCGTTTCTGGTCGCCTTCAACGTTTACCTCGATACGCAGGACATCACTATCGCCAAGTCGATCGCGAAAGAGATCCGCACCTCGAGCGGTGGGTTGCCCGGTGTGCAGGCAAGCGGTTTCATCGTCGACGGGCTCGCGCAGGTGTCGATGAACCTGTTGGACATCGACATCACGTCGCCTGCCGTGGTGTTCAATGCGATCAAAGTCCGCGCGGAAAAACGTGGGGTGGAGGTCCGGAGGAGCGAGATCGTGGGTCTCATTCCAGAGCGCGCGATCGTCGGCGCGGCGGAAGCCGCGCTGCGGTTGTCGAATGCCCGCGACCACGTCCTGGAGACCACGATTCGCGCCGCGACGCCTTCACGCGACGCGGTTCCGTCTTCCACTGCCACGCCGCCGACGGGAGGCTCCCTGGACGGCTGGATCGACCAGCTGGCGAGCGGATCGCCGACTCCCGGCGGCGGCAGCGCCGCGGCTCTCGCCGGAACCCTCGCTGCAGCACTCGTCGCCATGGTCGCCCGATTGACCGTGGGCCGGAAAGCATACGCGGACGTCGAGGCCAAAGCCCGTGACATCCTCGATGACGCCGAGAAGCTGCGCGCCGAGCTGCGGCGGCTCGTGGATGAGGACGCGGCGGCCTACGAAGGCGTCACCCGCGCCTACAAAATCCCTAAACACGATCTCCGCCGCGCCCAGGCGATCGATGAAGCGCTATCGGCGGCGGCGCGACCGCCCGCTGAAGTCGTCAAGCGCGCCCGCCGTGTCCTCGCCCTCGCGCAGACCATCGAGCAGATCGGCAACCAGAACGCCGTCAGCGACGCGCGGGTGGCGGCAATGCTGGCGAAAACCGCGATCGATGGGGCAACCGAGAACGTCAACGCGAATCTGGCGGGGATGTCGGATACGGCGCGGGCGAAGCAGTCAGGGGTGGGATAGGTAGGGAGCGGGAGCCGGGAGCCGGGAGCAGTCTGCTCCATGCTCCGTGCTCCCTTACGTCGTCGTCAGGATCCGCGGCGGGTCGCCGTTGTCCCCAATGGCCACCGTGTGTTCGAAATGCGCCGACAGCGATCCGTCCTGCGTGACCACGGTCCATTTGTCATCGAGCGTCCGAATCGCGGCGCCACCCACGTTGACCATCGGCTCGATTGCGACCGTCATGCCCGCGACGAGCCGCGTACCGCGCCTGGGCTTGCCGTAGTTCGGGACCTGCGGCTCTTCGTGAAACGCGGTGCCGATGCCGTGCCCCACCAGCTCGCGCACGACCGAATATCCCGCCCCCTCGGCGACCTTCTGAACAGCGTGTCCGATGTCGCCCACGTGATTGCCGGCCCGCGCCTGCGCCACACCGGCGGCTAGCGCCTCCTGCGTCACCTCGAGCAACCGCGCCGCCTCAGGCTTGATATCGCCCACCGGGAACGTCGCGGCGGAATCCGCATGAAGTCCCTCGAACCGCACTCCGACGTCCACGCTGACGATGTCGCCGTCGTGCAGCACGCGTTTGCGGGAGGGGATGCCGTGGACGACCTCCTGATTGATCGACGTGCACAGCGAGGCGGGGAAATCGTACAGTCCCTTGAATGAGGGCACCGCGCCAGGATGGCTGCGGATGAAATCCTCAGCCAAGTGATCCAGCTCCTCCGTTGTGATGTCGGGGCGAATCTGGTTCGAAACCAGCGCCAGCGTCTGGGCGACGATCCGGCCGGCAGCCGCCATCGTCTCGATCTCACGGGCCGACTTGATCGTGATCATCGTCCGATGATGCGCTTGATCTCTTCGCTGATCTGTTCGACCGACCCGGTACCGGGGACACGGTGCACGATACCGCGCTGGCCATAATGCGCGATGAGGGGAGCAGTATCTCGCTGGTAGACCTGGAGCCGTGTCTTGATCGCCTCGGGCGTGTCGTCAGCGCGGCCTTCGACCTGGGCGCGCCGGCTCATGCGGCGCACGAGCTCATCTTCCGTCACGTCGAGCAGCAGGATGTGGTTCAACCGCTGGCCGCGCTGCGCCAGCGTCTTGTCGACCAGCTCGGCCTGCGCGGCGGTGCGTGGGAAGCCGTCGAGGATGGCGCCTTCCGAGGCCTCGGGGCGATCGAGCTCTTCTTTGATCATGCTGAGAATGATACCATCGGGGACCAGCTTCCCGTCGTCGTAGAACTTCTTGGCCTCGAGTCCGAGCGGGGTTCCCTCCTTCATCGCCGTCCGAATGAGGTCGCCCGTCGTGATCTTGGGCAATCCCAGACGCTCGGCGAGGAGCTTCCCTTGCGTCCCCTTCCCCGAGCCCGGCGCCCCCAGGATGAGAATGAACACTGGCGTTCGGGAAGACTAGCGGCGGAAGCGAACCCGTGAGGTGCCGCCGCCCTGGCCGCCACCCTTCATGAAGCCGTCGTACTGCCGCAGCAGCAGATGCTGCTGCACCTGCTGCACCGTATCGAGCGCGACGCCCACCACGATGAGCAGCGCCGTACCTCCGAATCCAAAGGGCATGTTGAGCGTGCTCGACACCACGATGGGCAGCAGCGCGACGAAGGTGAGGAAAATCGCGCCCGGCAGCGTGATTCGGGTCAGGACCTCGTCGATGTAGTCCGCGGTGGACGCGCCCGGCTTCACGCCGGGAATGAACGCTCCCTGCTTCTTGAGGTTTTCCGCGAGGTCCACCGGATTGAAGATGATCGACGTATAGAAGTACGCGAAGAAAACGATCAGGACCGCGCTCGTGACGATGTACCACACCGAGGTCGTGTTGAAGTACTCGGCGAAGCGCCGCAGCCACTCGACTCCGCTGAACGTCGCCACAGTGCCGGGCACAATGATCAGCGACTGAGCGAAAATGATCGGCATCACGCCGGCCGAGTTGATCCGCAGCGGGATGAACGTCTTCTGCCCTTCGCGAATGCGGCCGCGACCCATCACCTTGCGCGGGATCTGGACGGGAATGCGTCGTGCCGCCACGGTGATCGCCACCGTCCCGGCCACGACCAGCACCATCATGGCGAGCACGATGAGCAGCACCGGGAAGCTCAGCGTACCCGCGCGGAGCGCTTCGATGGTGCGGAGCGTCTCAGGCAAGACCCGCTCGATGATCGAGAAGAAAATCAGCAGACTCATGCCGTTGCCGATGCCGCGCTCGGTGATCTGCTCGCCCAACCACATGACGAATACCCCACCGGTGGTGAGCGTGAGCACGGTCGTCATGCGGAATCCCCATCCCGGCGCCGCCACGGCGTTGGGCAGCTGCTCGGTGAAGATCGCGAAGCCGTAAGCCTGGAAGACGCAGAGTAGCACCGTGAGATAACGCGTCCACTGGGTGAGCTTCTTCTTGCCCTCTTCGTCGCGCTGCATCTTTTCGATCACGGGGAACACCGGTCCCGCCAGCTGGAACACGATGCTTGCAGAGATGTACGGCATGATCCCCAGCGCGAAGACCGTCGCGCGCGAGAAGCTGCCACCCGCAAAGAGGTCGTACAGCTGGAACAGCGTTCCTTGTCCCTGGTTCGCCAGGAAGTCGGCGAGCGCGTCGACGTTCACGCCTGGCGTCGCGATGTGCGCCCCGATGCGGTAGATCACGAGGCACAGCAGCGTGAACAGGAGCTTCTCTTTGAGCTCCGGAACCTTGAACAGATTGGGAATCGGATTACTCACGCGATCGTTCCACCCGCCTGCTCGATCTTGGCCTTGGCGCTCGCCGAAACGGCGACGCCCTTCACGACGAACTTCCGTCCCGCGACCTCACCGGTGCCGAGCAGCTTGATGGGATGATCGGGCCGCCGCACGAGCCCGGCGCCGAACAGCGTGTCGGGCGTTACCTCGATCCCCTCCGCCAGCAGGACGAGATGCCGCACGTTCACGACCTGGGCGGGCTGCTTGAACGGGTTGGTGAAGCCGCGCTTGGGAATCCGGCGGATGAGCGGCATCTGACCGCCCTCGAATCCGGGACGTACCTTCCCGCCCTGCCGCGCGGTCTGGCCCTTGCCGCCACGCCCCGCTGTCTTGCCGATGCCCGACCCGGGACCGCGGCCCTTGCGGATGCGCGCGCGATGCGAGCCGCGGGGTGGCTGCAGCTCATGCAGCGAAAGGCGAGGATACTGGGTTTCGGAGCCAGGAGTCCGGGCCTTGCGCTTCGATCTCGGTTTTCGCGTGGCTTTTACTTTTGCCTTAGGCATTACCGCTTCTTTCCACCACGGGGCGCCGCCCCGGAGTTTTTCGTTTCCGCGTTGCCGTCGACTGTCACCTCGACCAGGTGCCGCACCTGTTGGAGCATGCCGCGCAGCGCGGGATGATCCGGGTGCACCACTTCCGCCTGATGATGTCTCAAACCGAGCGCCACGAGCGTGCGCTTGAGCCGGTGCGGATGCCCGCTGCCTGAGCGCACCTGCTTGATGCGCAGGTTCCCCTTGCCGGCCGGCGGGAATACACGGTCCTGCCCCGGTTTGCGTTTGCGGTACTTTCTGGTCGGTGGCAGCCTACCCATGCGTCACCGTGGCTTCCTGACGCGCCCGGTACGGAATCGCGTCCGGCTCCACGCCGCGCTCGCGCGCGACCCGGCGGGCGGTCGTAAGGCGCTTCAGACCATCCATCGTCGCGCGCACCATGTTGTGCGGATTGGTCGATCCCAGGCTCTTCGTGAGAATGTCACGAATGCCTGCGCATTCGAGCACCGCGCGCACCGGACCTCCGGCGATCACACCCGTTCCCGACGCCGCCGGCTTGAGCAGCACGCGACCCGCGCCGTGGTTGCCGATGATCTCGTGCGGAATGGTCCCGCCCGTCAACGGCACCTCGCTCATGCGCCGTCGCGCCGCTTCGACCGCCTTGCGCACGGCTTCGCTCACTTCGTTGGCTTTCCCCGTGGCGATGCCGACCTGACCCTTGCCGTCGCCGACCGCGACCAGCGCATTGAAGCTGAAGCGCCGACCGCCTTTCACGACCTTCGCCACGCGATTGATCGCGACGACGTTCTCGACCATGCCGTCGCTCTCGCGCCCCTGGCCGCGATCGCCGCCATCACGGCGTTCACCGCCGCGTCCGCGACCTC
>DATFEG010000092.1:0-18732 GCA_035251445.1 Gemmatimonadales bacterium | reverse complement strand
CGGGCATGGGTTGAACTTAGCGTGGCCCCTAGTGAACGGGAAACGTGCAACGGGAAACGGGAAACGTGTCTTTCCGTTTCCCGTTTCTCGTTTCCCGTTTCCCCGCACTATCTAGTCAAGCGTCTTGTGGAATCGTCGCACCGAAAGCGCAATAAGCAGCAGCGCGAAGGCCAGCAGGATCGCCATTTCCCGCCACAGCTCGGGCACGCCGACTCCTTTCAACAGAATGCCGCGCAGCACCTTGAGGAAATGCGTCAGCGGCAGGAGCGCCCCGATCCATTGGAACACGGCGGGCATCGCCTGGCGGGGAAACATGAAGCCCGACAACAGGATGTTGGGCAAGACGAAGAAAAAGCTGGCCTGCATCGCTTGCTGCTGAGTCCGCACCAACGTCGAGACGAACAAGCCCAGCGCGAGGCTCGCAACGATGAAGATGAAAGCGATCGCGAACAACAGCAGCACGTTGCCGGTAAGGGGCACGTCGAAGACGAACCTGCCGAGCAGCAGCACGGTAGTCATCTGCACCAGCCCAACCCCGACGTAGGGCGCGATCTTGCCGAGCATCAGCTCCGTTTTGGTGATGGGCGTGACGATCAGCTGTTCGAGCGTGCCGCGCTCGCGCTCGCGCACGATCGCCATCGCCGTCACGAGCACCAACGTGATTGTGAGAATCACGCCCACGAGACCCGGCACGATGTAATTCGGGCTGCGTAAACCGGGGTTGTAGCGTGGTCGCACGCGCGCTTCGAGCGGCAACTCGGTGCGACGCGCCGCCGCAGACAGAATCGCGAGGTTGCGCATCTGCGCGACGCCTGCTGCGGCCCCCAGTGCCGCTTGGGACGACAGCGGATCGGACGCATCGACGATAACCTGGACCAGCGCGGTCGTGCCGCGGGCCAGATCGCGCGGAAAGTCATGCGGGATCACGATCCCTGCCTGTGCGTCGCCTTTGGCAATCCATTCGTCGAGCGCCTCGCGGCTATCGACGTGCGCCACGATGCGAAAGTTGCCGGTGTTCTCGAAGTCAGCGATCAGGTCGCGGCTGGTCGGCGTGCGTGATTCATCGAGGACGACGGTGGGGATGTTACGAACGTCAGTCTGGATTGCGAATCCAAACAGCAGCAACTGGATGACCGGGATCCCAACCATGATCCCCAGCGTGAGCCGGTCCCGGCGCATCTGAATGAACTCCTTGCGAAACATCGGGACAAAGCGCCTCACACGTCCTGCTCCTGCTCGTCGCGGTCCTGCAGAATGATGAAGGCGTCCTCGAGATTCCGACCGCCGACTTGCCGGGCGACTTCATCAGGCGTGCCCAACGCGATCAGATGGCCCTGACTGAGCAACGCAACTCGACCGCAGCGCGCCGCTTCGTCCATGTAATGCGTCGTGACGATGACGGTCGTGCCCCTCTCGGCCAGTTGGGTGATGGTGCGCCAGAAGCCGCGGCGGGCAGCCGGGTCGACACCCGCCGTCGGCTCGTCCAGGAACAAGACCATCGGTTGGTGCATCAAAGCGCATGCAAGTCCGAGCCGCTGTTTCCAGCCGCCTGACAGGGTACCGGCGAGCTGGTTGAGCCGGCGGTCCAGTCCCAGAAATGCGACGACCTCGGCGATGCGACCGTGGCGGCTTGGGCCTTCCAGCCCGTAGATCCCGCCGTAGAAATCCATGTTCTCGGCGACCGTTAGGTCTTCGTAGAGTCCAAAACGCTGTGACATGTAGCCGATCAGCTCTTTGATCCTGTCGGGTGATTCACGGACGTCCACGTCTGCGACGATCGCCGTTCCCTCCGAAGGGGCGAGCAACCCACACAGCATCCTTATCGTGGTGGTCTTTCCAGAGCCGTTTGGTCCCAGCAGGCCAAAGACTTCGCCCTTCGCGATGCTGAGAGTCAGCTCGCGCACGGCAACGACGGAACCAAAACGGCGGGTCAGGTGGCGTGTCTCGACGGCGACGTCGTTCACGGCAGCAAGGGTATCTCGATCTGTACCGGCATTCCGGCCTTCAGGCGTCCCCCATTGTGGTCAATCGCGACCTTGATTCCGAACACGAGATCCGCGCGCTCGCGCTCGGTCAACGCGGCACGCGGCGTGAATTCGGCGCGTGGCGCGATCTCGGTGATGTGTCCCTCGAACGGTGAATGTGAATAGCCGTCGACGTGTACCTTCACGGCCATGCCGGTCTTGAGCCGCGCGACAAAGCGCTCACCCACGTAGGCGCGGATCCAGGGTGCGCGCACCAGCCCGATCGACACGACGGGGACGCCCGCGTTGATCATCTCCCCACGCTCGGCGAAGCGCGTCAGCACGATCCCGTCCGCCGGTGAAATCAAGACGAGCTCGTCGCGGATCGCTTCCGTCACCTCAACGGCCGCTTGCGCGGCCTCCGATTCGCGCACGGCGGCCCGGACCGATTGGAGACGTGCGTCGGCTGCCGCGGCCGTGGTTTGCAGTCGGTCTAGCTCCTGGGGGGAAGCGATGCCCTGGCTCCGCAGCACTCGGGTGCGGGCGAGATCGTTCGCGGCGCGTTCGCTGTCAGCTACAGCCGCGCGGATCTCTGCCGTTCGCGCCCCGGCCGCCTGCGCGAGCGCGCGACGCTGGCGGATCGTGGCCTCCAGTCCGGGCTGGTAGAGTACAGCAACGGTATCGCCGGAGCTGACCGAATCGCCCTCATCCTTGAGCAGGCGCTCCAAACGACCCGACGCCAGTGGGCTGAGACGGACTTCGCGGATTTCGACCGTGCCGGCCACGGTGAGGGTGTTGCGCGAGCTACTGCATGCCGCCAGGAGCGCCGCGGTCGCGAGCGCTAGCGTGGCGTCGAGGGCCGAACGGCGCGGGGACGCGGTGCGCGTAGCCAATTGCCGGGATCCAGCGCGATGCCGCCCTGGCCCCGGATCTCGAAGTGCAGATGCGGACCCTCGTCGCTCGACTCACCACCGACATGCCCGATCACCTGCCCACGGATCACGTGGTCTCCCTGCTTGACCGTCGCATCGTTGAGATAGGCGTAGACCGTGTAATAGCCGCCGCCGTGGTCGATCAACACCGACGTGAGATACAGTCCGAGGCTTCCCGCGAGACTGACCGTCCCGGGCGCTACGGCGCGGACCGCGGTTCCCACCCGCGCCTTGATGCCGATCCCGTGGCGCGGAATGCGTGTGTTATTGGGCCCGGTCGTGGTGCCAAACGGGTAGATGATCTGCCCCTCGACCGGCCAATCGAGGTCGCCGAGATCCGCCGTGGTAATCGATCCCGTCGCCGAGGCGGTGCCGCGCGACTCGGCTTCGCGCCGCGCCCGTTCCAGCGTTTCGATCCGGTCGTTGAGGGTGCGCTCGTCCCGCTCGAGTCGTGTGAGCCGCTGCTGCGCCTGACGGGTGCTGCGTCGTGTCTCGCGGAGACTGGTCTCACGCGCCTGCTCGAGCGAGACGTAGCGCCCGAGCTCGTCGGCCCGCTCGCGCCGGCGGCGGGAAAGCGTTTCGCGGGAGTCGACCAACAGTTGTCGCTGGCGCGCCACGCGGTCACGCAGCTTATCCAGTTCATTGGCCAATAGCCGGTCCTGGCGAGTGACGAGGTGCAGATACTTGTACCGCGACAGCAGGTCGCCGAAGCTCTCGGCTGCGAACATCACCTGCCAGTAATACAGCGGCCCCCGCTTGTAGATGTCGACGAGCCGGCGTTCCAGCACGGCGCGCTTTTCGAGCAGCGCGTCTTGGGCGATCAGCAGATCGACGGTGATCTGATCGATCTGTCCACCGAGCCCCGTGATCTGGCGGTCCAATTCGTTGACGATGCGGTTCGTGCTGTGCTTCTGACGCTCGATGTTCGAGATCTCGTCAGTGAGCGAGTGCGCCTGGGTACGCAACCGGTCCAGCTCCAGCTCCACTTCCGACCGCTCGCGCCGGATGTCCTCGAGGCGGCGCTGGTTTTCCTGCATTTGCTGGTGGTAGGTCCGCGGGCGCTGAGCGTGCAACGGCAAACGGGAACCGGGAAACGTGAGAGCGGCCAGAACCAAGATCGCGCACCACGTTTCCCGTTTCCCGATTCCCGTTTGCCGTGCTTTCATACGCGCTTCAGATGGCGCCCGACGCTCGTGGCGCTCCCGAGGAGTCCGATCACGGCTCCGAATCCGACGATGGCGGCTGCCTGTTCCGTGGTAAAGAAAGCCGACTGGAGCAGGTAGCGGTTGATGAGCACGTAGGCGATAAACGACAGGCCGATCGCCACCGCGCCGCCGAGCAATCCCTTGATTGCGCCCTGGAGCAGGAAAGGCCGCCGGATGAACCCGTCGGTGGCGCCGACTAGTCGCATGATCGCGATCTCGCGGCTGCGCTGCAGGACCGCCATGCGGATCGTGGTGCCGATGATAATGATCGCGACTATGGCGAAGGCCGCGCCGACGACGATCCCGACGGCGGCCGCCAAGCCCCGCAGGCGATCGAGCTTTTCCACCCAATCGCGGCCGAATCGGACGTCCTCGATGAACCCAAAGCCACGCAGCCGCTCCGCGACCAGGCTCACGTGATCGGCATCGCGAAAGCCCGGCTTCAGCTTGACTTCGATCGACGCGGGCAGCGGATTGCGCTCCAACTCCTCCATGACGTCGCGCAGCTCCACGAGCTCCGTGCGGGCACGCGCCAACGCGTCATCTTCGGAGACGTAATTGGCCGTCTGGACTTCCGGGAACGCCTGAATGTCCGTCAGCGCCTGAGCCGTTGCCTCCGCCGGCGTTCCGGCCAGGAGGTACGCGACGATCTCGACGCGCTCTTCCACGGCTCGCAACGCGCCCTGGAGGTTCACGACGACCAGGCCGAACAGTCCGAGGACGAAGAGCGAGAACGCGATGGTCGTGACCGAGAGCGCCGAGAGCAGGGGGGCGCGCTTGAACGTGAGCATGGCCTCACGCAGGGTCAGATTCACAGGGCCCCCCCCGTCGCCTGGTCGCGCGCTTCATCCACCGCTGAATCGTAGACGAGCGCTCCTTCCTGCAGCTCGATGACGCGGTACGGCGCCTGGCGTACGAGGTCGAGATCGTGCGTTGCCATTACCACCGCCGTGCCGCTCGCGTTGATGTCGCGCAGCAGCTGGAAGACGCCGCGCGTCGCGCGCTCATCGAGATTCCCGGTCGGCTCATCGGCGAGGAGCACCGTCGGCTCATTCACCAGGGCGCGAGCGATGGCGACCCGCTGCTGCTCACCGCCGGACAGCTCGCGGGGATATGCCTGTGCCTTGGCGGCGAGGCCGACCTGTGTCAATACGCGCATCACGCGCGCGGCAATGGTCGAGCTGCGCGCGCTCGTAACCTCCAGCGCGAAGGCGACGTTCTCGTCGGCGGTCCGGTCTTCGAGCAGGCGGAAATCCTGGAATACGATGCCGAGCTTGCGACGCAGGAGCGGGACCTCGCGGGGCTTCATCTCGTTCACGTTGTACCCCGATACACGCACCTCGCCCGAGGTCGGCCGCTCTTCGGCGTAGATCAGCTTCATCACGGTCGATTTGCCGGCGCCGGAATGGCCGGTCAGAAAGGCGAACTCGCCCTTGCCGACGTGGAAAGACACGTCCTTGAGCGCCAGGCCTCCCTTGGGGAAGGCCTTGAACACACTCGTGAATTTGATCACTTACTGTCGCGCCAGAGCCTGGGCGAAGTCCGCGATGAGATCATCGGGGTCCTCCAGTCCCAGGGAAAATCTCAAGAATCCGTCGGGAATGCCAGCCTGCGCGCGCTGTTCCGCTGTGAGACTCGCATGCGAGGTGAGCCGCGGTTCCGAGACGAGCGTCTCTACGCCGCCGAGACTCGGCGCATGCACGGCGATTGTCAGCGACTTGAGAAAGCGCTCGGCGGCCCGCACTCCACCCTTCAGCTCGATCCCGACCATCCCGCCGAAGCCCCCCAGAATGCGCTTCGCGATCTCGTGATCGGGATGCGAGGTCAGCCCCGGATAATGGACCTTCGCGATTGCGTCTTGTTTAGCGCACCACTCCGCCACCGCGAGTCCGATTTCGTTGTGCCGGCGCATGCGGACCGCGAGCGTGCGCATGCCGCGGTCCGTCAACCAGGCGGCGAAGGGGTCGATGGCCTGCCCCCAGACCTGCAGCAGCCGCCGAACTTCTTCAATCACCTGATCAGTTCCCGCTACGGCGCCGGCGATCACGTCCGCATGACCATTCAGGTATTTCGTGGCGGAGTGGATCACGATGTCGGCGCCGTGCTCGAATGGCCGGAGGTTCACCGGAGACGCGAACGTCGAATCGACGATGAGCGCCAGCCCTTCTTCCTTGCACAGGGCGGCGATCGGCTCGATATCGATCACCCGCATCAGCGGGTTCGTGGGTGTTTCCAAGAACACCGCCCGCGTCGTCTTCCGCATGGCGCGTTTCCAGGTGCGCTGCTGGGTCGGAGTCACGAAGGACACTTCGATGCCCAGCTTTCCGAATTCCTCGCGGAACAACCGGGTCACGCCGCCATAGATCCACTCGCTCGCGAGGAGGTGATCGCCCGGCCGGAGCACGGCCAGATGTGCGAGCGCGACGGCGCCCATCCCGCTCGCGAGAAACAGCGCGGCATCGGCGCCCTCCAGCAGCGCCAGTTTCTTGCCGATCTCGACCTGATTGGGGTTGTTCCCGTAGCGGGTGTACAGCACCTCAGCGGTCGAGCCGACCGGATTGGTGAATGTGGAGCTTTGGTAGAGCGGGGGTGCCACGGCGGTCCAGTCGGCGCGCGTTTTGGGGTCGCCGTGGATAGCGCGCGTGGAGAGCCCCAAGCGACGACGTTTCACGCCGCAGTGAAGCGGATGGAGCCTCCGGGATTTCGTGCCGCCAGTCGCCGCTGGATCAGCTCGTCCAGCAGCGCGGGTGCCGGTCCGGTGGCTCCCAGGCCTTCAAGCACGCCGTCCGCCCGCTCACAGAGCACGGCGAGACCCGCGCCGGCGAGCACCGGCTCGATCGCCTCGCGGTGCGCGTCCGTCAGGCTGCGCAGCAACAGCACCTTCACCTTGTCGCGCACCAGCTTCGCGACGATTTCGTCTGCGCAGGAATAGTCCAGGCACCCGACGCCGGTGAAATCCATCACCGCGATGGTCCCGGGCGGTAACTCACGCTCGATGTTTTCGCGAACGGCGCGGCCGGTTGGCCGCGTGACGAGATCCGTGTAAAGGCCGGACACCGATTGTTGCAGGACGGCTTGCACCATGATGTGCAGGATCACTGCTTCGACGGACCTCCTCCCGACCCCTGCTCCGGAATGATCAGCAGAACCTGCGAGCCTGGAAATGCCGGCAACCCATCCTTCAGCGGAACGTCGTCGTCCCAGCGCGGGACGATCGCAATACGCGCGGTGCCGCTCCGGATCGCGACCTTGCCCTCCCACCGGGCCAGATAGCGCCGGATCCCCGCGAGGCCCTGCCCGCGCCCCGGATCACGGAACCGGCTGACGCCCTGGACCAGCGCGGCTTCCAGCGCCGCCGCGTCGCCCCACCGCTCACCGAACCGCTTGGCCTGGGTGGGCTCCAAAGAATGCCGGAAGCCCACACCGGCGTCCGCGACTGCAATGACGACAACGCGGCGCGCGAGCTTGCGCCGCCAGTTGTACGCTTGCACCGCGACCCACCCGCCGGTGCCGGCGTGTTCCACAATATTCTGACAGGACTCCGAAAGCGCCATAGCGAAACCCATCGTCGCCTTCGGATCGAGCCCAAGTTCCGAGCTGAGGATCGCAGACGCGCGCTGCTGAATCGTGCTGACGACCGCATGCACGTCTTCGGCGGCGCGCACCGACGTCACGGGTAGCAACACTTCACTCTCAACCGCCGGCTTCGTCTTCGGTACCTTGCCGTGAATTTCGAACAGGTCACTGGCTTCTCGGAAGAATCCGGCGCGCGCCCAATAGCTCACCACTTCAGGATTCGCGGGTGCGGTGAGCAGCGGCCGCTCGCCCTGCCGCGCCGCCGCCTCGCCCGCGGCCAGCAGTCCAACCAGTCCGTACGGCGACGCCCATTCGGCGGCATGCGCGTCGAATAACAATCGCTCCCCGTCGCTCGCCTGCGCGTAGGCGGCAGCGAATTGGTCGAAGGATCGGTCGTCGAACTGCGTCGGTACGTCGACGAGCCGCGTCATGCCACCGAGAGCTTTCCCATGAGATGATCCCGCAGCCCGGTGGCGCCGCGATGCGTCAAGTTTCTCGTGCCCAGCTGGGTGCCAGTGCGCACCGCATCCTCCAGCGACGCGCCGCCGAGCAACGCCGCCACGACGGCGCCGCCAAACACGTCGCCGCATCCTGTCGGATCATTCACCTGCGTGAAGGCCGGAGGATGAGTTGGGGGAGCGGGGATCCGCTCGGTGCGAATGGGGTTGCCTGTGAAGTACGCAGCGCCGCGAGCCCCCAGGGTCACGCAGAGCGACTTGCAGCCTTGGTGCATCGCGTTTGCCGCGATGGCGAACGGATCGGGCCCGAGTTGCGCCATTTCATCTTCGTTGATCTGCACGGCATCGAAGCAGCTGAACCATGCGGGGGCTTGGGGCAGGGGCCTGTGGACTCGAGTACCGTCCGGCTGCTTGGCGAGGAAGAGACTGTGAAGGTCCGCATAGATGAAGTTTGCGAAGCACCGCCGCAGTATCAGGGCGGTCTCGAGATTCAGCTCGTATCCGGAAATGAAGTTGATGTAGAGCGCGTCGAGGTCGCGAATGAGCGGGCCAAGCTCCGGCCACGTCCAGGGAGGAACGCCGCCGCTCATCTGTTCGCAACGCCGCTCGGCAGATTCGTAGCGGAGCGTCACGCGATTGTTGGGTTCGGGAACTTCTATAAACCGTGCTTCGTGCGTCGCGCGTCTTAGCGTGCGGAGGAACTGATTCGCTTGCGGGGCGAGGTCGCGGCCGACTTTGATCAACGGCACGATTTGCCAATCTTCTGGGAGGGTCGCGTCGAGGGCGGAGAGAGCATAGGCAATCCCGCCCCACTCCTGGACCGCGGGCTGTGCGGGGTCGCGGCCGTATATCGTATCCCATACCATCGACCCGATGACCCCGACCCGCTTCAGCGAAGCCCCCACTGCTTTTGGATGAAGACTGCCGCGGCGCCATAGACGCCGGCGGTACCAGGCAGGGTCCCCGGCACGATCCGACACACTTCCCACGCCGGCTTGAACGCGCGTCTCTTCACTTCCCAGCGAAGCGGATTGAACAATCGGTCGCCGGCCTGGGTTACTCCGCCGCAGATCACGATGACTTCGGGATTGAAGATGTTCACAAAACTCGCGACGGAGGCACCCAGTAACGACGCAGTCTCACGCACGACCTCCAGCGCCCACTCGTCGCCGTCGTTCGCCGCCTCGTACACAATCTGCGCCGTAATCTTGGAGAGATCGCCATTAACATACTGGGAGAGCGAGGTGTCGGTACCGGACTGGATGCCCTCCACGGCGCGCTCCGCGATCGCCGGCCCGGACGCGTAAGCCTCGATGCAGCCGTAATTACCGCATTTGCAGTGGCGCCCATTGGCGTCGATGGTGACGTGGCCAAACTCCCCGGCGACGTCGCTGGCACCATGGTAGATCTTGCCATCGATGACGATCCCGCCGCCGATGCCCGTCCCCAGCGTGAGCCCGATGACGTAATTGGCCCCGCGCGCCGCGCCACGCCACCACTCACCGTAGATCGCGCAGTTGGCGTCGTTATCGAGTGTGGCGGGAAGGCCGAGGCCCTCGCTCACGCGATCGCGCAGCGGCATGTTCGTCCAGCCGAGATTGGGCGTCAGCAGCACGACGCCGGTCTTGGTGTTAAGCGGACCTGGTGAGCCGATCCCGGCGCCTTCGACTTTCTTGCCCGACTCGGCGATCGACGCCTTCGCAAGCTTGACGATGCGACCGATGACCGCGTCGGCTCCCTGCGCGGACATCGTGGGCTCGGACACGACAGCATGAATCTCGGAGCCGTCCTCGGCGAGGACGCCTGCTACGAGATTCGTCCCACCCACGTCAACTCCGACGACGTAGCGCACCGGTCTCCTCGATTGCTGTAATGACGGCCTCGACGCTGAGATCACGCATGCAGCTATGATGTCCCAAGGGGCATTGCAGGGGCCCATGCGGCGAACATGGCCGGCACAGCAGGCCCTGCATTCCCAAGGCGAGGTCTCCGCCCCGCAGCGGGCCGAAACCAAACTCCGTTACCGTCGGTCCGAACAATGCGACGATCGGAGTGCCCATCGCCGTCGCCAAATGCAGCGGCGCGCTGTCGTTCGTGACGAGTAACTCCGCGCGGCTCAGTAGAGCAGCCGACTCGCGCAACGTGAGTCGCCCGCAGGCATTGACGACCCGCTGCCGTTCGTTGCCGCCCGCTGCGGCCCTGATTTCGTCCCCCAACCGGGCGTCTTCCTTGCTTCCGACGACCACCACGCCCACGCGGGCCGACAGTCGAGCGGCGAGCTCCGGATAGTAGGGCCAGCGTTTACTGCCCCATATCGATCCGGGAGCGAGCGCGACGAAACCGCTCTCATTTGCTACAAGCGCCGCCGCCGCCTCCTCGTCCTGCGCCGTCGTCCGCAGGTGGGGACGATAGGCGCCCGGCGGCTCATCCGCGAGGGCCAGAAGCCGGTCGCCTTCGTGTCCCGTTCGGGGTTTGCGCTTTGCGTCCGTATAGAGGAAGGACCATCGGCCTGAAAAGCCGACCCGGGTGGGGATCCGGGTGATCCAGCCCAGTGCGGCGCTACGCAGCGAACGGTGTGGGAGATAGACGCGCGCGTACCGCTCGGCCCTGAGCCGGCCGCTCAGCTTCTGGAAGCCGGCCCACCCACGATCCGCGCCACGCTTGTCGTAGGAAATCACGTGCCTGACGGCGGGATGCGTCTCGAGCAACGGCGCGGCGATGGGGGTGGTCACGACATCGGTCGGGCCGTGCCGGGCCGCGACCGCGGAGAGCAGCGGCGTCGTCAGAACGACATCGCCCAGAAACGCCGTTTGAATGACGAGGGTCGGCGAACTCAAGGAAGCCGCGCCACGGCCCATACTGGGTCGTGGTCGCTTGTGCCGAGCGTGTCGCGCACAATCCCGGTCACCTTGGCGCCGCCCGGCAAGGGCGGGCCGAAGCCCTTCAGAAAGATGTGATCCCAGTTGAAGAAAGCGCTGGTGAATCCGTTGTGTTCGGTCGGCCACTGATACCCGTCCGCGACGAACGCCTTGCCGATCCCGTGACTGTTCATGTCGCCCGCGACGATGACGAGCGAATAACCTGCGGCGTTCGAGAGAATCGTGCTTGCCTGGTCCCGTCGCTGGGAGGGGCGGATCTCGGTCGGGGTGCCAAAATGCGCGCTGTACACACGCACCTGGATCGAATCCACCAGGATCGTCGCCGCCGTCGCAATACGCTGGGCCGATCGCATTCCGGCAATGTGCGGCAGCATCAGTTTCTCATCCGCGATGATCGGCCAGCGCGACAGAACCGCGTTGCCGAAATCCTGTCTCTCGGCCTTGGGGTGGACGACCGCGGGATAATAGACCCACGACATCCCCAACGCCTCGGCGATGCGTTGTGTCCCCTCGGCATCCATCTCCTGTAGGACGACGATGTCGGCACCAGGCAGCGGCGCGCGCGTCGTAAGCACATTGATTGCTCGATCGACGTGCCTGCCGAATCTGACGTTATAGGTCACCACCCGAAGCACCCGGCTCACAGTCAGGGAGTCGGGCCGAGTCGTTGGATCACCCGCATAGCGTGGGCCTAACGCGCTGGGGTAGTTCAAGACCGGACTGCAGCCAAGACCGGCCGCTACCGCGATCAACAGCATGGCTGTGTGTCTATTCTTGCAACTCTGCACTATCACTCCTATTGACGTCCGGTGGCCCGCGTTGCGGCGCTCGTCCCCGGCAACAGCTCGCGCTCCAGAAACGCCGCGGTGGCTTTATTCACCGTCAGAATGTTTGCGTGCCGCAGGAAATGGTGCGTGTCGTCCGGTATCACCACCGTCTCGAACCGGATGCCGGCCGCGGCCAGCCGCCGCACAAGGTCGGTGCTCTGCGAGAACCGCACGTTGCGATCATCATCGCCGTGGATGATGAGCACGGGCGACTTCCAACTGCTGATGGAAGAAATTGGCGATGAGCGAAAGGCGGTGTCCAGCGCGGCGGCGAGGTCTGGAGCCTGCTCATAGCGCTGGCGGTCGAGCATGACCCGCGACCCCTGCGTTGTCCAGTCATGCACGCCGTGTATGTCGACCCCGGCCGCGAAAAGATCCGAGTTGCGTGCCAAGGCCAACGCGGTCAGATAGCCGCCGTACGATCCACCGTAGATGCCAATCCGACCGGCGTCGACCTGGGGCAGTGAGCGGAGATACGCGGCTGCGGCCTGGATGTCCCGATACTCGGCGGCGCCGCGTGCGCCCCCTTTCGGTGGTTGGTGAAAGTCGTACCCATAGCCGATCCCCAGTCGAAAATTCACCGACAAGACGATAAACCCGCGACTCGCCAGGTACTGGTTGAGCGCGTAGGCGTTGGCGTAATAATCCGAATAGTGCCATCCCAGCAACATCTGGCGTGGCGGGCCACCATGCACGTACACCACCGCGGGTCTGCGACCGGCACTCTGTCCCGAAGCCTCGAACAGCTGGCCATGAATCGTCAGGCCGTCGCCGGAGCGGAAGACGACCTGCCGTGGGGTGACCAAGCCGCCAGGAAAGTTGCGGGGAATGTGGTCCGCGCCGATGGTGCGGACGGTGGCCCGAGGCGCGAAAGCCATCGTCGCCGGGAGTGGCGGACGCTGCGGGGTTGCGCTGATGAATACGAGTGTGGCGCCGTCCCCCGTCACTGCGGGACTCCATTCCAGACCGCTTCCGGGAGTCATGACCTCCGGTGCCGCGCGATCTACCGGGACACGGACGATGTGGCGGCGATCGATGTCGAGCGCGTCCGTTCCCGTATTGCCCGCGAACAGGAGCCAGCGGCCATCGCGGCTGAGTCGAATGTGCTCGGCCATGTACCGGCCGGACGTCAGCTGGAGCGCTGTTCCGCCTGCGGCCGGAATGGAGTAGAGATGCGGCCAACCATCCTGGTACGAAAGAAAAACGATGCGATCGGATGCACCCCAGGCCAGGTTCGTACCGCCATGCGTTGTCGGCACAGAGCCGGCGAGCGTCTCGGGCGACTTCCACAATCGTTGCGCGACTCCCGTGGTCGCATCGGCGGTCCAGATCTCCCACGGATTGGCGCGACGCGCCAACAGCGAGTCCGGCGCTCCGCCGACACCGGGCACCCGCACAAACGCGACGCGGCGTCCGTCGGGTGACCAGCGCGGCGACCGGTCGCGTGCGAACCCTGGGGCCAGCCAGGTAATTGCCGTGGTGTCGTTGGAGAACACGCCGATGAATGAGTGATCGACGCGATTTGCCACGAACGCGAGTCGAGAGCCATCGGGCGACCAACGGAGGTCGCTGGTCTCCCCGCGCACCGTCAGCAGTTGTCTTGCGGGCGCCGATCCATCGATTGGCACGATCCACATCTGACCAGCTTTGCTGAACGCGACGACATCGCTCCGTGGGGACACGACGGGGTCATCGCCATCGGCGATTGCTTTCGGGTCTCCGCCGTCGAACGGCACGCTGAAGATCTGTACCTTTGGGGGCACGGGGGTCGAGCCGACATTGACCGGCAGCGCGTCGTCCCAGTTCGAGCCGTGATCACCGCCGCGCGCGTACACGACCCACCGGCCGTTGGCGGACACGGTGACGCTGCTCAACTCCTGACCATCGTCGCGGTCGTAGCGAGTTAGTGGCCGCGCGGCAAATGCAGGGCCTTCAGCCACGTAGATGTTGCGCCGGCCCTGCTCGTTGAACGCCCAGGCGACGCGGCTGCCGCTCGATGCAACAGTCAGCTCGGTGGGATAGGGATACGAACGCACCTGCTCCAGCGTGAACTGCGCGGACACTGAGCGCGACAGTGCGGCGAGTGCCGTGATGGCGAGGACGATGATGCGCATGTGGTCTCCTATTCGACCTGCAGCACCGCGAGAAACGCTTCCTGAGGAATCTCCACAGTCCCGACTTGCTTCATGCGTTTCTTCCCTTCGCGTTGCTTCTCGAGCAGTTTGCGTTTGCGGGTGACGTCTCCACCGTAGCATTTGGCCGTGACGTTCTTTCGCAGCGGCCGAATCGACTCCCGGGCGATGACCTTCGTTCCGATCGCAGCTTGAATGACGACCTCGAACAGCTGCCGTGGAATGAGGTCTTTCAGCTTTTCCGCGATCTTCCGGCCCCATTCGAACGCCTTGTCCCTGTGGATAATAACGCTGAATGCGTCGACCGCTTCGCCATTGAGCAGCATGTCGAGCTTCACGAGCTCGCCGGGCCGGTACGCCAGGAACTCGTAGTCGAGCGAAGCGTAGCCACGTGAGATGGTTTTCAGCTTGTCGTAGAAGTCGAGAATGATCTCGGCGAGCGGAAACTCCCAGTCGAACTCGACCCGCGTCGGGTCGAGGTACTGCATGCCGCGATACACACCGCGACGCTCTTGGCCCAATTTCATGATGCCGCCGATGTAGTCGGACGGCGCGAAAACCCGCGCTTTCACGTACGGCTCCTCGACGCGATCCACCTCGGACCCGTGCGGCAAGAGGCTCGGATTCTCGACGAGCTCCATCTCACCATCGGTTCGGTAGACGTGGTATTCGACGTTAGGGACCGTACTGATGAGGTCGAGGTCGAACTCGCGCTCGAGCCGCTCGCGTACGATCTCCATGTGCAGCAAGCCGAGGAAACCGCACCGGAACCCGAACCCCAGGGCCACGGACGTCTCGGGCTCGTAGTGGAGCGAGGCGTCGTTGAGCTGCAGCTTCGCCAGGGCGTCGCGAAGCTCCTCATATTGCTCGGCGTTCGTAGGGTAGAGGCCCGCGAAGACCATCGACTGGATGTCTCGATAGCCTGGGAGGAGCTCCACCTGCTGAAACTCTGCATCGAGCACGGTGTCGCCCGGCCGGGTTTCGCGGACGCCCCGCACGTTGGCGACCACGTAGCCGACCTCGCCGGCCTCGAGGTGCTCGGCGGGCTTATGACCGAGCTGGAGGTAGCCGACCTCATCGACTTCGTAGACATCGTCGCGATGGGCCCCGAACGCTATCTTCATGCCGGGTCTGATGACCCCATCGACCACGCGGATCGACGGAATCGCGCCACGATAGCGGTCGTAATAGGAGTCGAAAATGAGCGCCCGCAGCGGGGCGTCGCGGGTGCCGCGCGGTGCCGGGACGCGGCGTACCACGGCCTCCAGCAACTCGGGGACACCGCGCCCTTCCTTGGCGGAGATGCGCAGGATTTCCTCAGGCTTGATCCCGATCAGGTCGTGGATTTCGTGGGCACGCTTATCAGGCTCGGCTCCGGGCAGATCGATCTTGTTCAGGACGGGTATGATTTCCAGTCCCGCGTCCATGGCGAGCAGAAGATTGGACAAGGTTTGCGCCTGAATACCCTGTGACGCATCCACGACCAGAATGGCTCCCTCGCATGCCGCCAGAGAGCGTGAGACCTCGTACGTGAAGTCGACGTGGCCGGGGGTATCGATAAGATTCAACTCGTACAATTGGCCGTCTTTCGCGTGATAACTCATCCGCACCGCGTTCAGCTTGATCGTAATGCCGCGCTCACGCTCCAGGTCCATGGTATCGAGAACCTGATCGCGCATGAGCCGCTTATCGAGCGTTCCGGTGAGCTCGATGAGGCGGTCCGCGAGCGTAGATTTCCCGTGGTCGATGTGAGCCACTATGCAGAAGTTGCGGATGTGATCCTGTCTCATCGCGCACAAATATAGACGGACAGCGCACCGTGTTCAGAAGACGCCAGGTTGCCGCAGAGCAGCATTGCTCATGAGACCCCAGCGATAGGAACGTATGCCTCCCATTACCGGATGGTTTGACCCTTCTCCCAAGGGCGGGGCGCTGCGGCTTGCGGCGAACAGTTATCTGCCGGCGAAGGGCGATCCGCCCGTTCGGATGCCCGGACTGCGACGCGGCGACCTGATCGAGCTCGAGAACGGTCGCGTCGCGACCGTCAACGGGATGCCGGCGGCGCAGCTGGATGGTCGACCCGACTTCGCATCGCTTGGCGCCGTGCACCCCAGCCGTCCCCTCACCCTCGAGACGCCTCGTGCATCGAGCCCGCGGACCGCCGACACCCAGCGTGTCGTGGACCTCATCTGTCCGTTCGGTTTTGGCCAGCGCGCGCTGATCGTTTCACCGCCCAAAGCGGGCAAGACGATGATGTTGCAGGCAATCGCCGAAGCCGTCGCGGAGAATCACCCGCAGGCGTCCCTGCTCGTGTTACTGGTCGATGAGCGTCCTGAAGAAGTCACCGAGATGGTGGACTGGGGTCGGGGTGAGGTGATCGCCTCGAGCTTTGATCTCCCGCATGAGCGCCACGTTGCCGTGGCGGAGATGGTGTTCGATCATGCCCGCCGGCAAGTGGAGCTCGGGCGCGACGTGGTGATCGTGCTCGACTCCCTGACGCGGTTGGCCCGCTCGCACAACACGACAGGTCGCGGCAGCGGGCGAACGATGTCGGGCGGGCTCGACGCCAACGCGCTGGCCAAGCCGAAGGCGTTATTCGGCGCTGCGCGGGCCGTGCCCCAGGGAGGATCGCTCACCGTCATCGCGACGGCGCTCGTCGAAACCGAAAGTCGTATGGACGACGTCATTTTCGAGGAGTTCAAGGGAACGGGAAACGCCGAGCTGCGGTTGACGCGCGCCCTGGCGGACCGTCGCATCTATCCGGCGGTGGATATCGCAGCGAGCGGGACACGTCGCGAAGAGTTGCTCGCCGATCCAAAAACCATCGAGGCAAAACAAAAGCTCCGGCGAGCCCTCGTGGGTCTGCCGCCGGAGCAGGCGATGCAATCGCTCGTAGACCAGATGAAACGCGCTAAGACGAATGCCCAGCTGTTGGCCGCGATCTAGTCGTCGGCGTCACTGGCCCGTGACGATCCGCTTGTAACTGTCGGGATTCCATTTCGGCCGGGCGGGCGCGTTCGCGACCTCGAGACCCAAATAGAATATGAGTCGCGTGAGCCGTGTCTCCTTCTCCGCATCGATCCTGTCGGCTGAGTCGCTGGGCCGATGATAGTCGGCATGCGTTCCGCTGAAGAAGAACAGGATGGGCACGCCTTTGCGCGCGAAGTTGTAATGGTCGGAACGGAAATAAAAGTTCTCTTGGGGCCAGATGTCGTCGATCGGGCGCATGTTGAGCTCAGTATGCGCTGCGGCCACGCGGTTCAATGTGGCGCCCAGATCCGAATGTTCTTTCCCGATCACCACGATCGTGTCCTTCCAGTTGCGACCGACCATGTCGATGTTGACATTGGCGACGATATTCTCGACGGGCACCGGTGAATGCTCCGCGAAGTAGCCGCTGCCCCACAGGTTCTTTTCCTCGCCGCTGACGTTCAGGAAAATGATCGACCGCTTTGGACGCGGGTTCATCTGCGCGAACGCCTCGGCGAGCTCGACAACCGCCACGGTGCCCGACGCATCGTCATCGGCACCGTTGCAGATCGAGTCGACACCCTGCGCGCTGCAGCCGCCCGTGGCGCGCGCGCCGGCGACCCCGACGTGATCCATGTGGGCGCTAAAAACGATGTATTCCTTTTTCAGCCGTGGGTCGCTTCCCTCCAGCATCGCGACCACGTTCGGGGCGGAGTTCCGCTCGACGGGCCGGATACGCGCGTGCACGTGGAACTGGCCGCCCAGCGACTTCACCGCGAATGTGCCCGCCGACTGCGCGGCTGCCAAATCGCCCCCGAGTCGCGTCACGAACCCCGCGAGCGTAGCGGAACGAATCGCCATCACGAGCGGCGGTCCGACGCGCCGGCTGGGATCCCGGAGTTGCGGGCGCGCGCTGCGACTGACGAGCTGCTCCCAATCAGCATCCGTGGCGGAGCGACCCAGAATGAGTCCCGCCGGCTTCCAGGCGCGAACGCGCTGCCACTCCCCGCGGTTGCGGGGTCCGGTTGCGAGAATCACCATCTTGCCCGCGAGCGTGGCGGTATCCGCGGGAAGCGCGCCCCCCACGGAGCCGGAGACGAGCACGAGGTCGCCGGCGTAATCTCCGCTCTCGAACTGGTTGTCGCCGAAGATGAAGTCTTTCCCATAGGCGAGTGTGCCATCGCCGCCGCCGCCGCCGTGCAGCATGACCATCGAGCTTTCCGCGACGACCTGCACGCGATCCAGTGGATAGCGCTGCTCGAAACGACCGTTATCGCCGGCGGGCTGTAGTCTCAAGCGTCGATACTCACCGGCGAGATAGGCGGCGACCTCATCGAGCTCGGGGCTTGGCGTATCACGACCGCGCATCGAGTCGTCCGCGATGATGCCGATGCGGCGCCGAATATCCTCTGGCGTAATGGTTTGAACGGCACGCTGCACCGAGGCGCTTGCCGTCATTTGCGCCACAATTGCGGCAGGCAGAAGAAGCGGAGCAAGCACGAGCAACAACGGACGATACGAATGACGCACGGGATTGACCCCAGGTAAAGGAAAGGGAGCGAAAGCTAACGCGCCCGATCGTTTGAGACTACGATCGGGCGCGTCCGGTTCTCGTTTGAAGCTCACGGCTTGCGGCGTCGCACCTCGGGTTCGTTCCGAGATGGTGGAGCAGGCGGTGGCGATGACCGGCGTGGCTCCGCGCGGGGCTCACTCCGCGGCTGCTCACGACGCGGCTCGGCCCGTGGCTCAGTGCGCTGCTGCCGGACTTGCTCCCGCCGTGGCTCGGCTC
>DATFEG010000091.1:0-3521 GCA_035251445.1 Gemmatimonadales bacterium | reverse complement strand
GCGATCGAGGACATTGGGCTCGCGGATCCGCGGGGCTTGTCGGTGGCGCTCGCAGCCAAGGACGCCTACCACTTCCTCGGCAGTCCCGAAGGCGAGTTGGCGCTCGCCGAGGCCACCGTCTACCTCGCGACAGCCCCCAAGTCGAACCGGGTGTACGCGGCATTCGGCGATGCGCAGGCCGCGGCGCAGGAACACCCCGCTGAGCCGGTACCGCTCCACATTCGGAACGCACCGACCGGACTCATGAAAGAATTGGGCTACGGCGAGCGCTACAAGTACGCGTTCGACGCCGAGAACGCCTATCTCCCGCAGGAATACCTGCCGGAAAGCCTACGCGGGGCCGTGTGGTATCGCCCCAGCGACTTCGGCTACGAGAAGTCCGTCAAAGAACGGATGGTCTGGTGGCTCGAGCTAAAGAAGAAGGCCCAGTAGCCGTCGTGGGCGGCGCCGGTTGGTCCGGGCCATGGGATCGGAACTGCAGGTCGAAAGCCGGCCTGGTTGAGGAAGGAAGGCGCCCACACCGTTAATGAAGGAGTTAGGTTATGGCGCGGGCTACAAGACGCCCACGAGCAGGAGTATGCCCACCTTCCGCAGGAGTTCTGGGTGCGATTGAACCAGCAGATGCGTTGGCGAATCGGGACTTCGGGAGGGCCGGTCGTGGCGAGTCTGCTGATCGCCGGGCTGCTCTCTTGCTCGCCGGCGGCGGCCGGTCGTCGTTCTCCGGCGCCGCCGCCACCGCCAGCGGTGCCACCACCACCCGTGCCACCGGCACCGCCGCCGGGTTCCGTGGTGTTTGTAGGCGCGGGCGACATCGCAGTGTGCGGGGATAACGACGATGAGGCGACCGCGAAGTTACTGGACGACATCGCGGGCACGGTGTTCACCACGGGCGACAATGCCTACGATGATGGGACGCACTCGGAGTTTGCCCGCTGTTACCACCCGACATGGGGACGGCACAAGGCGCGCACCCGGCCCGTAGCGGGAAACCACGATTACGAGACGTCGGGTGCAGCGGGATACTTCCGCTACTTCGGGGACGCCGCGGGCGATCCCACGAAAGGCTACTACAGCTACGATCTTGGTGTCTGGCACATCGTGGTGCTCAACAGCAATGTCAGCATGAGGGCTGGGTCGCCACAGGAGCTCTGGTTAAAAGCGGACCTGGCGGCGAGCACGAAGAGGTGCACAGTCGCCCTGTGGCACCATCCTCGATTCAGCTCGGGGACACATCACGGCAACGACTCACGCTCGCAGGCGATCTGGAATGTGCTGTACGACGCGGGCGCGGAGCTTGTCCTTGTGGGCCACGAGCACAACTACGAGCGGTTCGCGCCGCAGACTCCGACCGGCGTCGCCGACTCAGCGCGAGGGGTACGTCAAATCGTCATCGGAACGGGTGGCAGGGGTTTCTACCCGTTTGGGACGCCGCTCCCGACCAGCGAAGTGCGGAACAACGACACATTCGGGGTGCTCAAGCTGACACTGTCCGACGGCTCATACACCTGGGAGTTCGTTCCGGTGGCGGGGAAGACCTTCACCGACAGCGGTACGGACACCTGCCACTGACCTGCGCGGGACTGGTTAGAGCTCCAGCCAGAGCGCTCCCTTGAGATCGGCGACGACGTCAACCAGCGGTTGACCCGCATCGATGACGCGGGTGTTCGCGCCGGTCCACTGCGCGTCCCAGACGGCCGTCGCCCGCCGCCTCACATAATCAGCCGGTTCAGTGGTTTTTCTCCGCACGGCGACGTCGGGCGGGACGCGCAAGATCAGGCGCAAGTCAGGCGACGGTATGCGGCGGTAGTAATCCTCTTCGAGCGCCGCGAGCCGGTGCGCGAGACTCCCGGCGTTCGGGCCGGCGTTCACACGGATGCGCGGTCCCACCAACTGGTCATGTTCCGCGCCGGGATAGCGCTCACACAGTGCGATGCCGCCCTTGAGCGCAAACCGCGCCGTTCTGGCGGCCATCCGATAGCGATCACGTGCGGTGCAGACGTGACGCAGATGATCCAAGGTTCGTAACGGCAGGATTCTCCGCAGAGCCCCAACCAGCAACGTCGTCAACGACCGCTGGGGGCGCCCCAGATGGGCATGCATCGTTTGGAAGTGGGCGCCCAACCATTTCCGCAGTGCGAGCGTGCAGGTTGTCTTACCTGCGCCATCTGCGCCAACGATCGCCACGAGGAAACCACCCGACGCAAGTCGTCGCGAGCCCACGGAACGGGTTGGAACACGCGCGCGCAGCGCAGCCACGGCGCGGCGCACGGTCACGGTCAATGTGGCGGGACGGGCACCAGCAGCGAGTGCGCGCGCGAGTGCGCGGCGCGCCGCAGCTCGCCGTCGCCACCCCGTTGGCTCCGCGAGTGCCTCCCGGCATTCGTCGAACAGGCTCCGATCGACGGCCGGCAAGTGTCGGGCGAGCAGTTCGTGCAGACGCTCCGGATTGGCTTGCGTCTCGAGGTACGCAAGCTCCTCGCGAGAGACGGGCAGCCACCGGGGCTCCGGTCCCAGATCGATCGTGGAGCGGCGCAGCGTCATTCGCAGCACGAACAGAATGAGCTCGATTTCTGGTCGTGGCGACGGGAAGATGGCCCGCGGTACGAGCTCGTCGAGCGCTGCTTCCTCGAGCGGCAGGCGATGCAGTGTGCGCCAATACACCCCGATGACCAATCGCGTGTAAACGTGAAGCCGTAGAAAGCCGGGCAGCTCACGGTCGTAGCCATACCAGCTCGAGACGCCCGGGATCTCCGCGTGCGGCGCGACGCACGTCGGGCGATAGCCGATTTGATGCGCGACCGCTGCGAACGCCGAGAAGTCCGCCGGTGCGATGAGGAGATCGATATCACCCTCTCCGGTGGTCCACCGGTCACTTTTCCAATGGCCCTTCCACTGGCAGTGACGGACCTTCTGCTCGGCAAGTGCGGCTCCGAGCCGCTCCAGGAGCGCCGGGAGCTGCCGCACGTTGACGGGGCGACGGAGCGTGAAATCGGGGGCGATGTGGGGCTTCAAAGTATCTCCAAGCGGCTAACGAGACAGCAGCGAACGAGCCACGAAACTGTGGGACTGTTGCAACGCCCGAGTCGAATTCATATAGCCCCGTGTCGTTGGCATAGTGCGATTGCGCTCGCAACCAGCAAGCTTCGAGCCGACGTCGTGCCCGCCCCGCGCGTGACGTAAGTCACTTACCTGTCAATGATATACGCCTATTCTGGCCCACCGTCGGAATGGTTTTTAGCGCTTCGACTTGGGTCGACGCCCTAGGCGGCCCGCCTTTTACTACGGACGCGTGGGGTGGGCATGCCGCTGACAATCACGGTCTCGCGTTGGGCCGCCGTCCCCGTATTCGGCCTCGTGGCTGCCCTCTTCGTTGCTTGCGAGATGCCCCGGGGCACACCCGCAGAACCCACACCACCACCGCCACCACCGCCCTCACTGCCCCCGCCGCCCCCGCCGCCTGGAACGGGCGTGGTGTTTGTCGGGGCGGGCGACATCGAATCGGAAGAGCGTCGTAGAGTGTA
>DATFEG010000005.1:0-2635 GCA_035251445.1 Gemmatimonadales bacterium | reverse complement strand
AAAGCAGGCGAGGTGTATGCCGTCGTAGCGCTTCATGAGCGAGCGCACCCGCCTTGCGTGCGCGGTCTTCTGAGTCGGTGCAAGGAGCTCGATATAGCCTTCCTCCAACATGACGCAGCGGTTGGACGTTCCGGCGGGTTTGCCCGAGACCTGGTGCACCGAAACCGGCGTGACCCTCAAGCCGAGCTTCTCCCACACCGCGGCCGCGGCGTCGAGCTCGGGCACAAAGTGTGCAAGGTGGTCGAGGCAGAGCTCGCCCGGAGGCGGGCGCTGGCGTTCGGCGACGTCCATGGAGGGTGCAGATAGGATACTCGACGCTCAACCTGGATTCGCGGAAGCCTGCATTTCGAGAATGAGTACGGCGAGTCCTCGCCAGCCTACGGTCCGTTCATGCACTTCTCGTGCGCCGACGGTATCGCGTTCGGCGATGGCGTGATCCACGCCAACCTGGATCTCGAGAGAAAGCGCTGGTACGACCACCGGGGGCAACGCTACTGGCCCGAGCTCGTGGTGAAATCGGCCAGCGCGCCCTAATATAAGGGAGTGAACAAGCCCGTAGAGCTCGCGACCCTGACCGGCGCGGAGGCTGTGGTCGAGATGCTGCGCGCCCACGGGGTGGACACGATGTTCGGGCTGTGCGGCGATACCAGCCTGCCGCTCTACGACGCGCTCGCCCAATCGGGGTCCATCAGGCATGTGCTGACCAGGGATGAACGGCATGCCGCATATATGGCCGACGGCTATTCGCGCGTGAGCGGCAGGGTCGGCGTGTGCGAGGGTCCGTCGGGCGGCGGCGCCACCTACATCCTTCCGGGGCTCGTAGAGGCCAACGAATCTTCGATCCCCATTCTGGCCATCAATACCGATGTTTCAGTTTCCTCCCGGGGGAAATTCACGCTGACGGAGCTCGACCAACGCGCATTGATGAAGCCGCTGACGAAATGGAACGCGGTGCTCGACCGCTCGGCCGACATCCCGCGCGTGATGCGAAAAGCGTTCGAGGCCATGACCACCGGCCGTCCCGGCGCCGCGCATATCGCGCTGCCGTTCGACGTGCAGAACGGCCCGGTGGACCGCAAAGACGTGTGGGCCGATCCCACGCAGGGTGCGTTTCCCTCCCGCCGCGTTGCGCCCGACCCCGCCATGGTCGAGCTTGCGGCCAAGCTGCTGCGTAAGGCGAAGCAGCCGGCATTTATCTGCGGCGGCGGAGTGGTGCTCTCCGGTGCCGAAGGTGAATTGGCCACTCTGGCGGAAAACCTCTCTGCACCGGTCGCCACGACCATCAGCGGCAAGGGTTCGATCGACGAGCGCTGCGCGCACTCGGTAGGGGTGGTCGGCTCGAATGGCGGCACGCCGGAGACGCGAGCGGTCGTCGATGCCGCAGACGTGATCGTGTTCGTGGGCTGCCGGGCGGGCTCGGTCACCACCGAGCGCTGGCGCCACCCTCAGGCGGGGAAGGCGAGGATCATCCACATCGACGTGGACCCTGCGGTGCCGGGCACCAACTACAAGGTCGACGTACCTCTCATCGGCGATGCTCGCCTATGCCTTTCGGCATTGATCGACGCGTTGGATGGCCAGAAGCGGGAAGCGGATCTTTCGTTCGTGGATCACCACAAACGAACCAAATTCGAGAAGTTCCAAGCGCTCGCACGCTCCGATGACCAGCCGATCAAGCCCGAACGGGTCGTTTTCGAGCTTCAGAAGAATCTCGATCACGATGCCATCGTGGTCGCTGATCCCGGCACGCCTTGCCCCTATCTCTCCGCCTACTATGTCGTTAAGGGTACCGGGCGCCGCTACTTCTCCAACCGCGCGCACGGCGCGCTCGGCTATGCGCTCGCGGCCGCGATCGGCGCGCACATGGCGCGGCCGCGGGTGAAAACGGTGGCCGTAACGGGCGACGGCAGCTTCGGCATGTGCGTCGGCGAGCTCGAGACCGCGGTTCGCCTGAAGCTCCCCATCACGTTCATCGTGATCTCCAACGCGGTCTTCGGCTGGATCAAGGCCGGACAGAAATCGGGCTACGAGCGGCGCTACTTTTCCGTCGATTTCGGCGTCACGGACCATGCGAAGGTCGCAGACGCATTCGGCGTGAAGAGCTGGCGGGTTTTCGAACCCGGCAAACTGGGTTCCGCGCTGAAAAGCGCGCTCTCGCATGACGGTCCCTCCCTGGTGGACATCGTCTGCCAGCCGCTGCACGAGGCCAAAGCCCCGGTCTCGGAGTGGGTCGCATGATCGAGAGAAGCCATCACGACATGGGCGGAATGCCCGGCGGCCGCGTAGAGCCGACCGAGCACGACTACGCTGATTGGGAGCGGCGCATCGACGCGATGGCGGTGCTGCTCTGGGGCATCAAGGGAGCGAAGAAGCTGCTGACTGTGGACGAGCACCGCCGCGCGATCGAATCGCTGCCGCCGCAGATGTACGACTCGATGACGTATTACGAGAAGTGGATTTTCGCGCTCGCGCAGTGTCTGATCGCGCGCGGCGTGATCACGAGCGAGGAGCTCGCCCGCAAGATGGCCGGTGTCGTCGGTCCGAGAATGCACCACGACATGGGCGGGCTGCCCGCGGGCGCGGTTCAACCCGCGGAGCACGACTACGCGGACTGGGAGCGCCGGATCGACGCGCT
>DATFEG010000048.1:0-17651 GCA_035251445.1 Gemmatimonadales bacterium | reverse complement strand
CCTCGTCTACACACCGCGGAAAGCGATGAGCACCGTCATCGCCGCGGAGGAGATGCGCCGCCTGCCGCGTGGACGCGCGTACGGCAGCTACCCCGAGAACACGCGCTTCGGCGACTTCCGCATCTCGTACGAGAGCGATCTCGCCGAGCTCGTTGCGCGCGATGCGTTTCTCTACGCGGGCTCGACGACGACGCGGCCACGCGAACCGGGTTCCTTGCGACGCGTCGCCGGTTTCGGCTCATCGCCGGTCGTTTCGTACGAGGGCGAGGGGATTTATTTCCTCGACCGGATTCGCAAAGGAGTCTGGCGGCTCGAGGTCTATCCTGACGCCGTGCCGGTGCGCGATCCGTTCGAGCTGCCGCGAGTCGACAAGATCGTGACGCGTGCAATCAGCCGGTCGTGGCCGATGACGGTCACGCTGCCCGAGTTGGGCGAGTCGTTCACCGTGCAACCCGTGACCACGGGCCAGAGCGTGAAGGCAACCGCCGGCAGGTTCGACATCATGCCGGGTGTATATGTGTTGAGTGTCAGCGGCGTCGACCTCGGCACGATGCCGGCGAAAGTTGGTCAGATCGGTTTCAAGGAGTTTTTTGCTCCCCCGCCCGATACCGTCCCGCTCACTGTTGTCTCTCTTGCCGCACCTCAGTATTTGGCCGGGCGGGACGCCGAGGTCCGAGCACGGATCGTAGACCGGACGCCTCCGGACTCAGCGGTGCTGTTCTATCGGCGTGTCGCGGGGGGTGGGTGGGTGTCATTTCAACAATTGTTGAAACGTCCTCGCGGAGGGTATGACTTCGCGACGTCGATCCCTGCCGCCGCGCTGCGCGAGGGCCCGCATCAGTTTGTCATCACGGTTTTCCGTAGGGATTCCGCACTCACGTTCCCGGCCGGTACACCTGGCAAGCCGACCGATTGGAATTACAACGACCGCGGGTCGTGGCGATTCGATGTCGTCAGTCCCGCCACCGCGCTGCGTCTATTTGATCCTGGTCCTGACGCCGCGCGGCTGACCTTCACCCGCATCGGTGACGCAGGGCGACGCGGCCTGTTTCGGAATGTCTTCTCGCCGATCACAGGGCAGCCGGTCTTTCACCTCGAGCTCCCGCGGGACACAAGCGGATGGAGTCCGGCCGACTACACCGCCTCCGTGGTCATCAAAGATCGAGTAATAGCGAGGCAAGAGGCGATCCTGGCGGGGCAAGCGCTGCGGCTGCGAATCCGCGGACTGAGCGCAAAGCAAACCCTTCATGTGACCCTCATGGAGGACGACGGTACGAGCTGGACGGCGCCGGTCGTCGTCGACAGCACGTGGAGCGAACCGACTATCGCACTCTCGGACTTCAAGGTCGGCCGCGGTGTTCTCCTGCCGCAAGGATTCCCCGGCCAGTGGAACTACTGGGTCGGCCCTGCTACCGGCCGCGGCGGAGCCACGGACAAACTGCGGCTCGAGCACCTCGAGCGGCTCCAATTCTCTGTGCGCCGCGACGAGGGCCGGGGCATCGAAGTCGAATGGGTCACGCTGCAATTCGGCACACCGGCCGTGAAGACCACAATGCAGGTACGTGTCCCCGATGGAACAGGCACCGTTTACCTGGCCGGCAGCCTGAACGATCTGGGCCCGTGGCGCCCCGACGGACGAGCGCTGACTGGCACCGGGCGGACCCGAACCGCCCAGATCAGTGCTCCGGCAGGGACCACATTCGAGTACAAGTTCACGCTCGGCGCCTGGGATCGCGAAGCGCTGAGCGCGACGGGCGTTGTTCCACCCAACCATCGCCTCATGCTCACCCGGGACACGGTCGTCGCACATGAGATCGCGCAATTCAAGAAGGACGTGCGCGAGTACGTCGCCGATTGGCGCGGCTCCGGCGTACTCGGCCGGCTCGTCTATTGGCCCGACGTGCACTCCAAGTTCCTTGGACCCGATCGCCTCGTCGAGATCTGGCTCCCGCCCAGCTACGACTCCTCCACGACGACGCGCTACCCCGTGCTCTACATGCATGATGGCCAGAATCTCTTCGACCCGCGCATCGCGAGCACGGGCACCGATTGGGGCGTTGACGAAGCGATCATGCGGCTGGTGAAACGCGGCGTGATGCCGCCCGTGATCGTCGTCGGCATCTGGAATAGCGCTCGGCGCGGGTCGGAGTATTCGCCGTGGCGGGACGCGCCGCAGTACGCGCGCTTTCTCATCGAAGAGCTGATGCCGCGCGTGAACACGACGTTCCGCACGTTGGCTGGCCCCCAGAATACAGCCACAATGGGCTCATCGATGGGCGGGTTGCTCTCGTTCTATCTGGTGACGCATCACCCTGAGGCCTTCGGTGCCTGCGGCTGCGTCTCGACGCACTTCCCGCTCTCACAAGCTGTGGTGCAGCAGTTCTTTACGGATGTTCCGAAGGTCGCCAATCCTGACACGACGCCGTACATCGTTCGCGACATCGCCGCTGGGTTGCAGCCACCCAAGGGGGCGCGCTACTGGTTCGATTTCGGCGGCCGCGGGCTCGATTCGGCATACACGCCGAGCCATGAAGTCGTGCGACAGTGGTTACTGAAGAAGGGATTGAAGGAAGGGACGGACTTCGTAATCCGACGCTACCCCGAGGCTACGCACAACGAGGCCTCATGGCGCGCGAGGCTAGAGGATCCGCTCACGTTCCTGTTTGGCCACGCCGACCGCTAAGGAAGAGCATCGTCAGACCAAACGCCAGCAGGACGAGTCCCCACCATAGGTTCACATTGATCCCCAGCGACCGCTGGTAGATCGTCTGGTCCGATGCTAATCCGTACACAACCAGAATTACGCCGAACAGCGAAAACATCAGCCCGATCGGGAGCCGCAGGTCCAGTTTCATGCGCTCACCAGAAGATCACGTTGAGAACTGCCGACGCGACCAGAATAATCACCGCCAGCGTCACCGGCCGCTTGTACCACGGCATGGCGTCGTCCCGCTGCCGGGGCGTCAACGAGTAGACTAGCCCGACCAGCTGCTCGTCCGTCTTGGTGCGCCTCGTAAGGAGCGAAATCACGAGTGTGGTCACGAAGCACGAGGTCCATGCGATGATCGCGGTCCAGAAGTTCAGCGCCATCTCGCTGGGGTAAACGTGCAGCACGGCGCCCAGGAAGCCGCCTTTGATGCCGGGAACGGCGTCGTGCGGCAACGTGAGCCCGTAGTGCACCGCCGCCGCGAGCGTACCGATGAGCAAGCCGTAGAACGCCCCATGTCCGGTCGAACGTTTCCAGAACATCCCGAGCAGGAATGTCGCGAACAGCGGGCCGTTCACGAACGAGAACACGAGCTGCAGGATGTCGTTGATGTTGTTGAACCGTGTCGCGGCGTACGCGGCAACGACACTCGCGAGAATCCCGACGACCGTCGCGACATGACCGACCCGCAGATAGTGCCGGTCCGTCTGACCTGGCCGGATGTAGGTCTGATAGATGTCGTACGTCCACACGGTGTTGAACGCCGTGACGTTGCCTGCCATGCCCGACATGAACGACGCCATCAATGCCGTCAGACCGAGCCCGAGGAGGCCCGTGGGCAGGTAATGCGCGAGCATCATGGGGATCGCGAGATTGTAATTCGGGTGGCCGTCAGCGCCGATGGGCAGAAATCCGCCGCGCGTCGCGTGCATGCCGATCGCCAGCATTCCCGGCAGGATCACCAGCGCCGGCATGACCATCTTGGGAAACGCGGCGATCAACGGTGTGCGGCGCGCGGCGGTCATGGAACCCGCCGCCATGGCGCGTTGCACCACCAGGAAGTCGGTACACCAGTAGCCAAACGACATCGCAAACCCCAACCCCATCGTCAACCCGAACCACTCGATCCCCATCGGATTGTGTGTTGGCGCGTCCGTGTACTGCCAGGAATGCGTCCACGCGCCCGGCTCGAAGCCCGCGTTCGTGGCCACTACCGCAAGCTTGCTGGTCAGACCGTCCCAGCCTCCCGCGTCTTTGAGGCCGAGCAGCACGAGCGGCAGGAAGCCGAGTACGATCAGAAAAAACTGCAGCACCTCGTTGTAGATCGCGGACGTCAAGCCGCCCAGAAAGATGTAAATGAGGACGATGACGCCCGTCAGGATGATGCTGCCGTGAAAGCTCCAACCGAGCACGAGCTCCAGGAGTTTCGCGAGCGCGTACATCGAAATCCCCGACGAGAACACCGTCATCACCGCGAACGTGATCGCGTTGAACCCTCGTGTCTTCTCGTCGAAGCGCAGTTTCAGGTACTCGGGGACCGATCGCGCGCGCGAGCCGTAGTAGAACGGCATCATGAACAGGCCGACGAATACCATCGCCGGCATCGCGCCGATCCAATAGAAGTGGCTCGTCATGATGCCGTATTTGGCACCGGACGCGGCCATGCCGATCACTTCCTGCGCGCCGAGGTTCGCCGAGATAAACGCGAGGCCGGCAATCCACGCGGGAATCGACCGGCCTGACATAAAGAAATCGTCGCTGCTCTTGACGAATCGTCTCAGTGCCCAGCCGATGCCGAGCACGAAAGCGAAATAGATGATTAGGAGCGTGTAGTCGATCGCGCCGAGGTGAATGCGCTCCATCTAGCGGATCATCTCGAACACGTACGCCTTTCTGGGAGCAAGCATCGGCAGGGGCAGATAGCCGCGTATCCGGCCTTCCTCATCGATCACGAGGGGCTGCGCCGACGGGCCGCCCAGCAGATTGCGAAGCGTGTAGCGCCGTGCCTCGGCCACTCGACCCGACGAGCTGAGCGCGATGCCCTCGACTGCCGTGCTCCCGAGGTTCGCCAGCACGAGCGCCATGCTCGACGAGTCTTTGCGCACATAGGCCAGCACGGCCTCGTTACCAGTCTCGAGCGGCACGAGGGTACCGTGCCGCAGCGCGCCGTTCGTCTCGCGCAGATGGATCAGCCGGCGGTAGAGGTTGAGCAGCGACGTCGTATCGCGGTCTTGCACCGCAACGTTGGCTGTGAACGAATCGGGCTGCAGTGCCTGCCACGCTTTGCCTTTCGTGAATCCGGCAGCCGGCGCCAGCTCCCAATGCATCGGCGTGCGCAGCCGCTCGTCCGGCTTGTCGCCCGTCATGCCGATCTCTTCGCCGTAATAGACGAACGGGATTCCTGGGAGCGTCAGGAGGATCGTGGCGGAGAGATGCGCGGCGGCGCTGTCGTTACGGAGCGCGGTCAGCGTGCGCGTCTGATCGTGATTGCGCTGGAACGGCGACCAGCGCGACGCGGGTTGCGCACTCTGGAACCGCATCACGTTCGGAATGAGCTGCCCCGCTTTGCCGGACCGCACCGCGTCCATTAACGCATCGGAGACGGGGAACACGAAGTACGCGTCCAGTTGATCGGGATAGTAGGTGAGAATTGCGCCGATGCTGTCCCACACTTCACCGATGGTATAGGACTTTGGCGCGATCCTGCGCACGTAGGTGCCGAAGTCGCGCAGCACCGCGTGTGTCCCCGGTGTATTGGAGACTTCGCCGCCTTCCTCCATCAGGTGCCGCACGGCATCGAGCCGGAACCCATCGACGCCCATATCGGTGAGCCAGAATCGCGCGACCTTCTTCATCTCTTCGAGCACCGCGGGGGTGTTGTAGTTCAGGTCGGGCATGCCGCGCCAGAAGAAGCCGTAGTAGTACTCGTCCCGCACCGGTGACTTGTGCCAGTTATTGCCGGGCGTTTTGGACCACAAGAACCAGTTCCGATGCGCTGACGTGGTGTCGCGCAACGCCTCGAGGAACCAGGGATGCTCGCTGGATGCGTGGTTTATCACGAGATCGACGATCACCTTGATGCGCCGCCGGTGCGCCGCGCTCACAAATGCCTTGAAGTCGCCGTTCGTGCCGTAATCCGGCTCGATCTTGTTGTAATTGGTGACGTCGTACCCGTGATAGCTGGGCGACTCCGCAACCGGCATGAGCCAGATACAGTCGACGCCCAAGCCGGCGATGTAATCGAGCTTCCGGGTCAGCCCCGGAAAGTCGCCGATGCCGTCGCCATTGCTGTCGTAGAACGAGCGCACGAACACTTCGTAGCACACATTCGGAGCAGGAGCTTGGAGCAAGGCGAGAAGGATGAGCAACATTACGGCGCGACCTCGAAGCGCCCCTCGAGGCCTTCAGCCGAATTCGGTCCGACGTAAATGCGGAATGAGCCCGGCTCCACGACCCGCTTCATGTCGAGTCCGTAGAACGCGAGATCCTGGGCGGCCACGCGCAGAGTGACCGCGCGCGACTCACCAGGCTTCAACGTGACCCGCTGGAATGTCTTCAGCTCCCGCACCGGTCGCGCCACGCTGCCCACTTCGTCGCGCACGTACAGCTGCACGACCTCCGTGCCCTCGCGCGATCCGGTGTTGGCCAGTGTCACGCTCACCGTCAATGTGTCAGTCCGTCGGATGCGAGGGTTCGGGACTCGCAGATCGCGATAGGCGAACGTCGTGTACGAGAGCCCGTAGCCGAACGGATAGCGCGGCGTGTTGGGGACATCGAGGTACTTCGCCGTGAACTTGTTGTTCACATCGACCGGGCGGCCGGTGTTTCGCTGGTTGTAGTAGATCGGAACCTGGCCGAGCGAGCGCGGAAATGTGACCGGCAAGCGGCCGCTGGGATTCACATCGCCAAAGAGCACGTCGGCGATGGCATTGCCCGCTTCCACGCCCAGAAACCAGCTCTCGACGATGGCCGGTACGTTGGCGACCGCCCACTCGATGGTCAGCGGGCGACCGTTCATCAGGACGAGCACGACGGGTGTGCCGGTCGCGGCAACCGCTTCCAGCAGCCGTTGTTGCACACCGGGGAGGTCGAGCACCGACCGGCTTGCGGCTTCGCCGCTCATGTCGTGCCGCTCACCCAGCACGAGAATCGCCACCCGCGCGCGGCGCGCCGCGGCGACAGCCTCCGCGAAGCCCGCGGTCGCGGTATCCTCGATGCCCGCACCCTGCGCATAGATCACCTGCGTGGCGGCCCCGGCCGGGACCTTCGCCCTGATTCCTTGCAGCACCGTCACCACGTCCTCACGCTGGCCCATCGTGTGCCAGGGACCGAGTGGCTCGAGCTTGTTGTCGGCGAGCGGTCCGATCACGGCGATGGCCGCTGTGTTGCGATCGAGCGGCAAGGTCGAGCGGTCATTCTTGAGCAGCACGATCGATTCCGTCGAAACGCGCCGCGCCAAGGCCCTGGTCTGCGCCATGGGCGGTGCCGTGCGCGCGCGGTAGGGATCGCGGAACAGTCCCATGCGCGCTTTTGCGCGCAGGATCCGCATGACCGCCGAGTCGACGACAGCCATCGGAATGCGGTTCGCGCGCACGAGGGCGGCGAGCGAGTCCACGTAGATGCTGCTCTGCATATCCATATCGACGCCGGCGGTGAGCGCGCGCCGACCGGCCTCCGACGGCCCCCCCGCGAAGCCGTGCGGGATCAACTCGGCGACCGAGGTCCAATCGCTGACGACGAAGCTCTTGAAGCCCCATTCGCGGCGCAGCACGGTGTCGGTGAGCCACGCGTTCGCGGAGGCAGGTACGCCCGCGATCTCATTAAAGGCCGACATGATGCTCTCGACGCCGGCATCGACCGCGGCTTTGAAGGGCGGCAGGTAGACCTCGCGCATCGTGCGTTCGGAAATCTCCGTCGCGGCGTACTCGCGGCCCGCTTCCGCGGCGCCGTAGCCGGCGAAGTGCTTGGCGGTCGCGAAGATGTTCTCCTGGAAGCCGCGCACGCGGGCGGCCGCCATGACCGAGCCGAGGTAGGTGTCTTCCCCCGCGCCCTCGGCGATGCGGCCCCAGCGCGGATCACGCGCGATGTCCACCATGGGCGCGAACGTCCAGTTGATGCCGGCGGCCGCCGCCTCGAGCCCGGCCGCGCGGGCCGTCGCCTGGGCTGCTTCCGGATCGAACGAACCGGCCTCCGCGAGGGGGATCGGGAAAATCGTCCGATAGCCGTGTATTACATCGAGCCCAAACAGGAGCGGGATCTTGAGCCGCGACTCCGTGACTGCGACGCGCTGCACGGCGGCGGTGTTTTCCGCTCCCGCCACATTAAAGAGTCCGCCCAACTTTCCGGCGCGCGCGAGCGCGATCTGCTGTGCGGACGCCTGGCCGTTCTGGCCCGCTGCGGACAGCAGGTTCAGCTGGCCGAGTTTTTCTTCGAGGGTCATGCGGGCAAGGAGGGAGTCGAGATTCTGGGCATTGGCCGGGGCGGCGGCGGCGGCGCCCAAACACATGCCCACGACGACCGTTATGCAACGGTGCAACATTGGACGGAGTCTCCGGCTCGAGGTTGGTGGCCCGAAAAGTTACGGCACAAAACGGAACAACGCGAAGGGCCTAGCGGCCCGCCCAAACGCGGTCACAACTTATGCCGACTGACTCATCTTCATGGAGAGTTGCAATGATTCGCCATCGTTTGATGTCGATTCTCGGTTTTGCCCTCCTCGCCTTTATCCCGACACTCGACGCTCAGACCACCACCGGCACGATTCGAGGGGTCGTTCGAGACCAGAGCGGCGGGCCAGTGACCGAGGCGCAAATTGAGGCACGCGACACCGTAACCGGTGTTCAACGGTCCGCGTCGACCCGATCCGATGGGTCGTACGTGCTGGCTGGCCTCGCGCCAGCAACGTATCAGGTATCCGTTCGCAAAATCGGTTTCACACCACAGCGCCGGCGGGTGACAGTCCAGATTGGCGCCACCCTCAGCCTCGATTTCGCGCTTCAGGCGGGCGCGGTGGAGTTGCAAGCAGTGGCCGTCGAGGCAGCTGCAGTGGTCGAAATGCGAACGTCTGAGGTGGCCACAAACGTCACGCAGCAGCAGGTCAACAACCTTCCGAGCTCGAGCCGCAACTTCCTCGATCTGGCAGTCCTCGCACCGGGAACCAGAATCGAAAACGACCGGTTGAACGGCACGGCGCGACGCTTCTCATCAGGAACGCAGTCGGCCGACCAGATCAACGTGTTTATCGACGGGGCGAGCTACAAGAACGATCTGATTCATGGTGGCGTGGTAGGCCAGGATCGCAGCCGCGGCAATCCATTCCCTCGGAATGCGGTTCAGGAGTTCCGCGTCCTCACGCAGAACTACAAGGCGGAGTACCAGAAGTCGTCGAGCGCGGTGCTGACGGCGACTACGCGATCAGGCGGCAATGTGTGGACCGGCTCAGCGTTTCTGGCCTATCAAAACAAGAACTTCGTTGCGCTCGATAGCGTGCAGGAACACGATAAACGCATCGCCGACAGCATCGCTCAGGCGAATGGCACCCCCTCGACCTTCCGCGAGCCAGACTACAACCGGCAGCTCATTGGACTGAACGTGGGCGGACCGCTGAAACGCGACCGGCTGTTCTTCTTTGGCTCCTACGAAGGCAATTATCAGACTCGGTCCAACCGCGTGGACATTGTCCCACCCACGGGCTTCCCAGCTTTGGACACGGTCGATTTTGCTTCCCGGAACGGCTTTTTCGACTCACCGTTCAGCGAGACACTGCTGTTCGGCAAGCTGAACTACGCGGCCGGCGCCAACTCGTCGCTCGAGTTGAGCTACAACGGGCGCTACGAGCACGACACACGCGACTTTGGCGGGCTGCGGCCGTTCGAGACCGGGGTACGGTTCAACAACGACGTCAGCACCGGCCTCCTCAAGTTCAAACACGCGGGCGGTCTGTGGCTCAACGAGTCGATGCTCACGTACCAGCGCGCGCGCGACAACCCGAGTCCGGTACCGGGCTCTGGCACCTCCAATCGTTTCTATGGGTTCGGGTGTTGTGCGCAGCTGGGTCCCGACATCACGATCCAGGACTTCACGCAGACCCGCATCGGTCTGCGGCACGACGCGACGTATGCCGGCTTACAGTGGAACGGTCAACATGTGATTAAAGCGGGCGTGAGTTTCGACTTTCTGAACTACCGCGTTATCAAGCGGAACGGCGGCATTCCACGATTCGTGTACGAGCAATTCCCTCAGGGTGGCAGCGCGACCGCGCCCGACAGTTTCCAGATTCCCGATCGCGTGGAGTTCCGAGCGGGGAACCCCAATTTCGTCACGGACAACGGGCAGTTCGGGATTTATGCGCAGGATGACTGGAGTCTGAGCCGGCGGCTCATGTTGAACCTGGGCGTGCGCTGGGACTACGAGTCCCATATGCTGAACTACGACTACGCGACGCCGCAGGCGATCGTCGATTCCGTCACGAAGTACGCCGATTCCATGTACATCCCGATCGATCCGGCGCGTTACTTCACGAACGGCTTACAGCGCCCCCGCTTCATGGGCGCGATTCAACCTCGCGTCGGTTTCTCGTACGCGCTCGATGATGCCACCACTACGACGATCTACGGCGGCTTCGGCATCTTCTACGACCGCACGCTATTCGACCAAGCGATCGAGGAAAGATTCGCGCAGCAACAGCCGAACATCCGCATCAGGTTCCGTCTGCCGGGAGATACGACGTCAGGCCGAGTCGACTGGAACGACCGTTACCTCGAGGATCCGACAGCGCTCGATTCCCTGCGGATCGCGAATCCTCAAGCTGGCGCTCCGGAGGTGAAGCTCATTCCCAACGATCTGCGGCCGCCGCGGTCGAACCAATACAGCCTCGGCGTCCGCCACCTGTTCGGGTCAATCGCAGTCGATGCCGCATACACGGGAATTCGCAGCTCCAACGTATTCACCTTTTACTGGGCCAACGCGAACTTCATCTGCCCAGAACGCACCTTCTCCATTGCCGGCTGCTTCCATCAGCGCAACGTCCCGGGGTATGCCGTGATCCTCCTCGCGACGAACGCTGGGAAGACCTGGTACAACGCGCTGCAGCTGAAAGTTGATCGCGTGTTCCGTCCGGGCCGGCCCGGTAGCATTGGGTGGGGCGCAGGGCTTGCGTACACGTACGCTCAGCGCGAGACCGAGGGATTCAACGACGACTTCAGCTTCCCCAACCCGGTTGACTATCCGAAGCAGGTTCGGAACGATGAGCGGCACCGTATGGTCGCAAACTGGATCATGGACATTCAGCCGGCATTTGGGATTCAATTCTCAGGGTTGCTGACCCTCGGAAGCGGCTTGCGATATGACCTCGGGGATCGCTTCGGTGGTACGGCGAATCCGTTCCAGCCAGGCGCGATCGACCCACCGATGTACAAGAACCTGGACCTGCGGCTCCGAAAGGACTTCTTACTGAGCCGGAGCCGATACCTGGCCGTTACGGCGGATTTGTTCAACGCGTTCAATTGGTGGAGCTACAGCTATAACAACAACGGAACGATCTCTGGTCCCGTCAACGACCCACGCCGGTTCCAAATCGGCGCAGAGGTCGGCTTCTGACACGCATCGGAATCAGTTCGTTGTGATCGTTTTCGCCCTGCCCCCGGTGACTGCTCCAGCAGCTCCGGGGGCCGGGGTGTTCCTCCCGACAGAGTGGCTCTATCCGATACTCGCGGTCTGCCCTACTTTTCTCACACTCGTGGTGCCTTTCTTGTTCGCAGTCAGTTACAGAAATATGTCGTCCAATTGTCGATCGTAATCCGTTTGGTTGCCTCCTTCTCACTTCCAACAGCATCCCTTGCAGTAACTGTAATGTCGGAGTAGCCGGAGCTACCCTGTGCTGCCGCCAAGAAAACGCCATTTTGTGGAGAGTAGCCGACCACCGCTGATCCTACGAAGGACCAGGTATAGGTGATCGGACTCACGCCACCTGTCGACGACGCGTAGAGATTACACGTCTGGCCGGAGTTCATAAATGAAGGAGCCGTAAAGGTCGTGGCAACGAGCGGGGGGGCTGGAGTCCTTGCTACTACAAACACATTGAAAAGAGGTCCGGTCGTTACGGGCCATCGCAGGGTGGGTGTCCCCACAGAGCCCTGAGCCGCGACTCCCGCATTCGAAAACGATATCGTGCCCGTTCCACTGTAAGTATCACTCTTGATGATTGTACTGAATTGCTGCGCGTTCCGAACCGTGTACTGATCGCCCGCGACCAGAAAGCCCGTCACATCAGCTTGAATCGTAGCCTTCAAGCTGGGGGTGAAGACAACGATGTTCGCTCTTTTGTTATCCGCAGCGGTCACCCTTGCCGGGAAAACCTTTTCCTCAAAGGGAACAGCACTGGTAATGTCGGATCCCTGAGTTGTCCACCCGCTCCCGGGTTCCACGATCGGGTTTCCTCCAATTGCGTAGTTCGCGTTTCTGGTGCTGGTACCTGGGCTGCTGGTCCCGTAGGCCAAGTTCCTACCAACCGCCAGCTGCTGACCGTCATTTGGAGCAGCGTTCAGGGCTGTTTGGGTTGAGAAGAACAAACGATTGAATTCAATGATTTGGTTCTGGGCAACCGGTTCCCCCAGATTGCCCAGGTTCGCATTCGTTCCAAACCGGGTCATCGAGCCGTTATTGAACAGCACATTGCCACTGAGCCTGATTCTGTTCAGCAACCCTTCGGTCGCATTTGTGTAGACGTGGATTCCATACCCGAACTGATTGAAGATGATATTGTCGCTCGCCACTACATATTCAGTCGTACTGTTATTGCGCAGGTACAGACCGTGCCCATCAATTTCAGCAAGGTCTCCGGGAGGGTTTGGGCGCTGCCAGCCATTGTTATAGATGATGCACCCACTGATCATCACATCTGATGCGGTGGGGTCGTTAAGGAACGCATGCCCTACATCATGCAAAATGAGATTCACGAACTTAGTATGCGAAGCTTTATTCCAAATCGCGTGTGGAACCCATTCATGCGACGAGCCACCTGAGTCACTTCGCTGTGTCGTGCTGGTATTGGTAATCTCGAAATCCCAGAACTCGATCCATGTAGCCTGTGGTTGAACAGTTAGCGAAGGAGTGGTCGACTGACCGAATCCGCCGTTCTGGACAAGTTTTGCAGTCTCTCCCCGCTGTTGTCGAAACACGATGGGAGTCCCAGATGAGTTAGTGAGAGTCGCCGAGAAGGTGCCCGTGTAAGTTCCACCTAACAACCAGACAGTATCCCCTCCGGTCAGGATACCTCCCCCTCCCGATAGTGCATGGGACAACGTCCAGGCGCTATCAGGCGTGGCACCTCGTCCTACTGTCAGCCCGCCTTGAGCCTTCACGTAATGATAGGTATTACCTGGTCCGGAGCCGTTGGAAAACAAGGGGCTGCCAATGCCTTCTACATCCGTGAGTGCGCCCGCTTGCTCGTCGCTGCAAGAAAGAATCGTGGCTACCAGTAGCCCTAAAAATCGTGCCCTACTCCGCGCCGAACCCATCGTGCCCCCCTTGGTATAGGGTTGGGTTAATGCGGAATACGTTGGGTGGTTAGTTCTTACAACAAAACCGTTCTATGGATTGACCGGGGATCTAGATCTCAAGGTGGTCGCTGGAGATTCTTGACACGGAAGACAGTGTTTTACGCTTAGTTCGAGAGACGCCGTGGATGTAATAGCTCGATCCGGAACGCTCAGGCAGATTCAGTAGCCAGAAGGAACGAGCTCCCAACGCGTTCGACGGGTGGAGCTACAGCTAGAACGACAACGGAACCATCTCTGGTCCGGTCAACGACCCACACCGGTTCCAATCGGCGCAGAAGTCGGCTTCTGACGTTGCATCGGAAGGGTCACCGGCGCCGTTGGCCGGTGACCCCTCGGCTTATGGTGGCGGTGGTACGATCTCCGACACTCGGTACACGAACTCGATCTCGCGCCGCTTGCTCAACTCAGCGATTGCCGCATCGACGTCGGCGCTGGGCGCGAGCGACAGGCGATGCCAGGAGAGAAGGTCGGGGTGTGGTTCGTTGGACGGCGGAGCATCGGCGTACAGCGAGTCGAGTAGATGCTGGGGGACCGTAATCGACGGGCGGATGGTAGTGACGCCAACATGCCGGAACACCGCTCGAATCTGACGGAGGTTTTCGCCGGTTTCGCTATGTAGCTCCAGGGCACATCCGCGTATCCGTAGCGCCTCCACGAATTTGACCTCGAGCATCGGGAAGCTCGGCGCGGGAAGAGTCGACTCGTCACAAGGTGCCGCACGAGTCAGCTCTCCACAGGAGCCGGCAACGATGATTGTGGAGACAGCAAACACGATGCGCACTCTCACGACAGCCTCCCTGCTCACATGAAGTACCGCAAAAACCGCACATTGGGTCCACGATCACTATTGACAGCCGGCGCAGGACCTCCGCGGTTTAGCTGAATCCACGACCGTGACGACTGCCGAGCTGACCGGGGTATCAAAAAGTGAACGTGCGACCACTTCCGTTTCTCCCAGCTTTGGCTCTCCTCGCCTGTTCCCCTGCGGCCCCCGGCGAACCGTCCACGCCAACCGCGCCGGTCTGCAGACATCTCATCGGCGCGGACGACTCATTGTTGATGGCGCACGCGCCGCTATGGACGCTTGATCCGACCGCGTCCCTTTCGACCGAGCAGGAAAGACTCCTTACGAACATCCGGAGCTTGCCAACCACCGCCGAGCTGCATGTGGCGCGGCTGTCGCCCGACGCAGATTCACTGCTACAGCTTGGCAGTTCGGTAGTGCTGACCGTCGCGCCGGGTCGAGCAGTGATTGCCGCCGGCCAAGACGTGACGCGCCGAGGACCGAGCGACGTGTCGTGGAGCGGGGCGATTGAAAACGAATTCGGTCACGTCTCGCTGGTCCTCACCACCATCGGCGTGACGGGCTCGTTGCAGAGCGTCGCGCGGGAGTCCCTGGTGCACGCATCCTACCGTATCGCTCCGCTCGGCGGTGGGTTACAGGCGATCAGCTGCGTTGACCCCAGCAGGTTTCCCCCAGATTGATGGAGGAGAGCTACTCCGTAGCCAACGCCAGTCTCGGCACACGCTCGAAGTGCGCACGATTGCGCGTCAGCAACGCCGCTGATCGCGCGACGCAAATCCCGGCAATCATGTAGTCCGCCATGCCGATCGAGCGACCCTGCGACGTAAGTCCCCGCCGCACGCCGGCCGCGGCACGACATGCGATCTCGTCGAACGGCAGAATAGTCAACGCGGCAAGCAACCGATCCACGGCGGCTGACTCGGCGTCGGTCCGCGCACCGCTCAATAGCTCGAACACGGTAACGGTTGTCGTGCAGAGAACTCCGGCGTGCAAACCATCGGTCACCTGCCGAACGGCCGGCTGTCGCCCGCGCAGCGCGTCGATCAACACGTCCGAGTCGACTACGACGAGCGCCACGTGGCACGCAACTCTCGAATTGATGCCTCCAGAGCGGCCGCTGCTGCGTCGTCGAGGCTGCCCAGGGTGCTCACGGCCTCCCGCACGCGATCGGCGCGGCGTGATTCGTCAGCTACATAGCGCGCAACGGCCTCCGTCACCAACGCGGAAAACCCCTTCTCGCCGCGGCGCGCTGCTAGCTCGAGGAGCTTCGCGCGAAGCTCATCAGGAAGCTCTATCGTAGTGCGCATGAACGGATTATGATATGCATGCACATGCATGTCAATCGCACCCACGATTGGCAACCGTGTGTTCCTGAGCTCCGTTTGTGGCGATCTTCTGGGGTGCCTCACGTCCGTGCTGCCGTATTCGTTTTGGCCCTCGGCGCCTGCTCCGGAAACACGGGCGGCCCTGGCGTCGCACCCGACACCGCCGCGTTTCTCGATTCGCTGCAACGCAAGACCTTCAACTGGTTCTGGGACCTGACGCCGGCATCCAACGGCCTCACACCCGACCGTTGGCCCACGCCGTCGTTCTCGAGCATCGCCGCCGTGGGCTTCGGCCTCACGGCCTATCCGATCGGCGTCGAGCGCGGCTGGATCACGCGTGCGCAGGCCGCCGACCGCACCCTCGCGACCCTGCGCTTCCTCTGGACCGCGCCCCAGGACTCGGCCGGCCTCAACATCACCGGCTACCGCGGCTTCTTCTACCACTTCCTCAACATGTCGACCGGCTACCGCTTTCAGACGGTCGAGCTCTCTACGATCGACACGTCGCTCTTGCTGGGCGGAATTCTGTTCGCGCAGTCGTACTTCACCGGCAGCGATACCACAGAGAAGGAAATCCGTGCCCTAGCCGACTCGATCTATTTCCGCGTCGATTGGCCCTGGGCGCGCAACGGGGCGGCGTCGGTCACGATGGGCTGGCATCCGGAGAGCGGTTTCCTCGACGCCCGCTGGATCGGCTACAACGAGGCGATGATCCTCAACATTCTGGCGCTCGGTTCGCCGACGCATCCGGTCGACTCCAGCACCTGGGACGCGTGGGTGAGCGGCTATGACTGGGGCACCTACTACGGCCAGACCTTCGTCCAGTTCGGGCCGCTGTTCGGTCATCAGTACTCGCACGTCTGGATCGACTTCCGGGGGATCCAGGATGCGTACATGAAGGGCCGCGGCATCGATTACTTCGAGAACTCGCGCCGCGCCACGCTGTCGCAGCGGGCATACGCCATCGCGAATCCCGGCGGCTGGAGCGGTTATAACGCCAATGTCTGGGGACACACGGCGTGCGACGGACCGGCAAACAAGACTCTCACACTCGCCGGTCGCAGCCGGCAGTTCCACACGTATTGGGCGCGGGGTGCCGGGCTTGGATACGAGAACGACGATGGGACGATCTGTCCCACCGCCGTCGGGGGATCGGTTCCGTTTGCGCCCGAAATCACGATTCCGGCGCTCCTCGCGATGCGCACGACGTACGGCGACAAGCTGTATCAGACGTACGGCTTCCTCGACGCCTTCAACCCGACATTCACGGCGCAGGGACAGCAGGCCGTGGGCACGGTCGATCCGCAGCTCGGCTGGTTCGACGTCGATTATCTCGGCATTGATCAGGGGCCGATCCTGATCATGATCGAGAACTACCGCACCGGCTTTGTCTGGAACCTGATGAAGACCAATCCGCACATCATCCGTGGATTGCAGCGGGCGGGATTCACGGGGGGATGGCTACCCTAATGTTCGTGCGTCGTGCGTCGTGCGTCGTGCGTGGGAGGCCGTGACATGTCGACACTCCTCGACGCGTTTCGCGGTCTTCCCAACGCCGCCGAGCCCGTCCCGGGCCTGATCACCGGCGGCCAGCCGTCCGAGCAGCAGGTCAAGGCTTTCAAAGCCGCCGGCGGCGAAGTTGTCGTCGACAACCGCGATCCCATGGAGCCCCGCCCCTTCGATGAGCCGGCCGTCGTCCGCGCCGCCGGCCTCGAGTACGTCAATCTTCCCATTGTGGAGGGTGCTGCAACAGCGGACACCATGAAACGGATTCACGAGGTCTTGAGAAGACTCGAAGGACGGAAGGCTCTGGTGCACTGCAACTCCGGGAATCGCACCTCAGCCGGCTTGATCCCCTACCTGATGATCGAGAAAGGCATGGAAGAAGAAGCCGCAATGGATGTCGCGATGCGCGGTGGACTGCGCAGCGCCGAGCTCATGGAGTTGGCGTTGAGCTACGTCGGCAACCGTTCGCCCAGATCCTAGGGTTTCGGTTCGTCGCGCCCGCCCGCATACCGGTGCCAGTACATCCGCATCTCACAAATCTTGCCGTCTTTCGTCTCACAAAAAATCGCGCCCCTCGCGTCGATCTGCTCACCTGTCCTGCGGCGGCGGAACGTGCACGTGAACTCCGTGGCGAACCAGGGCCCCGCGACGTAAATCTCGCCGGACGAAAAATGAGTTTCGGCCTGATGGAGTGGGATATCCTTCCAGTATTCGCGAATCGCGGCGACACCGCTATCGGGTGCGCTGAA
>DATFEG010000009.1:0-14116 GCA_035251445.1 Gemmatimonadales bacterium | reverse complement strand
TTCAGCTCGACGTGCAGGTGGTCGGCCGTGCCGACGTGCCGCCGTGTATCGAACCCCATCAGCCAGAAGTAGAGCTGCACGCCGCGGTTCTTGATCGGGCCGCGGCCGGTCGTGCGCAGATCCACGGCGTGAATCCAGCCGTCGGCCTGCTTGAAGTGCCGCGTGCGCGTGTTCGCCCGCAATCCCATCCTGGCATAGTCCTCAGGCTGGCGGCCGGTGTCGGTGATGATCATGTCCCGATCGACGAGAATCAACGTCGACAGAGCGAGCCGCAGCAACGGATGCACCGAGCGGTAATACGCCCTGACCGGCTCCGATTTGGCGTTCACGCTTGCGACGTAGAGTAAGGAATAGCCGCAGTAGAAGATGACCAGCGGCAACGCGACCCACTTGGCGACTGGAATGATGAGCGCTCGCCCGCCCTGTCCTCCCCGGTTCGTGAACTTCCTGGCAATCAACACGGCATAGCCAGTCACGACGGTGGCCGCGAGGAACGCCGCGACGAATACCGCGACCCATACTGGTGTCTCGCCGTGTTCATGGATGAACACCGCGCCGCGCACCAGCACTGCGAAGGGGAGCGCGATGATCGCTATGAGCTTGAGCAACGCGCCGCCGGCCGCCACCGCGAGCGCACGCCATTCGGCTGCATTCGACGGCGCCGCCTGCCGCAACTTCTGGCGCCATTTGCGCTTCCACTCGCGCTGCGCCTCGCGTTTGAGGCGCTCGAGCTTTACGGCGATCGCATCCATGCGTCCAATCTACGAGCGGCGCGGGTGCAAGGAGTCACCCGGATCACTGGCTCTGCGCAACTTTGTGGCCTTGCGTGCACTCATGGTGCAGTCGCTGGGGATTGGTGATTCCTCCTCCGCGGACGGCCTGATGTTGGCCTGACGTTTGCGACACTTGCAGCCCACCGTTGAGCGGGCAGATTCGGAACCACCATTCCTACGGAGCGTTCATTGGTCCGTAATTTGCAAACGCGCCCAGCGATGACAGTGCTCGGTCTCGCGGCGTTCGCGCTCGCCCTGCAGGGCTCGATTCTTTTTCCCAAACCATCCCAACAGCCGGTCGTGGCGTTCGTCGACGTGAACGTCCTCGCGATGAACCGCGAGGGCGTACTCAATCGCCAGACCGTTATCGTGCGCGGGAATCGGATCGCCGAGCTGGGGCCGACGGGACAGCTTCGACCGCCGGCTGAGGCCACCGTGGTGGATGGCCGCGGCAAGTATCTGCTCCCCGGTTTCGCGGAGATGCACGGACATCTCCCTAGTCCCAACGCCGGCCCCGAGCTGACCGAAAACGTTCTTTTCCTCTATGTAGCGAATGGCGTGACGACTGTTCGCGGAATGCAGGGGGTGCTTCCGCACCTCGAGCTCAAAGGCCGCGTGGCGCGGGGCGAGCTCCTGGGCCCGCGCCTCTGGGTTCCTGGCCCGCCGCTGAGCGGCAACTCCGCTCCGTCTCCGGAGGTGGGGCGCCGGCTGGTCGAGGAGCAGCACGCGGCGGGCTTCGATCATCTCAAGATCCATGAAGGGATGAGCCGAGAGACGTACGACACGATCGTGACGACGGCGAAGCGGTTGGGGATGCGATTCGCCGGGCACGTGCCGGATGCGGTCGGGGTGTACCACGCCCTCGAGTCCGGTCAGGCATCGATCGATCACCTGGATAACTACGTGGAGACGATCGGCGGGCCCGATTCGACCGACGACGCACGCCTCGCCAGGGTCGTTGCCGCGACCTGCGCCGCCCGGACGTGGACCGTCCCTACACTCGCGCTGTGGGAAACGTTCCTGGGAACCGAAGACTCGGCCACGCTCGCGGCCCGCGAGGAGGTGCGCTATGTCCCGCAGGCGTGGCGTGCGAACTGGGCGCAACAGCTGGCGCAGCTGCGCCGGAACAACGCTCTGCCGGCGGAGAAGCGACTCGTCACCCTTGGGTTGCGTCGCACGATCCTGAAGGCCCTGCAGACAGCGGGTTGCCCCATCGCGTTCGGCACTGATTCACCGCAGCTCTATAGCGTTCCCGGCTTTTCCGTCGAACGAGAAGTGCGCAGCATGGCTGCCGCGGGACTCACGCCGCAACAGATCCTGAGCGAGCTGACACGCGAGCCGGCACGCTACTTCGGCGCTGACCAGGAGTTCGGAAGCGTGGCCACCGGGCAGCGCGCCGATCTCATCCTCCTCAATGCCAATCCCCTCGCTGATCTGGCGAACATCACAAAGCGAGCCGGCGTCATGGTCAACGGGCGTTGGTTGCCACAGGCCGACATTCAGGCGAGGCTTGAGAGGATCGCGGGGGCGTATCGGTAAGACCGGGCCGGGCCGGTTCGGGACGATCCGTGGGTGATATCGAAGGACGTTCGGAACCTAGCGGAAACTCTCGGCCCCCGACGGCATATCAATAGGCGACCCTTACGGAGAGGATTAAGTCATGGCGTCACGCGCGGAGCGATTCAAAAAGGCGGCGGTGAAAGCCGCGAAGACGGCGCGGAAGTGGGCCGTAGCTGCCACCCGCGAGGCCGACCGGCTGCTCGCAGAGGCGCAGAAACGGGTCGAGACGGAGGAGCGGCGGATGAAAATGAAGGCCGCGCTGCGGAAGACCGGCAAAGTGCTGAAGGCCGTAGGCCGCGCGGCGATCGTCGCGGGGATCGCGGCTGGCATTGCGTCGGCACGAGCGGACGGTCGCGCGCGCAGAGCGACAAAAAAGGGCGGCTAAGCTTCTGCTCCGGCCAGCTTGAGCAGCCGGTTCCACTGCGGCGCCGTTACAGGACTCACCGACAACCGTCCCTGCCGTACAATCGGGAGATCCGCGAACGTCTTGTCCGACTTGATTTGGGCGAGCGTCACCGATTGCGGCAGCCGGCGGTGCGCTTTCAAATCGATGACCGTGAAATTCGCGCCCGTCCGCTTCGGATCGGCGTACGGTGCCGACACCACCGTGGCCCATCCGACGACGGCCTTTTCGTCGCCGGTGTGGTAAACGAGCACCTGATCGCCCGGATGCATCGCGCGCAGATTCCTGAGCGCGACGGGATTCTTCACACCGTCCCACACGGCGGTCTGTTCCCGCTCGAGATCGTCGTAGCTGTAACTGCTCGGTTCGGTCTTGACCAGCCAGTAGTTAGGCATTGCTCGCCCATTGTTGGAATGTATTCGCCACCTCGCTCATGATATCGCTCTCGGTCTTGCCGGTGCGCTTCGGGACTTTGAACGAGTGATCTCCTTCATCTATCAAATGCAGCGTTGCGCGGTGGCCGAGCCGGGCGACGACCTCCCTCAGGAGATCGAGCTGCGCGAACTCGTCCCGTGTCCCTTGCAGGAATAGCATTGGGACGTCAACGGACATCAAATGGTCGGCGCGGGTCGTGCCCGGGCGCCCGGGGGGATGGAGTGGGAATCCCAGGAACACCAGGCCGCGCACGCCTGGCAGTGGCTGGTTGGCCTGCGCTTGCGAGGTCATCCGGCCGCCGAACGATTTTCCGCCCGCAAATATCGGCAGCCCCGGCGCTACACGGGCGGCCTCCGCGACCGCCTCGCGCACCGCGGCCTCGGCGACGGCTGGAGGATCGGTGCGACTTCTTCCCGCCTTCATGTACGGAAAGTCAAAGCGATGAGTCGCGATCCCGCGTGCGCTCAACGCTTCCGAGGCGCGCGTCATGAAGGGATGATTCATCCCCGCGCCGGCGCCATGCGCAAATACGTAGAGATACCGTATTTCAGCCTTCACCCAGCATCTCGTTCAGGCGCTCGAGCACGCTCATGAGTTTCGGCTTCAACTCGAGCACTTTGACGACCGGATCTTCCCCCCGCTTTTCCATCCGTTTTAGCGCATTCTTGATCGTCCAATTGCTGTTGTGAAGCTTCGCGTTGACCTCGTCCCATTCGATCGGCATCGATACGGGCGCGCCGGGTGATGGTCGCACGCTGTAGGCCGACACCATCAGTTGGCCGGCGCGATTCTGGAAGGCATCGACATAGACCTTACCCTCCCGCTTGCTGATCGTCCGCTGCGTGGTGGCGATGTCGGGGTGCCGATCGGTAACCAGCCGCGCGAATAGGATCGCGAACTGGAGAGACTGCTGATAGGTCATCTGCCGGCCGAGCGGCAGCATGATGTGCAGCCCCGACTTGCCCGTCGTCTTGATACACGCCGGCATCTCGACCTGCTCGCACAGCTTGCGCATCGTCTTGGCGAGCGTGATGACGTGCTCGAACGGCGCCTCCTTGGGATCGAGATCGATCAAACACCAGTCGGGTTTCGTGAGATCGTCGATGCGGCTCATCCAGATGTGGAGTGGAATAGTGCCGAGGTTCACCAGATAGACGAGCGTCTCGACGTCGTTCGATACGAAGTACTGGATGTCACGCTGCGTATCCTCGCTCCAGATCGGAATCGTCTGAATCCAGTCGGGCACGAACCCCGGCGCGTCTTTCTGATAGAACGATTTGCCGTTGATACCGTCCGGATAACGTGTCAGCACAACTGGCCGGTCCTTGAGATACGGCAGGAGCCATGGCGCCATCGATCGGTAATACTCGATGAGATCGCCCTTCGTGTACTTCTCGTCTGGCCAGAAAACCTTATCCAGGTTCGAGAACTTGACTTCTCGAGGAGTTGGGAGTTTGGAGTTAGGAGTTGGGGGCGCGGAATCCCCAGCTCCCATCTCCTGACTCCCAGATCCTGGCAGCTTCACATCCTCCGGCTTCTTGTCCTCCCGAAATCTCAAGAACACCGATTGCCGAAGCAGCCCGTCTTTCGTCATCTCCTTATACCTGACATCACACACCAGTTTCGGCTCCACCCACGTGTGATCCGTACCCTTGGGCAGCTGGCCGCCGCGCGGCGGCTCGCAGGGCGGTGTCTTCCGCACCAGCGCCTGCAGCTGCGCACTAACCTCGTCCAGCTGCGCGCCGGTAAATCCCGATCCCGCGCGTCCGCAATAGACGAGCGTATCGCGGTTGTATGCGCCGACATGCAGCGATCCGAACCCGGAACGCGTTCCCTTCCCTTTGGTGAACCCGACGACGACGAAGTCGTCGATCCGGTCGGCGCGAATCTTCAGCCAGTCGGCTGAGCGCCCGCTGCGGTAGGGACTGTCCGCCTTCTTCGCCATGATCCCTTCGAGGCCCAGCTTCATGACCTGCTCGTACAGCGCCTCGCCATTCTTTTCGAAATGCTCCGAGTAGCGGAGCGGCCCCGTCTCGGGCAGGACCTTGCGCAGGATTTCCTTGCGCTTGATGAGCGGCAGCTTGCGCAGGTCGTAGCCGCCGAACGCGAGCAGATCGAACACGTACAGCGTCGCCGGCGCATCGATCGCGGCGCGCTTCGCTTCGCGCGCGCCGAGTTTGGCCCGGGCCTGCAGCATGTTGAAGTTGGGATGGCCGGAGTCGTTGGTGACCACTAACTCGCCGTCCAGAATGAGGCCTTCGAATGGCAGTGATTTCACCGCCCGCGCGATTTCGGGAAAGGACTCAATGTATTCGAGCCCCTTGCGCGAATAGAGAATCGGCTCGCCGTTCTGGCAGGCGGCGCGCATGCGGTAGCCGTCGAGCTTCACCTCGAAGAGCCACCCGTCCCTGGTGAACGGCTCTTCGCGCGCCTCCGCCAGCATCAGCTCGGTGTCTTCTACGCGGAGCGCGCGCTTGGGCGCGCCCAGCTTCTCCAACTCCTTCTTGATCGGCTCCGCGCGCTGGTTCGCGTTGCGCAGTTCGTCGTTGGTCAACCCGGAAAGCACCGATTCGTTCGAGTACGGCTCGGTCGTCACATACTCGTCGCGCTCCTTGATGAAAAGCCATTCCTTCTCTGTCTTCTTGAGCTTGATGAGCGTCCACCGGCCGTGCAGTTTGTAACCCTTCAGATTGAACAGCAGTTTGCCCTTCTCCAAACCCTCGTGCGGATCTTCGAGCGGCTCCCAGATCCCGCGATCCCACACGACCACCGTCCCGGCCCCGTAGTTGCCCTCCGGAATGATGCCCTCGAAGTCTCCATACTCGAGCGGATGATCTTCGACTTTGACGGCCAGGCGTTTGTCGGCGGGATTGGCGGACGGCCCTTTCGGCACTGCCCACGACCTGAGCACGCCATCCATTTCGAGCCGCAGATCCCAATGCAGCCGCGTTGCATCGTGCATGTGCACGATCAGGAGACCGCCCTGCTTCGAAGCCGGTTTCGGAACTAACCCCCCGGGTTCGGGCGTGCGGTCGAACGCGCGCTTTGCCCGATATGTGCTGAGCGCGTCACCATCACCCGATTGGGTCTTCCGACGGGTAGGCATGAGCGGGTATCATACCCCCATATGGCTGCTCATTCCATCGGTTCCGCCACGGTCTCGTTTGGCCTCGTGTCCGTGCCCGTCCAGCTCTTCGCTGCCGGCGAGTCGAAGGCCTCGGTCTCGTTCAACATGCTCCACAAGAAGGACGGAGCTCGCCTCAAACAGCAGTACCTCTGCACCAAAGACGGCGAAAAGGTCGAACGCAGCGACATGATCAAGGGCTACGAGTTTCAGAAGGGTCAATACGTCACCTTCACTCCGGACGAGTTGAAGGCGCTCGAGGAACGCGGGACCGGCGCCATCGAGATCAAGGAGTTCCTGCCTGCGCAGCAGGTCGATCGAATCTGGCTCGACCGGACGTATTACCTCGGCGCGGACAAGGGCGGCGCGCGGGCCTATAAGCTCTTAGCCGAGGCGCTCGAGAAATCCAAACGCGTTGCGATCGGACAGTACGCTGCTCGCGGGAAGCAGTACCTGATCCTGATTCGCCCGCTCGAAGGCCGGCTCGTCATGGAGCAGCTCCGCTACGCGGACGAGATTCGCAGCATCGCGGAGATTCCTGTGCCCGAGACCGACGTCAAAGACCAGGAGCTCCAGCTCGCGATCAAGGTGATCGATCAGGGCGCTACCGACGAGTTCCAGCCCGAGAAGTACAAGGACACCGTGCGCGATCGCATGATGGAGCAGATCGAGCGCAAGGTTGAAGGCAAGCAGATCACCGAAGAGCCGGAGGAGGCACCGAAGGCCAAGGTGCTCGATTTGATGCAAGCACTCAAGAAGAGCTTAGAGGCCGCACCGGCGGAGGAAAAGGAGAAGGAAAAACCTGCCAAGCGCAGGAAAGTAGCAGGGAGACGCTAGACGACTATCAGCCGCAGGAACTCCCGTGCCAGTTTAGGGCCCACACCCTTCTCTTCGTGCTTGAAGAAAATGTATGCATCGGTCCAGGCGCCCCCCTTTCCAAGCGCCTGGACTTTGTCAGCCCAGCGGCTGAGCTCCTCCTCCCCGTAGCCTTCATCGCGCAGTCGCACATACCCAAAGTTTGCGGTCGCGATCTCGGGCGTCGTCCCTTCCTCCGTATCGGCGATGCAGAGCGCCGTGTTCGTGCCGCGGAGCACCTCGTAGACGTCGTCTGACCACCAAGATGCGTGACGGAACTCACACGCCGCGCGGACATCCGACGGAAACTGTGTGAGCAAATCACCGAGCCGCGCGATGTCTTTCTTAAAATTCGGGGGTAATTGAAAGAGCACCGGACCAAGCTTGGCATGTAGCTTGCGCACGGTATCGAGAAAGATCCGAAGTGGTTCGTCGACGTTTCGCAGGCGCGCGATATGTGTAATCTTTTGGGGCGCCTTCAGAACAAAAACGAATGACTGCGGGGTCGCCGCGTCCCAGCCGGCGACCGTTTTGGCGCTGGGCATGCGATAAAAAGTGTAATTGATCTCCACGGTGCCCAATTGTTGAGCGTAGTACTCGAGCCACTTCGCGCTCGGGAGCTTGGGCGGGTAGAAGCTTCCCTTCCATTCCGGGAAGTTGTAGCCGGACGTACCGACGTGCAGCCGCATCATCGCGGCAAAACTAGTCTCACCATCCAGGATGGGGGAGTCGTCGCATGAAGAAGCTGAAGTTCACACTCGCTGCGCTCGTATTTGCCGCGGCTGCCTGCGGGTCATCGGCGGAAACCGAGCGAAAGCTGGCCGAGCTCGAGCAAATCAATGCTCAGAAGGATAGTCTGATGCAGGAAGTGGCGATCAGCTCCCGGCTGATCACCGACGTCAATCTCGAGCTCGCCAAGGTGAAGGTGGGTCGGGACCGGCTCCGCGTTTCGAGCGAGAGCCCGATCACGGCGTCGAACGACACGCTGCTCGCCAGGCTCCGTTACGTCGTCGCCCGCGTCGGGGAAACCGAGCGCGCATTGAACGACAGCCGGCAGCGGGTCAAGCTGCTCACGTCGCTGTCCGACAGCCTCCGTGCGGCGTACGATTCGACCGTCGCCAATCTCCAGTCTGTCGTCACCGCGCAGAAGACTACGATCGATCTGCTCACCGATCAGGTGAACATCCTGACGGTTGAGAACGTCGCGCTGCGCGACAGCCTGTCGACGGGTTACTACGTGATCGGCACGCGGGACGAGCTCAAGAAGAAGGGCATTCTCACGGAGCAGGGCGGCGGCCGGGTGCTGTTCATCCTGTGGCGTACGGGCAAGACGCTGCAGCCGGCGCGCAACCTCGATCCGGACCTCTTTACGCCCATCGACACGCGCCGGGTTACCCAGATTCCGCTTCCTGCCGCGCGGGCCGAGTACCGGGTGGCCTCGCTCCAGGATCTGGACTACATCGCCGAGGAGCGCCACAACAACAAGTACTCCGGCACACCGACGTTGACGATTACCTCGCCGGTCGACTTTTGGCGCACGTCGAAGTTCCTGATCATCATCCGGGAAGGATCCTCGGGACAGGTCGCCGACCAGACTCCACAGGTTACAACGGAGTCGCAAGTTACGAGCCGCTAGCCGCCAGAAGAGTTGCGCAGACGGCCAAGTTGCGAAGTGGCTTCAAGCCACAGCCAAAAGAGGCCAGGAGAGCTTTCCTGGCCTCTTTCGCTTGTACTCGTGACCACTTCGCAACGTCGCCGTCTGTGCAACTTTTCTTGGGGCTCTTTGGCTTCTAGCTTGGGTCCATGGACACTCGCTGCGGTTGGTCCACCTCCAACGACCAGATGATCGCCTACCACGACACCGAATGGGGTGTCCCGGTTCACGACGATCGCCAACTGTTCGGCAAGCTCGTGCTCGACGGCTTTCAGGCGGGGCTGTCATGGGCCATCATACTGCGCAAACGCGACGCATTTCTAAAGGCCTTTGACGGCTTCGACCCCGACAAGATGGCACGCTACGACGCGAAGCGAATCGCGAAGATCCTGCGCGACCCGGGCATCGTGCGCAACAAGCAGAAGGTGAAGTCCGCGGTCGGCAACGCCCGCGCCTTTCTCGAGATGCAAGATGCCGGTGGATCGTTCGATCAGTTTCTCTGGCAGTTCGTCGGTGGCCAGCCCAAGATCAATGCCTGGAAAACGCTAAAGCGCCTGCCCGCCGAGTCCAAGGAATCGATCGCGATGAGCAAGGCTCTTGTCGAACGAGGTTTTCGTTTCGTGGGACCGACGATTGTCTACGCGTTCATGCAAGCCGTGGGAATGATCAACGACCATCTGGTGACATGTTATAGATATGAGGAGCTTCAACAGTGAGCAGGGAGCACGGAGCAGTTTGCTCCCTGCTCCGTGCTCCGTGCTCCGTGCTCCTACTTTGCTCTTTCCAGATACTCCCCAGATCTCGGATCTACCCTTACCCGCTCACCTGGAGAGATAAACTCCGGCACTTGGACGGTCACCCCGTTCGATAATTTGGCGGGCTTCGTACTCGCCGTTTTCGTCGCGGTCCTCATGATCGGCGCGGTGTCAACCACCTTGAGCTCGATCACGGGTGGCAACTCGATCGCAATCGGGCGCCCATCGAGCCATTCGACCTGCACCACCATCTCGGGCTGCAGCCACGGCGCATCTTCACCGACGGCGCGCTCATCGAGCGTGTACTGCTCGTAGGTCTGCTGGTCCATGACGTGCACGCCACTCTGATCCTGATACAAAACCTGCATCTCTTTCGTATCGAGACGCGCTTCGTTGACGAAGTCGGTGGCGGCGAGACGCTGATCGAACGTGTTTCCGTTGACGAGACTGCGGAACCTGACCTGCACGAACGCGCGCAGATTGCCGGGCGTCCGGTGCGTAAAGTCCATAACTCGACAGGGCTGGCCATCGATCATGACCACGTGCCCTTTGCGGATATCAGTGGCTTTCATGGGAGCGGGAACATAAACCCGCGGCCTTAGCACTCCAAGGGGGAGAGTGCTATCGCCTGCCACGGTGAGCAGCCTCACACCCTCGGCTTGCGTCGGAATGCACCTTTCCGCAACAGAGTGTCCACAGCATGGGAACGGGTTTCCAGCGTAAGGCTTTGGGGAAGTGACAGATAGATGACCGGCACCATCTTTGCCTCTCAGGGACGTGAGGAGGGGAGCATGATCAGGCCCATCATCCATCGTCAGCTGACTCGCGGCGATCTCGCGTGTCTGGTCCAGGAGATCGCGCGGATGGATGTCGACGAAGGTCGGGAAGCCGATCAGGCGCTACAGGCAGGCGCCGTCGATGCCGTCCTCGATTCGCCCGCGGCGCTCGAGGCCGTCCTCGGTCGCGGTGGCGCGCCGGCGCCCCTCCCACTCACGCTCCTCTGGTACGTCCCCGTCCGTGCCCGACTGCTCCTCCACGGCGTGACGGACATCGTGCTTGCCGATTACGCTGCGACGCTTCCAGTGGTCTTCGCCAGCACCCGCTCGCAACAGTCGATCGCAAAAGGCGAAGCCGGCATGGAGGAGTGGTGGCGTTTCGTCACGGGGCTCCCGCAAGGCACGGTCGCGCAAGCCGAGGCCGCCGCGGATTCCGCGGCGCTGGCGCTGTGGTGGGCCGGCTGCTTCCCTGAATGGGTCGAGCGGGGCGGCTCGGGAAATGGCATGGTGCGCGCGTACGTGACGTTCGCCGGCCGCATGCTCGCGCTCGCCGCCGACCTGCTCGAGGTTGCAGCTCCCGAAGAAGCAGCGCTGTGCGCGCGCGCGGCCGAAGCGCGCCGCGAGCTCCACGCCGCGCTCATCGAGGCGCGCGTCGACTACATCGGCGAAGACTCCCACAGCAGCGAAAGCCGCCTCAACAGATTCTTGAAGCGGCTCTCGGAAGACAACTAGACCAATCTACTGCTGCGGAACAGTGACTTCCTTCAGCTGCTGCACGCGCTGCAGGTTCGTCACAGCCTTTCCGTACGTACCCTCGATTCCCACCGCGGCCCGATACTCCTCTTCGGCGGCCCGGTACTGTCCGGTCCGCTCCAACGCCATCCCGAAGTTGTTGTGGAATACGGCAACCTCGTCGTTGAGCTGTACCGCGACCTTCAGAGGCTCGATCGCCTCCTGGAACCGCTCGAGCCGAATGTACAGTGCCCCCAGGTTGTTCAAGGCCCACACGTCGGTGCTATCGAGCTGGATGGCGCGGTTATACGCCAGGATCGCGTCATCCATCTTGCCTTGCGCTTCAAACGCGCGGCCCTGTAGCCGCACCGGCTCGCTCGACGTCGAGTCGAGCACGATCGCCGCCTCGATGTGCGTGAGCGCGCTGTCGGGCTGACCTTCCTCGAGCAGGACGCGGCTCAGGTTGAGATGGCTCTTCACGTGAGTCGAGTCGAGAGCGAGCGCTTGCGTAAACGCGCTCACGGCCTGACTGCGATCGCCCGACTTCCACGCCGACAGACCCAGCATGTAGAAGCCCCACGGATTGCTCGGGCGGTTTTCAGTGTACGCCTTGAACAGCGTGGTGGCGTCATCGTAGCGGCGGTCGCGATAGGCCGAGTCCGCCAGCTCGAATGTGACGGGCCCGCTGATGACGATCGCAGGCTCTTCGGTGGTCGGCGTGCTGACCGGCGTGACCGATACCGGTGACGACGTGACCGGCTCGCTGGCGCGTGCCTGATCGGGACTCCGATCGCCGCACGCTGCGAAGACGTAGGCCGCGATCACCATGGCCACGATCGAGGCCATCAACATGACTGGGAATCGCAGCGCACGGTTGGACTGATCCAGCTCGAATTGATACGACATGGCTCCTCCGGGAGCAGGGGTTCGCCCGGGGGAAAGGCAAGCAGGGTACCAGGTATCGGGTGTCGGGTATCGGCTATCGGGTCAAAGGCTTACGAATTGACCGGCCGACTGGCGCGTACGCGCGGACACCCCTACGAGTCGGTTTTCGTGTCTCGATGGACACCGAGCCGGCGCATGATCTTCAGCAGGCTGGCGTGGTCGGCGAGGTCGAGTTCCTTGGCGGTTCGTGTGACGTGCCAATCATTCCGCTCGAGGGCTTGGACGATGATCTGGCGCTCCGCTTCGAGTTTCTGCTCTTCAAACGTGCGTCGTGCATCAGAGGACGTGCGTCGTACGTCGTGCGTCGTGCGTGAGCGGATCTCGGGCGGAACCGCCTCGCGCGTGAGGGCTTCGCCATCCGCCGCGATGAGCATTCGCTCGACGACATTGCGCAGCTCGCGGATGTTATTGCGGCGCCAGTCGTACGCCATCAACGCCTCGATTGCCTCAGCCGTGACGGTCTTCGGTCGCATGCCGAAGCGCTCGGACGTCGATGCCACGAGATGCTCGACCAGCGCCGGCACGTCCGACAGGCGGTCTCGCAACGGCGGCACCCGCAACACGTGCGCATTGAGGCGGTAGAACAGGTCCTCACGGAATCGGCCCGCGGCGACTTCCTGCTCCAGATCGCGATGAGTCGCGGCCAAGACGCGTGTATTCACATCGATAGTCTTGTTGCTGCCAACGCGCGTGACCTTCCGCTCCTCGAGCACGCGCAACAGCTTCGCCTGCGCCGCGGCGGGAAGATCGCCGATCTCGTCGAGGAACAGCGTTCCGCCGCTCGCTGACTCGAACGCGCCTTTGCGCGTGACGTTCGCGCCTGTGAAGGCTCCCCGCTCATGGCCGAAGAGCTCGCTCTCTACGAGCTCGTGCGGCAGCGCGGCGCTGTTGATCGCGACGAACGGGCCCTTGGGGTGGGCGCTCAGCCGATGCAGCTCGCGTGCGACTAACTCCTTCCCGGTGCCGCTCTCTCCCACGATGAGCACGGGACTCGGGACCGGCGCGATGCGCACGATCGCTTCTTTGAGCTTGGCGATCGCCGGGCTCGTCCCGACCAGCGGAGACTCGAGCCCGAATCCACGCCGCAGCAGCGTGACCTGTGTCTCGAGCCGCCGCCGCTCGATCGCGTTCTCCACCTCCTGCGCCACGCGCTCCATCGGCTCGGCTTTGTCGATGAAGCTGTAGGCGCCCAGGCGAATGGCCTGCGCGCAACGCTCATAGTCCCCCGTGCCGGTGTACACGATGATCGGCACCCGCAGGCCCAGCCGCTCGACCGAGCGCAGCACCTCGAAGCCGTCCATCGCCGGCATCTCGAGGTCGAGAATGACGCAATCGACGGAATCGCGCGTCAGACTCTCGAGCGCCGTTCGCCCGCTTTGCGCAATGAGCGTCTCGTAGCCGCGCAGCCGCTTGAGATCGTAAGCGTATTGTTCGGCCATCGCTGGAACGTCGTCCACGATCAGGACGACGGTCATAACAGTCTCGGTCCGATTGCGCGGCTCAAGCCGCGACTCGGCATCTGTCGCATGCGCGACGCTGGCCCGTTCAAGGGCAGCTGCCGAGCCGAGAGTTCACTCGCGCAATCAAACGGGAAGCTCCACGATAAACCTCGAGCCCTCTCCAGGTTCGGTTTCGACTTTCAAGGAACCGTTCGAATCGAGCACCAATCGGCGCACGATCGACAGCCCCAGCCCAGTGCCACCCGGCTTCGTTGTATAGAAATCGTCGAACGCACGATCGAGCTCGGCTTTCGTCATGCCGCGGCCCGTGTCGCTCACAGCTATACGCACGATGCCGCTTCCCTTTTCGGTCTTCACCGACACGGTGCCCTTCGTCCCGTCGAGACTATCGATCGCATTGCTGACAAGATTCTCCATAATCCGGCGCAGGACCAACGCGTCGGCCGACACCGCCGGCAGACCATCTGCCAGCTGCATCTTCACGCCCGTGGATCCCGCGACGATTTCACGCACCACGGCATTGACGTCGGTAGCCTTGCGCTCGGCTTGGGGCGACAGCTTCGCGTAATTCGCCGCGAGCGTCTCCAGGTAGTTGATGCTCGATTCTACTGTCCGCTGCCGCTCCGTAAACACCTGCGCCAACT